>NZ_BAABBA010000009.1:0-199556 GCF_039537705.1 Georgenia daeguensis
GGGTGGGCGGGCCGGGGCGCGAGCTGGTGGCGGGCGGCGCGGGCGCGGACCGCCGGGCGCGCGAGGGGCGGCGGCGCACCCACGGCGGCGAGCGCGCCATGGTCCCGCCGGCGGAGTTCACCTCCTACTACGGCCGGCCGGTCGTGAAGCCGGCGCCGTGGGAGAACGACATCCCCGCCTACATGTTCGCCGGGGGCCTGGCCGCCGGCTCCTCCCTCCTCGCCGCCGGCGCCGACCTGACCGGGCGGGGCTCCCTGCGCCGCGCGGGCCGCCTGACCGCGCTCGGCGCGCTCGGGTTCAGCATGGTCACCCTCGTGCACGACCTCGGCCGGCCCGAGCGGTTCCTCAACATGCTGCGCACGGTGAAGGTCACCTCGCCGATGTCGGTCGGCACCTGGATCCTCGCCCTCTACGGCCCGCCCGCCGGCGTCGCCGCGGCGGCCGAGGTGGCCGGGATGCTGATGCCGCGCTCGGCCCGGGCACCGCTGCGGCTGCTCGCCGCGGTCGGGGGCCCTGCCGGGGTGCTCGCGGGGGTGCTCGCCCCGCCGGTCGCCGCCTACACCGCCGTGCTGCTCTCCGACACGGCGACGCCGTCGTGGCACGAGGCGTACCGGGAGCTGCCGTTCGTGTTCTGCGGGTCCGCCGCGGCGGCCGCCGGCGGGCTGGCGACGGCCCTCGTGCCGGCGGCCCAGGCAGGCCCGGCCCGGCGCCTCGCCGTCGGCGGGGCGGTGGCGGAGGTCCTCGCCGAGCACCGGATGGAGCGCTCGATGGGGATCACCGCCGAGCCGCTGCGCTCGGGCGCGCCCGGGCGGCTGATGCGGGCCGCACGCACCCTCACCCTCGCCGGCGCGGCCGGGATGCTGCTGGCCGGGCGCAGCCGCGCCGTCGCCGTCGCCTCCGGCGCGGCGTTGCTGGCGGGCTCGGCGTGCACGCGGTTCGGCGTGGTGCGCGCGGGCATCGCCTCGGCGCGGGACCCGCGCTACACCGTGGTCCCGCAGCGCGAGCGTGTCGACCGCGGCGAGCCGGTGCGCCACCCCGGCTGAGCAGGTCACACCCAGACGCGGCGAGCAGCTCGCGCGGGGCGGAGCAGCCCGCGCGGGGCGCGCGGAGCAGCCCGCGCCGGGCGCTGCGCGGTCCGCGCGAGACGCCCCCGGTGCCGGGCACCGGGGGCGCGACGCCAGGTCAGCTCCGGGCGCCGACCATGCCGTGCGGGTCGAGCACGTACTTCTTCGCCGCGCCCTTGTCGAACTCGTCGTAGCCCTGCGGCGCCTGGTCGAGCGGGATGGGCGTCGCGTTGACGTTTTTGGAGATGCTCACCTTGTCGTGCAGGATCGCCTGCATCAGGCCCCGGTGGTACCGCATGACCGGGCACTGGCCGGTGGTGAAGCTGAGCGACTTCGCCCAGCCGGTGCCGAGGCTGATCGACAGCGTGCCGTGCTTGGCGGCGTCGTCCACGGCGCCCGGGTCGCCGGTGACGTACAGGCCCGGGATGCCGAGCGCACCGCCGGCCGCCGTGATCTCCATGAGCGAGTTCAGGACCGTGGCGGGCGCCTCCTTGGCCGCGCCCGCGCCGTGACCGCGCGCCTCGAAGCCGACCGCGTCGACGGCGCAGTCCACCTCGGGGACGCCGAGGATCTGCTCGATCTGGTCCTTCGGGTCGCCCTTGGAGACGTCCACGGTCTCGCAGCCGAAGGCGCGGGCCTGGGCGAGGCGCTCCTCGTTGAGGTCGCCGACGATGACGACCGCGGCGCCGAGCAGCTGGGCCGAGGTCGCCGCGGCGAGCCCGACCGGACCGGCTCCGGCGACGTAGACCGTGCTCCCGACCTTGGTGCCCGCCGTGTACGCGCCGTGGAAGCCGGTCGGGAAGATGTCCGACAGCATGGTCAGGTCGAGGATCTTCTCCAGCGCCTGGTCACGGTCGGGGAAGACCAGCAGGTTCCAGTCGGCGTACGGGACGAGCACGTACTCGGCCTGCCCGCCGACCCAGCCGCCCATGTCCACGTAGCCGTACGCCGAGCCCGGACGGTCCGGGTTGACGTTGAGACAGATGCCGGTCTTGCCCTCCTTGCAGTTGCGACAGCGACCGCAGGCGATGTTGAACGGGACCGAGACGATGTCGCCCTTCTTGACGAACTCCACGTCCGAGCCGGTCTCGACCACCTCGCCGGTGATCTCGTGCCCGAGCACCAGGCCCTCGGGGGCGGTGGTGCGGCCGCGGACCATGTGCTGGTCGGAGCCGCAGATGTTGGTGGAGACCACCTTCAGGATCGCGCCGTGGTTGACCTTGCGCCCCACGTTGGCCGGGTTGACGCCCGGCCCGTCCTTCAGCTCGAACGTGGGGTAGTCGATGTCGATGACCTCGACCTTGCCCGGACCGGCGTAGCTGACTGCCTTGTTGCTCACGATGGAGACTCCCTCTCGAACGTCGTCGTACGAACAGGAACGCTCCGCGCCGCATCAGGCACGCAGCGCGGGAGTACCTCCACCCTGGCACGATCGGTCCCCGCGGTGAACCCCTGGGGGCGGGGGATCGTCGGGACCGCTGCCGTCCGTGAGGGCTAGCCTCACCCGGTGGAGCTGGACGACGCGGAGAGCGGTGGCATGACCGGAGAAGGGGCGCCGACGGCGCCGACAGGGCCGGGTCCGGCGGTGCCGGACCCGACGGCGCCCGGGCCGGGTCCGGCGGTGCGGGAGACGGGGCCCGCCGTGCCGGGGCCCGTGGACGGCGCCGTCGTGCGGGTCCGGCTCGATCTCGCCTACGACGGCAGCGACTTCGCCGGGTGGGCCCGCCAGCCCGGGCTGCGCACCGTTCAGGGCGTCCTCGAGGACGCGCTCACCACCGTGCTGCGCCTGCCCGCGCCCGCGCGGCTGACGGTGGCCGGGCGCACCGACGCAGGCGTGCACGCCCGCGGCCAGGTCGCGCACCTGGACGTGCCCGAGGACGCCTGGGCCGCGCTGCCCGGGCGCAGCGACCGCACCCCGGGGGAGTCGCTCGTGACCCGGCTCGCGGGCGTCCTCGGGCGGGGCGCCGTGCCGCGCGGCAGCGGCGACGTCGTCGTCCACCGGGCGGTCGAGGCGCCGCCCGGGTTCGACGCCCGCTTCGCCGCCCTCTGGCGCCGGTACGCCTACCGCATCGCCGACGACGTCACGGCCCGGGACCCCCTGCGCCGGCGCGACGTGGTCTGGCACGGCCGCCCGCTCGACGTCGCAGCGATGGACGTGGCCGCCAGGCTGCTGCTCGGCGAGCACGACTTCGCGGCCTACTGCAAGCCCCGCGAGGGCGCGACGACCATCCGCACGCTCCTCGACCTGGACTGGCGGCGGGTGCCGGCGGGCGAGCCCGACGCCGGGCTGGTGGTCGCGACCGTGCGGGCCGACGCGTTCTGCCACTCGATGGTGCGGGCGCTCGTCGGGGCCTCGCTCGCGGTGGGGGAGGGGCGCCGCCCGTCCGGGTGGCCCGCGGAGGTGCTGGCGTCGGGGGTGCGCCAGCCCGCGGTCGCCGTCGCGCCCGCTCACGGCCTCACTCTCGAGGAGGTGGCGTACCCGCCGCCGGACCGCCTCGCCGAGCGGGCCGCGCAGGCGCGCGCGGTGCGTACGCTGCCGTGACCGCAGGAGGGCGGTGCCCGGGCGGGACCGACGGCCGCCGAGGCCCCGTCACACGAGCCGGTGCGCGCCCGCGTAGACGTTGAGGCCGTCCCCGCGGCTGAACCCCACCAGCGTCATCCCGGCCTCCTGCGCCAGGTCCACCGAGAGCGAGGACGGCCCGCTCACGGCGGCGAGGACCGGGACGCCGGCCATCCGCGCCTTCTGCACCAGCTCGAAGGAGGCCCGGCCGGAGACCTGCAGCACCGTGCCGCGCAACGGCAGCCGGCCCTCGCGCAGCCCCCAGCCGAGCACCTTGTCGACGGCGTTGTGCCGGCCCACGTCCTCGCGCAGGCACAGCAGCTCCGCCCCGCCGTGGCCGTCGACCTCGAAGAGCGCGGCGGCGTGGACCGAGCCGGTGGCGTCGAACACGCGCTGGCGCTCGCGGAGCCGGGCCGGCAGCGTCAGCAGCTCGGCCAGCGGCACGCGCACGGGGTCCTCGTCGACAGCGAAGCGGGACGCCTTGGTGACCGCCTCGACGGAGGCGGTGCCGCAGATGCCGCACGAGCTCGACGTGTAGACGTGGCGCGCCTGCGCGGCGTCCGGGCCCGGGACGCCCGGCGCGAGGCGGACGTCGACGACGTTGTAGCTGGGGGAGCCGTCCGGGTCCACGCCCGGGCCGTAGGTCAGCGAGGAGATCTGGCGGGCGTCCCAGACCACGCCCTCGGAGACGAGGAACCCGGCGACGAGGTCGAAGTCGCCGCCGGGTGTGCGCATCGTGACGCTCCACGGCACGCCGCCGAGGCGGATCTCCAGGGGTTCTTCACCCGCGAGCGTGTCGGAGCGGCGGCGGGTGGCGCCGTCGGCGGTCAGGTGCAGCACTGGGTGCCGCCTCGTCACCCGCAACGCGCACCCACCTCGTCCGTCCCGCGGGCCGGCTCAGCCCCGGTCGTCGGGATCGATGGTGCCGCCCTCGTCGACCGCGCCCTCGCCCTCGACGTGCATGGCGGCCTCCTCGGGGAGGAACCCGCCGCCGGCCACGCCGGCGTCCTCGGCCAGCACGTCCTGCTCCTCGCCGGGCAGGTCCTCGGGCCCGTCGTCGTCCGGCACCGCCACGAGACGGCCGACCCCCGTGCCCTCGCGGACGTCGGGCGCCTCCTCACCGCTGGGGCCGGGGGCGGCGCGGCTCTCGTCGTCGTCGGGCTGCTCCTCCCAGACCTCGGGCTCCTCGCGGGCGAGCCGGTCGTCCCAGGTCTCGCCCTCGGCCTGGCCCGACTCCGAGAGGTCGAGGCTGGCCAGCGGATCGGTGTCCGGGGCGGTCATCCCCTCGTCGAGGACGTCGTCCGTCTCCGTGTCGAGGAGGGCGTCCTCCTTGTTGGGCTGCCAGGACTCGTCGCTCAGGAACTGGTCGGGGCCGGGCGTGCCGCCGCCGCTGACCGGGGTGCTCGGGTTGTCTGTACTCATGACGTCAGCGTGCCACCGGCGGCCCGGAGGCGCATCGCCGGGCGCCCGCACCTCTCACCCGCCGGCCCCGGCCGGAGCGGTGGTGGCGAGGGGCCTCAGCGCCGCCCGTCCCAGCCCAGGTCGTCAGGGTCGTCGCCGGTGAGCCCGCCGTGGCCGTCGCGCACGATGTGCATCGCCGCCTCCTCGGCGCAGCGGTCGCCGGGCGTGCGGTCCTCCTCCTCGGCGAGGACGTCCTGCCACTCCCCGACCTCGTCGGAGGGGTCGTCGTCGTCGGGCAGGGCGACCAGCTGACCCACGCGCGCGTCGGGCTCGTCGAAGGTGTCGTCGTCGTCCGGCGGGACCGGGTCCCAGCCGGCCGGCCGGAGCTCCTTGCTGTCCATGCCCGAGTGTCCCACCGGAGCCGTGCGGCCGCTGGGCACGAGGTCCCTGGACCGGCGGTGCTCCCGGCGGGGGCGACCGCCGGGCGCGGCCGTGGCAGGTCTCACGAAAACTGGTGGGGGCGAAGTTTTGACCCTGCTGGCGGCGCGGCGGTAGTCTTGGACCTCGTTGTGCATCCCCATGCGCTCCCCGGTGCTCCCACTCGCCGGTTCAGGAGAGCGGGTGCCGGCAGCGAGCAACACCTGACCATGGGCCGCAGTGCCGCCATAACTGCGCCCGACGAGAGAACGCTGAAGAAACGAAGGCTACGCCCGTGCGCACGTACACACCGAAGCCCGGCGACGTCACGAAGAACTGGTACGTCATCGACGCTACCGACGTCGTCCTCGGCCGACTGGCGACGCAGGTCGCCACCTTGCTCCGTGGGAAGCACAAGCCGACCTTCGCCCCGCACGTGGACAACGGCGACTTCGTCATCGTGATCAACGCTGACAAGGTCGCCCTGACCGGGAGCAAGCGCGACAACAAGATCGCGTACCACCACTCCGGTTACCCGGGCGGGCTGAAGGCCACGAACTACGCCGAGCTTCTTGCCCGGTTCCCCGAGCGTGCTGTGGAGAAGGCCGTCCGCGGCATGCTCCCCAAGACCTCCCTCGGGCGCGACCAGCTCGCCAAGCTGAAGGTCTACGCCGGTGCGGAGCACCCGCACAGCGCGCAGAAGCCGCAGACCTTCGAGATCACCCAGGTTGCCCAGTAGCGTTCGCGCCTGCGGCACAGAACAGGACTGAAGGAGAACTGTGGCTGAGACCACTTCGGACATCGAGCTGGACGACGAGAACGTCCCCAGCAGCTACACCACCGAGACTGAGGCGGCTGCGGCCGGTCTGGGCCAGTCCCTCACCGCCCCCGGCCAGGCCCTCGGCCGCCGCAAGGAGGCGGTCGCCCGGGTGCGCCTCGTCCCCGGCACCGGCGAGTGGAAGATCAACGGGCGCTCGCTCGAGGACTACTTCCCGAACAAGCTGCACCAGCAGCTCGTGAGCTCGCCGTTCACGCTGCTCGACATCGCGGGCCGTTTCGACGTCATCGCCCGCATCCACGGCGGCGGCACCTCCGGCCAGGCCGGCGCGCTGCGCATGGGCATCGCCCGCGCGCTCAACGAGATCGACCGCGACTCGAACCGTCCCGCGCTGAAGAAGGCCGGGTTCCTCAAGCGCGACGACCGCTCGGTCGAGCGCAAGAAGGCCGGTCTCAAGAAGGCCCGCAAGGCCCCGCAGTACTCCAAGCGCTGATCTGCGCCTGACCCGCGGCCCCGCCCGAGCACCGCTCGGACGGGGCCGCGGTGCGTCCGGGGGTGGGCGCATGCGCTGCCGCCGGGCGCGAGATGGCACGATGGGCGCCGCAGAACCGGACTCTCTCGGAGGTAGCACCATGGCTCGACTCTTCGGCACCGACGGCGTGCGAGGCCTCGCCAACCGCGACGTCACCGCGGAGCTCGCCCTCGACCTGGGCGCCTCGGCCGCCCGGGTGCTGACCTCCTCCGGTGACTTCACCGGGCGCCGGCCCCGCGCCGTCATCGGCCGGGACACCCGCATCTCCGGCGAGTTCCTCTCCTCGGCGATCGCGGCCGGCCTCGCCAGCGCGGGCGTGGACGTCACGCAGGTCGGGGTGCTGCCGACCCCGGGCGTCGCCCACCTGACGGCGAGCACCGACGTCGACCTCGGCGTCGTCATCTCCGCCTCGCACAACGCGATGCCGGACAACGGCATCAAGTTCTTCGCCCACGGCGGGTTCAAGCTCGAGGACGCGATCGAGGACCGCATCGAGGCGGGCCTCGGGAGCGCGTGGGAGCGCCCCGTCGGCGCCGACGTCGGCCGGATCAGCGACGACGTCGCGCTGGCCGACCGCAGCTACATCGACCATCTCGTGCGTGCGGTCGGGCAGCCGCTGCGCGGGCTGCGCATCGCCGTCGACTGCGCCAACGGCGCGGCCAGCGACATCGCCCCCCTGGCCCTGCGCGAGGCGGGCGCCGACGTCGTCGTCATCAACGCCTCGCCGGACGGGCGCAACATCAACGACGCCTGCGGCTCCACCCACCCCGAGCAGCTCCAGGCCGTCACGGTCGCGTCCGAGGCGGCCTTCGGCGTCGCCTACGACGGCGACGCCGACCGCTGCCTGGCGGTGGACCACACCGGCGCGCTGGTGGACGGCGACCAGATCATGGGCCTGCTCGCCACCGCCATGAAGGAGTCCGGCGACCTCACCAACGACACTCTCGTCGTCACGGTCATGTCCAACCTCGGCCTGCTCCTCGCCATGCGTGACGCCGGCATCAGTACCGTCCAGACCGCCGTGGGGGACCGCTACGTGCTCGAGGCGATGCGCGCCGGGGGGCACACCCTGGGCGGGGAGCAGTCCGGCCACATCATCAACTCCCGGCACGCCACCACCGGTGACGGCATCCTCACCTCGCTGATGCTCGCTGCCCGCGTGGTCGAGACCGGCCGCACGCTGGCCGACCTCGCCTCGATCGTGACCCGCCTGCCGCAGGTGCTCGTCAACGTCAAGGGTGTGGACAAGGCCCGCGCCGGCGAGGACGAGGCGCTCGCCGCGGCGGTCCGCGAGGCCGAGGCGACCCTGGGCGAGACCGGCCGCGTGCTGCTGCGCCCCTCCGGCACGGAGCCGCTCGTCCGGGTCATGGTCGAGGCGGCGACGATGGACGAGGCGGAGGTCGTCGCGCACGGCCTGGCCGACGTCGTCGAGGAGCGCCTGGCGCTCTGACCGGGGGCTTTCTCAGGGTCATCACCCATACCGGCGCCCCCGGGGCTGACGTACCGTTGCAGGGACTCGCCCGGGGTGCCCGGGGCTCGCCCTGCGAAAGGACACCATGGAGCTGATGCAGGCCGTGGAGGAGTTCGTCCTGGGGCTCGCCGGGTCCCCGTGGATCCTCCTCGCGGTGACGGTGCTCGCGACCATCGACGGTTTCTTCCCGCCGGTGCCGAGCGAGTCGATCGTGATCGCGGTGGCCGCGCTCTCGGTGAGCGGCGACGCGCCCAGCCTGTGGTTCCTCGTGCTCGCTGCGGCGGTCGGTGCCTTCAGCGGTGACCTCATCGCGTACACGATCGGCACGAAGGTGCCCATCGAGAACCTGCGCATCCTCCGCGGCCACCGCGGCCAGGCGACCCTCGCCTGGGCGAAGCGGGCGCTGGCGCGCCGGGGTGCGGTCTACATCCTCTCCGCGCGGTTCATCCCCATCGGCCGGGTGGCCGTCAACATGACGGCGGGCGCGGTGGGCTACCCGCGCAAGCGGTTCATCGGCATCGCCGCCCTCGCGGCGGTGGTGTGGGGCGGGTACTCCACCCTCATGGGCCTGGGCGCCGGGGTCTTCCTCCACGACCACCCGCTGATCGCCGTCGCCGTGGGCGTGGCCGGCGGCGTGGCCGCCGGGTTCGCCGTCGACAAGCTCCTCGGGGTCGTCCAGCGGCGCTGGTTCCCCGACGTCCCGCCGCCCGCGGTCCGCATGCACGTCGAGGACGACGACGGCGTGGAGGCCACGGCGGCGGCTGCCGCCGAACCCGGGGCCACGGACGCCGCGGGTGACGCGCCGACGCGTGCCGAGGACGGCGAGCGGAGGGCGACGGCCTCCGGGGAGTCGGGTTCGGCCGCCGCGACGGAAGACGGTGGCGCGGTGGAGCCTGCACCGGCGGAGCGTGCTGGCTCCG
Source organism: Georgenia daeguensis (assembly GCF_039537705.1). Taxonomy (NCBI): domain Bacteria; kingdom Bacillati; phylum Actinomycetota; class Actinomycetes; order Allobogoriellales; family Allobogoriellaceae; genus Georgenia; species Georgenia daeguensis. Next base: position 9,144 of record NZ_BAABBA010000009.1, read on the forward strand.
GCAGTCATCTGTCCTCGGCCGGCACCTCGACGACCGGCGACGGCGTCCCACGTCCCGGGGCGTGAGAGGTGCGCGCAGCGGGCCCCGGCCAGTCACCCGGGACTTGAGACTCCATCTCCGCCTGACCCGACAAACGCATCGGTACGTGCCCGCGCGCGTCTCCCCGGCGAGCAAGCGGTCCCGTGCCCAACAACTGGGTTCGGACGTTCTTGCTCGGCACCGGGGCTCTTGCTCGACGCTGGAGACTAGTGGCCTTGGCGCCGCGACGGACGACGGATCAGCCCCTGCACCGGAGCGAGGCTGGCGAGGACGCTCGGCGGAAAACCCTGGCAAAGCCGGCTGAAGGCCGCGTCGGCGTTCCGTAGGTGATGGTTGACGAACCTGTGGAACGTCACGCCGGTGCCGCGGATGGCGTCCTCGCGTATCTTCTCGGCGTACAGCGACGTACGGCCGTCGGGCCCCGCGTCCGGCCAGGGCGAGCTGGCGGCGTACTTGCCCGCTCCGTCGAACTCGGCGGCGACGAGCCGGCTCACCGCCCCGCTGCCAGCCTCAGCGTCGAGGATCCAGCCGAGATCGACGTAGAAGCTTTCCTCCTCGGTGTCGATGCGTAGCTGGGCAGTGGGCCTCGGCAGACCTCGTGAGACGGCGATCCACCGCAGGTCCGTCTCACCCGGTGACTCGGAGAAGCCGTCAGCGTGCTCGACGACCGCCCGTGCGCCCACGACCCCTCGAGCGCCCCTCAGGTTCTCGAGGCGGGCCTTGAGCCTGGCGCGGGCCGCTTCGAGCCGGGCCGCCGAGGCGGCGCGTTCGAAGCGGTCCGGACGTGCCAGGACGCGCAGCCCGCTGTCGGCGATGGCCAGAGCCCGTCGGGGCGTCAGAGTGAGAGCGCAGTCCGTGACGGTACGTTCGAGACTGGTGACCGGTAGGCCGTGTACCTCCGTGATGTCCTCGGGCGGGAGCCTGCGCGAGTGGTGTCGGCTGATTGCGTCGGCGCCGGGCTGGCTGGGCATCGAGCGCTGCAGGACGTGCGTGGTGCCGTCGAGCCCGGGAACCCAGCAGCCGTGAAGCAGCGCGGCCGACTCATGGCTGAGCACCACGGGGGTGGAGAGCTGTCGCACCACCGCCGCGGCGTGAGCCAGTGCAACAGTCTCGCGCGCCGCCCAGGCGGCAGCCGGGAGCGGCCCCTCGATGTACGCCCCGGGGCGTACGCGAATCAGTTCTCCGCTCCGGGTGCCGGTCCGTGCGGCGCTGCTGCCGATGTCGCGGGACATCACGAGGGCAGGCACGTCACGTGGACCGGGGATCGGTGGGGGCACATCGCTCAATGTGCTCGCGTCAGGAGGACCTGCTCCGGTGTGCGCGCGCCTGTTGTGGATGTGACGGTCCGTCGAGATCCTGCTGTGGATGTGGCGGTCCGTGGAGATCCTGCTGTGGATGTGGCGGTCCGTCGAGACCAGTCTGTGGGGGCGGCTGCGGTTCGGGGCTGGAACTGGTCGGCCGCCACGACCCGAACGATGCACGGTGGCAGTCGAACAAGAGGTCTGATGCCGAGCAAGCAGGTTCAGGTGTTCTTGCTCGGCACAGGACTTCTTGCTCGGCGGGGGAGCCGTCACAGGTGGGGCGCGGAGGCAGGGTCCGACGCGGAGGCGGGCTCAGAGCTTGCGCAGCCGCATGCGGTGCATGCGGTGGTCCTCCGCCTTCGTCAGCACGAGCGTCGCGCGCCCGCGCGTCGGCAGGATGTTCTGGGCGAGGTTCGGGGCGTTGATGGACTCCCAGATCGCCTCCGCCTGCGCGACGGCCTGGGCGTCGTCGAGGTCGGCGTAGCGGCGGAAGTAGGAGGCCGGGTCCGCGAAGGCGGTGCGCCGCAGCTTGAGGAACCGCTCGATGTACCACGTCTTGATGTCGCGGGTGCGGGCGTCGACGAAGATCGAGAAGTCGAAGAAGTCGCTCACCGTCATCGACGCCGTCCCGTCCGCCCGGGCCCGGGCTGGTGCCAGGACGTTGAGCCCCTCGACGATCAGGACGTCCGGGTGGCGCACCACCTGACGGCGGTCGGGGAGGATGTCGTAGGTCACGTGGTCGTACAGCGGCGCGCTGACCTCCTCGGCGCCGCCCTTCACCTCCGCCACGAACCGCAGCAGCGCCCGGCGGTCGTAGGACTCGGGGAAGCCCTTGCGCTCGAGCAGGCCGCGGCGCCGGAGCTCGGCGTTGGGGTAGAGGAATCCGTCCGTCGTGATGAGGTCGACCCGCGGGGTCTGCGGCCACCGGCGCAGGAGCTCGCGCAGCAGGCGCGCCGTGGAGGACTTCCCGACGGCCACCGAGCCGGCCACGCCGATCACGTACGGGGTGCGCGTCGCCCGCTCGCCCAGGAACGTCGAGGTCGCGCGGTGCAGCGCGCCCGTCGCGGCGGCGTAGAGCTGGAGCAGCCCCGAGAGGGGGCGGTAGACGACGTCGACCTCGGGAAGATCGATCGGGTCACCGAGGCCGCGGAGGTTGAGCACGTCCGCCGTCGTCAGCGGCAGCGGCGTCGAGGCGGCGAGCCGGGACCAGGAGGCCCGGTCGAACTCGACGAACGGGTTGGCGGCGGACGTCGTCGTACGCGGGAAGGACACGGCGGACAGTCTCTCGCACCTCAGCCTTCCCGTGCGCACACGCCGGCTGGCAAGGCCTGGCGACCGCCGGTCCCGGTAACTCTGCTCACACGCGCACGGGAGCACCCGCCCCGGAAGTTATCCTGCAGGCATGTGTGGAATCGTCGGGTACGTAGGCCCCGCAACCCCGAGCAACCGTCCGCTCGACGTGGCCATGGAGGGTCTGGCCCGCCTGGAGTACCGCGGCTACGACTCCGCGGGCGTCGCCCTGGTGACGCCCGACGGCCTCGCCACCGCCAAGCGGGCCGGCAAGCTCGCCAACCTCCGCGGGGCGCTGGAGGAGAACCCGCTCCCCGGCGCGACCGCGGCGATCGGGCACACCCGCTGGGCCACCCACGGCGCGCCCACGGACGTCAACGCCCACCCGCACGTGAGCGAGGACGGGCGCCTGGCCGTCATCCACAACGGCATCATCGAGAACTTCGTCGCCCTCAAGAACGAGCTCCTCGCGGACGGCGTCACCTTCACCTCCGAGACCGACACCGAGGTCGTCGCCCATCTCCTGGCCAAGACCCTGAACGGCACCGGCGACCTCACCGCCGCGATGCTCGCCGTCACCGCCCGCCTCGAGGGCGCGTTCACCCTGCTCGCGGTCCACGCCGACGAGCCCGGGACCGTCGTGGGCGCCCGCCGCAACTCTCCCCTCGTCGTCGGCCTGGGCGAGGGGGAGAACTTCCTCGGCTCCGACGTCGCCGCCTTCATCTCCTCCACCAAGGAGGCCATGGAGGTCGACCAGGACCAGGTCGTGACGCTCTCCGCCGACGGCGTCCGCGTGGTCGACGCCCAGGGCACCGAGGTCCACCCCCGCCGCTTCACCGTGGACTGGGACGCCGCGGCCGCCGTCAAGGGCGGCTTCGCCACCTTCATGGAGAAGGAGATCCACGACCAGCCCAAGGCCGTGGCCGACACCCTGCTGGGCCGCACCGACGGCCAGGGCAACCTCGTCCTGGACGAGCTGCGCATCGACGAGTCGGTGCTCCGCAGCGTCGACAAGATCATCGTCATCGCCTGCGGCACCGCCGCCTACGCCGGGCACGTGGCGAAGTACGCCATCGAGCACTGGTGCCGCATCCCCGTGGAGGTCGAGCTCGCCCACGAGTTCCGCTACCGCGACCCGGTGGTGAACGAGAAGACCCTCGTCGTCGCCATCTCCCAGTCGGGCGAGACGATGGACACGATCATGGCGGTCCGGCACGCCCGCGAGCAGGGCGCGAAGGTCCTCGCCGTGGTCAACACGCACGGCTCGACCATCGCCCGCGAGTCCGACGCCGTGCTGTACACGCACGCCGGGCCCGAGGTGGCGGTCGCCTCCACCAAGGCGTTCCTCGCCCAGATCACCGCCTGCTACCTCCTGGGCCTCTACCTCTCCCAGCTGCGCGGCAACAAGTACGTCGACGAGGTCGCCGGCTACCTCGAGGAGCTCGGCAAGCTCCCCGCCAAGATCCAGCAGGTCATCGACGGCGAGGAGCAGGTCAAGGAGGTCGCGCGCTCCATGAAGGACGCCACCTCCGTGCTGTTCCTCGGCCGCCACGTGGGCTACCCGGTGGCCCTCGAGGGCGCGCTGAAGCTCAAGGAGCTCGCCTACATCCACGCCGAGGGCTTCGCCGCCGGCGAGCTCAAGCACGGGCCCATCGCCCTGATCGACGAGGGCCAGCCCGTGTTCGTCGTCGTCCCGACGCCGCGCCGCCCCACCCTGCACGCCAAGGTGGTCTCCAACATCCAGGAGGTGCGCGCCCGTGGCGCCCGCACCCTGGTCATCGCGGAGGAGGGCGACGAGGCGGTCACCGAGTTCGCGGACGTCGTCTTCCGGGTGCCGCGGACGCCGACGCTGATGATGCCGCTGGTCACGGTCGTGCCGCTGCAGATCTTCGCGTGCGCGCTGGCCGCGGCCAAGGGCCTCGACGTCGACCAGCCGCGCAACCTCGCCAAGTCGGTGACGGTGGAGTGACGACGGCGCAGGCGGGGCCCGGGCGCACGGCCGGCCTCGCGGGCCGGGCATGATCGTCTCCGTCGGCATCGACGTGTGCGACGTGGCCCGGTTCATCGCCGAGCTCGACCGGGTCCCGCGCCTGCGGGAGAAGATCTTCACCCCGGAGGAGCGGGAGCTGCCGGACGCCTCGCTCGCCGCCCGGTTCGCGGCGAAGGAGGCGATCGCCAAGGCGCTCGGCGCCCCCGCCGGGATGCGCTGGCACGACTGCACCGTGCACCGGGTGCCGGGCGGGGCGCCCATGGTGGAGCTGCGCGGGACCGTGGCGGCGCGCGCCGCGGAGCTCGGCATCACCCGGTGGCACCTCTCGATCTCGCACGACGCCGGCATCGCCTCGGCGATGGTGGTCGCGGAGTCCTGAGCGGGCGCGGCGCACGCGCCGCCCCACGCCGCACCCGCCGCGGGCCGGCGCGGGGCCGGCGCGTGCCCGCGGCCCGCTGACACCCCGGCCCGGCTCGCGAGACGCCGCCGTCCCCGCGCGGCACGATGGGGGCATGATCCGAGCCCACCACGCCGCGGCCGTGCGCGCCGCGGAGGAGCCGCTGCTCGCGGCGGGGGAGCCCCTCATGGCCTCCGCCGCCTTCGCCCTCGCCACCCACGTGGTGGCCGAGCTGCGCGCGCGGGGCCGCGTCGCGGGCTCCGTGGTGCTGCTGGTCGTCGGCGGCGGCAACAACGGGGGCGACGCGCTGTTCGCCGGCACCCACCTCGTCCGGCGGGGGTGCCAGGTGCACGCCGCCCTGGTCTCCGGCGACGTCCACCCGCAGGGCCTCGCCGCGGCCCGCGCCGCCGGGGTGGTCGTCCACCGCGTCCTCGACGACGCCGACCCGGCCGCCGCCGTCCTCGCCCTGGCGCGCCGGTGCGGGGTGTGGGTGGACGCGGTGACCGGCATCGGCGCCCGCGGGCCGCTGCGCGACCCGGCCGCCGCCGTCGTCGCCGCCCTCGCCCAGGAGAGGGCCGGCTGGCCCCAGGAGCCGGTCGTGGTGGCCGTGGACGTCCCGAGCGGCATCGGCGTCGACGACGGCACCGTGGAGGGCCCGGTGCTGCCCGCCGACGTCACGGTCACCATGGGCACCGCCAAGCCGGGGCTGCTGCTGCCGCCGGCGTCCGGCCTGGCGGGCAGGGTCGAGGTGGTCGAGCTCGGCCTCGACGCGCTGGCGGCCGAGCCGCCGGCGGCCTGCTCCCTCACCGCCGCGGACGTGGCGGACCTGTGGCCGGTCCCCGGCCCGGACGACCACAAGTACACCCGCGGGGTCCTCGGCCTCGCCGCCGGGTCCCAGGCGTACCCCGGCGCCGCTGCCCTCGCCGCCGCCGGGGCGCTGCGCACCGGGCTGGGCATGGTGCGCTACCTCGGCCCCGAGGTGCCCGCCGCCCTCGTGCGCACCCGCCACCCCGAGGTCGTCACCGTCCCGGGGCGCGTGCAGGCGTGGGTCCTCGGCTCCGGCGTCGGCCCCGAGGACGCCGCCCGGACGCACGAGCTGTACGAGCACCTCCGGGCCGCGCTCGACGCCCGTCAACCGGTGGTCCTCGACGCCGGCGCCCTGACGCTGCTGCACGAGGACGACCACCTCCCGGACCTGCCGGCGACGGCCGTGCTGACCCCGCACGCGGGCGAGCTCGCCGCCCTGCTCACGGCTCGCGGGGAGGAGACGGGGCGCGAGGAGGTCACCGCAGCCCCCGCCCGGCACGCGCGGCTGGCCGCGGAGATCACCGGCGCCACCGTGCTGCTGAAGGGCCCGACCACCGTGGTGGCCGCGCCGGACGGGCCGCTCTACGCCCAGCACGACGCCACGCCGTGGCTGGCCACCGCCGGGGCGGGGGACGTGCTCGCCGGCGTCCTCGGGGCGCTGCTCGCGGCCTACGGAGACCTCCTGGCCGCCGGCACGGCGGACGGCGGCGGCCTCCCCGCCTCGATCGCGGCCGTCGCGGCGCTCGTGGACGGGCGCGCCGCCCGCCTCGCCGCCGGCCTGCCGCCCGAGGCGCGCGCCGGCGTCCCGTCCTGGACGGGCGTCCGCGGGCGGAGCGGCGCCCCGGGGTGGACCGGGCCGGTGCCGGCGGGCGGACCGGCGCTCACCGGGGTCCCGATCGCCGCCGGGGACGTCGCCGCCGCCCTCCCGGCGGCGCTGCGCACGGTGCTCGCCTGACACGGTGGGACACTGGGGCGCGTGAGTCTTCCCGTTCCCTCGACGACGGCCCCGTCCGCGGCGGACACCGTCACGCACCCCGCCCGCGCCGTCGTCGACCTCTCCGCGATCCGGCACAACCTCGGCGTCCTCGCCGCGGCCGCCCCCGGCGCGCAGGTGATGGCGGTGGTCAAGGCCGACGCGTACGGCCACGGCCTGCTGCCCGTCGCCCGCGCGGCGCTCGCGGGCGGGGCCTCCTGGCTCGGCGTCGCCCAGCTCGCCGAGGCCCTGGAGCTGCGAGCCGGCCTGGACGCGGCGAGCACCGGGACCTCGGCCGCTGCCCTGGCCGGGACCGCCGCCGACGGGACCGCGGCGGCCGTCCGCCCCCGCATCCTCACCTGGCTGTTCGCGCCCGGCGCGCCCCTCGGGCGCGCGCTCGAGGCCGACCTCGACCTGTCCGCCTCGGCGCCGTGGGCCGTCGAGGAGATCGCGGCGGCCGCCCGCGCCACCGGCCGCACCGCCCGGGTCCACCTCAAGGTCGACACCGGCATGGGCCGCGGCGGCGCCCGCCCCGAGGCCTTCGGCGACCTGCTCGACGCCGCCTCGCGCGCCCGCGCCGAGGGCACCGTCGACGTGGTCGGCATCTGGTCCCACCTCGCGTGCGCGGACGAGCCGGACAGCCCCGTCACCGCGCAGCAGACCGCGGTCTTCGCCGCGGCCCTCGAGCAGGCGGAGCGGGCGGGCGTCCGCCCCGAGGTCCGCCACCTCGCCGCCTCCTCGGGCACCCTGTTCCACCCCTCCACGCACTTCGACCTCGTCCGCCCCGGGATCGCGGTCTACGGCCTCACCCCGGCCCCCGGCATCGCCGGGTCCGCCCAGCTCGGGCTGCGGCCGGCGATGCGGCTGGAGGCCCGCCTCACCGTGGTCAAGCCCGCCCCGGCGGGCACCCCGCTGTCCTACGGCCACACCGCGCGCACCACCACGGACACCTACATCGCCGTCGTCCCCCTCGGGTACGGCGACGGCGTGCCGCGGGCGGCGTCGGACCGTGGCCCCGTCACCGTGGCGGGGCGGCGGCTGCACGTGGCCGGGCGGGTGTGCATGGACCAGGTGGTCGTCGACCTCGGCCCCCGGGGCGCGGGCGTGCGGGAGGGGGACGTCGCCGTGCTGTTCGGCGACGGCGCCGCCGAGCCCTCCGCCGACGACTGGGCCGAGGCCTGCGGCACCATCAACTACGAGATCGTCACGCGGCTCGGAGCCCGCGTGCCGCGCGTTCACGTCGACCCGGAGGCCCGCCCGTGACCCTGACGCTGACTCTTCCCGACGCCGACGCCACCCGTGACCTCGGACGTCGCCTGGCCGCCGTGCTGCGCGCCGGGGACCTGGTGCTGCTCTCCGGCGACCTGGGTGCCGGGAAGACCACCCTGACCCAGGGCATCGGCGCCGGCCTCGGGGTCCGCGGCCAGGTGGCCTCGCCGACCTTCATCATCGCGCGGGTGCACCCCGCCCTCGGCGACGGGCCCGACCTCGTCCACGTCGACGCCTACCGTCTGGGATCCCTCGACGAGGTCGACGCCCTGGACCTGGACACCTCGCTGGAGGACTCCGTCACCGTCGTGGAGTGGGGCGCCGGCAAGGTGGAGTCGCTGTCCGCCGACCGCCTCGAGATCGACCTGCGCCGCCCGCACGGTGCGGGCTCCGACGGTGGTGCGACCGCCGACCACGGTGCGGGCTCCGACGGCGCAGCCGACCCCCACGGCGCCGCCGACCTGGAGGACCTCGCCGCACCCGCCGCGCGCGAGGTCGAGGTCCGGGGCGTGGGAGAGCGCTGGGCCGGCGTGGATCTCGCCACGGTCCTGGACGCCCGTCAGCCGTGACCGGGGGAGGGGGATCTCGTCCGTCCCGGCACCTGCGGGCCGGGCTGCTGACGCTGCTCGCGCTCCTCACGCTGCTCGGCCCCGCCGGTCCCGCGTCCGCCACCGCCGAGGCGGGGCCGGTCACCCAGGCCCCGCCGGTGGCCGAGGGGGTGCCGGAGAAGGTGGCGCAGTGGTTCCGCACCGAGGCCGCCGGCGTGGTCAGCACCCAGGGCGGCGCCGAGCTCGATCTCTCCGCCGAGCAGCGGGCCGGTGTCGCGATCGGCCTCGTCCGCACGGTCAGCACCTGGTCCGCCGGGTTCCGCTCCGGCGGTGAGGCCGACCCGCCGCTGGAGGCGACCTCGCGCTGGGTGGCGCCGCTGAGCCTGGGCCAGGAGGGGGTCGGCGTGCTGGTCGCCGGGCTGGACCCCAACGGCGTGGTCGGTCCCGAGCAGCTCCGCGCGGCCCCGGACCTCGCCGAGGCCCTGCTCGCGCTGGGACCCGCCCAGCCGGTGGTCCACGACGTGCCCCTCGACGCCTGGTTCACCGTCGACGGCGGGAAGGTGCTCCCGCTCGACGACGCCGCGCGCGCGTCGCTCGCGGGCGCCGTCGCGCTCGACGTCTACCGCCCCTTCGTGCAGGAGCGCTACGCGGTGGCCGACCCCAACCAGCCGGGCTCCGCCGTGCCGGACGCCCACTCGTGGGCCCCGGCGGCCTGGGTCGCGGCCGCCCTGCTGCTGCTCCTGGGCTGGGCGGGCGTCGTGGTGTGGCTGCGCCGCGAGGGCGACGGCGCCGAGATCCGCGAGCCCCGGGCCACCCGCCCGCGGACCCGTCCGCGGGACCGCGGCGCCCGCCGCTGAGCCGGACCGCGGCGCGCACTACCCTGGTCCGGTGCACATCCTGAGCCTGGACACCTCCGCCGGCAGCGCCGTCGCCCTCGTCGAGACCGGCCCCGGCGGCGCCACCGTGCTCGACCGCGCGGAGGGCGCGGACCCCCGCCGCCACGCCGAGACGCTCGCCCCGCTCCTCGAGGCGGTCCTGGCCCACGCCCCGGCGCCGGACGCGGTCGCCGTCGGGACGGGCCCCGCCCCCTTCACCGGCCTGCGTGCCGGCCTCGTCACGGCCCACGTCTTCGCCCGCGGCCGCGGCATCGACGTGCACGGCGTGTGCTCCCTGGACGCCCTCGCCCGCCAGGCCCTCGACGCCCTCGGCGGACCGGACGCCGCGGACGGGTCCCGCGAGGTCCTCGTGGTCACCGACGCGCGCCGCAAGGAGGTCTACTGGGGCCGCTACCGGGCGGACGGCCCGGACGACGTCGCCCGCCTGGCCGGGCCCGAGGTCGCCGCACCGGCCGTCGTCGCCGAGACGCACCGGGCCGGGATCGAGGCGGGGCTCGCCGTCGCGGGCGCGGGCACCGTCCTGTACCCCGACCAGCTCCCCGCCACCGCCGACCTGCCGGTGGCGGTCGACCCTGCCGTCCTGGCCCGGATCGTCGCCGCCCGCCTCGCCCGGCGCGCCGCCGGGGCCGAGGTGGAGCTGGGTACCGAGCCGCGGTACCTGCGCCGGCCCGACGTGCACACGGCGGCGGCGCCGAAGCGGGCGTCCTGAGGGCCATGGACGTCCGGCTGCGCCCGCTGCGGGAGAGCGACCTCGACCGCGTCATGGAGCTCGAGGTCCAGCTCTTCGGGGCGGGCGCGTGGAGCCGCGGCGCCTACCTCGAGGAGCTCACGCGGGCCCCGGGGCGCACGTACCTGGCCGCCGTCGTCGACGGCCCGGGCGGCGAGCTGGTGGTGGGGTACGCGGGGCTCGTCGCCGGCACCGAGGCGCAGGTGATGACGGTCGGCGTCGACGCCGAGCACCGCCGCCGCGGCATCGGCCGGCTGCTCGTCGACGCGCTGCTGGCGGACGCCCGCGCCCACGGCGCCCGCACCGTGCTGCTCGAGGTCCGCGCGGGCGACGCCGGGGCGCAGCGGCTGTACGCGCGCGCCGGGTTCGAGCCGATCGGCCGACGGCGCAACTACTACCAGGCCGAGGGGGAGGATGCCGTCGTCATGCGGGCCCGGCTCACGCCGTCGCCCGGCCCCGTGGGGGCCGAGGCCGGTGGCGCCGCCGTGCGCGGCCGCGAGCAGGTCCGCACCGGGCAGGAGGAGGCAGGGGATGCGTGAGCAGGTGCTCGTCGGTGCCGAGGAGCTCGCCCGGGAGCTGGCCGCGCCGGAGCCGCCGGCGGTCCTGGACGTGCGCTGGTCGCTGGCGGAGCCGGACGGGCGGCCGGCCTACCGGTCCGGCCACGTCCCCGGCGCCGTGCTCGTCGACCTCGAGACCGAGCTGGCCGCGCCCCCCAGTCCGGCGGCCGGCCGCCACCCGCTGCCCGACCCTGCCGACCTGCAGGCCTCGGCCCGCCGCTGGGGCCTGCGCCGCGGCGGGCGGGTGGTTGTCTACGACGACGCCGGCGGCACCTCGGCGGCCCGCGCGTGGTGGCTCCTGCGCTGGGCCGGGCTGAGCGACGTCCGCATCCTCGACGGCGCCCTCGCCGCCTGGCGCCGGACCGGGCTGCCGCTCGAGAGCGGCGACGTCGTGCCCGAGCCCGGAGACGTGGTTCTCCCGCTCGCCGCCGGCGCGGACGCCGCCATGCCGACCACCGACGCCGACGGCGCGGCCGCCTGGCCGGGCGTCCTCCTCGACGCGCGGGCGGGGGAGCGGTACCGCGGCGAGCACGAGCCGGTGGATCCGCGGGCCGGCCACGTGCCCGGCGCCCGCAGCGCCCCGACCACCGAGAACCTCGCCGACGACGGCACCTTCCTCCCGCCTGCCGAGCTGTGCCGGCGGTTCGCCGGTCTTGGCGTCGAGCCGGGCACCGCGGTGGGGGTCTACTGCGGCTCCGGCGTCACAGCCGCCCACGAGGTCGCCGCCCTGGCCAGCATCGGCGTCGACGCCACCCTCTACCCCGGGTCGTGGTCGCAGTGGGCGGCCGACCCGGCGCGGCCCGCCGCGACCGGCGCGCGGCCCTGACCGCCGGCGCAGCCCGGTCCGCCGGCGCGGCCCAGTCCGCCGGCGCGGCCCAGTCCGCCGGCGCAGCCGGGGGCGCCGGTGCCCGGCCGGGCGGCAGGCCCCGACCCGGCGCCGAGGCGCCTGCGTCCGGCCCCCCGGAACCCGTTCGCTGGCCGAACGGTTCCCGGTCAAGACTGTGACGTCGCTCACGGAGCGGTTGCAGACGCAGCGTCATTTCGCTGATCGGGTGACCGCCAGGCGAACGGGCGCCGTCTTGTTTTGCCGCCGCGTGACCGGAGTGTGACCCAGCACTCGGTACCATCAGGACCATGGTCACGTCCACAGTGCCGACGACGCCGCGCCGAGCGAGATACACCACTGTCGCCCTCAAGTGGGCCATGGCGATCTCGGGCCTGCTCTTCGTCCTCTTCGTCCTCGCCCACATGTACGGCAACCTCAAGGCGTTCTCCGGCCAGGAGGCGTTCGACAGCTACGCGCACAGCCTTCGCACGCTGCTGTACCCCTATCTCCCCCACGAGGGTTTCCTGTGGATCCAGCGCGTGGTGCTGCTGGTTGCCGTCGTGGTGCACGTCGGGGCGGCCGTCGCGCTGTGGCGCCGGGCCCGCACCGCCCGGCCCCGCCGTTACGTGGTGAGCAAGCGGACGGCGCAGACCTACTCGGCGCGGACCGTGCGCTGGGGCGGCCTGATCCTGCTGGCCTTCATCATCTTCCACCTGCTGCAGTTCACGACGCTGACCATCAACGTCGGCGGCACGTTCGACAGCCCGTACGAGCGGCTCGTGGCTGCGTTCTCGCACTGGTGGCTGTACCTGGTCTACCTCGTCGCGATCGTGATGCTCACGATGCACGTGCGCCACGGGGTGTGGAGCTCCCTGCAGACGCTCGGCGCCTCGGACCGGACGCGGCAGCGCGCCATCAACGTCGTCGCCTACCTCGTCGCGGCGGCGCTGCTGGTGGGCTTCATGCTCCCGCCCACCGCCATCCTGCTCGGCTTCGTGAACTGAGGGACCTGAACTGATGACTTCCACCATCGAGACCACCGAGAACCTCGTCGCGGGTCTCTACCGCGAGGGCGACGCGGTCGCGGACACGAAGGCGCCCGCCGGACCGCTGCAGAACCGCTGGGAGCAGCGCAAGTTCTCCGCGCGCCTGGTCAACCCCGCCAACCGCCGCAAGATGAGCATCATCATCGTGGGCACCGGCCTGGCGGGCTCGTCCGCCGCGGCGACCCTGGGCGAGGCGGGCTACAACGTCAGCACGTTCTTCTACCAGGACTCCCCGCGCCGCGCGCACTCGATCGCCGCGCAGGGCGGCATCAACGCCGCGAAGAACTACAAGAACGACAACGACTCCGTCTACCGGCTCTTCTACGACACGGTCAAGGGCGGCGACTTCCGCTCCCGCGAGTCCAACGTCTACCGCCTGGCGGAGGTCAGCGCGAGCATCATCGACCAGGCCGTGGCCCAGGGCGTGCCTTTCGCCCGCGAGTACGGCGGACTGCTCGACAACCGCTCCTTCGGCGGCGTGCAGGTCTCCCGCACGTTCTACGCCCGCGGCCAGACCGGGCAGCAGCTGCTCATCGGGGCCTACCAGGCGCTCGAGCGTCAGGTGGCCGCCGGGACGGTGAAGACCTACGCCCGTCACGAGATGCTCGAGCTGATCGTCGTCGACGGCCGCGCGCGTGGAATCGTCGCCCGCGACATGGTGACCGGCGAGATCGAGACGCACCTGGCCGACGTCGTCGTCCTCGCGACCGGCGGGTACGGCAACGTCTACTACCTCTCCACCAACGCGATGGGCTCCAACGTCACGGCCACGTGGCGCGCGCACCGCAAGGGCGCCTACTTCGGCAACCCCTGCTACACGCAGATCCACCCGACCTGCATCCCGGTGGCCGGCGAGTACCAGTCCAAGCTCACCCTGATGAGTGAGTCGCTGCGCAACGACGGCCGCATCTGGGTGCCCAAGAAGGCCGGCGACACCCGCGACCCGCGGGAGATCCCCGAGGACGAGCGCGACTACTACCTCGAGCGCATCTACCCGGCGTTCGGCAACCTCGTCCCGCGCGACATCGCCTCCCGCGCGGCGAAGTACCAGTGCGACGACGGCAAGGGCGTGGGCCCGGCGGTCGACGGCGTGCGCCGCGGCGTCTACCTCGACTTCAAGGAGGCCATCGAGCGCATGGGCCGGGCCGCCGTCGAGGCGAAGTACGGCAACCTCTTCGACATGTACCAGCGCATCACCGGCGAGGACCCCTACCAGGTCCCGATGCGCATCTACCCCGCCGTGCACTACACGATGGGCGGGCTGTGGGTCGACTACGACCTCCAGTCCACGATCCCCGGCCTGTTCGTCACCGGCGAGGCGAACTTCTCCGACCACGGAGCGAACCGCCTGGGCGCCTCGGCGCTCATGCAGGGCCTCTCGGACGGGTACTTCGTGCTGCCCAACACGATCAACGACTACCTCGCGGACGCCCCGTTCGAGAAGATCCCCGAGTCCCACCCGGCGGTGGTCGAGGCCCAGCAGGCCGTGCGGTCGCGCATCCAGCACCTGCTGAGCACCAACGGCACCCGCTCGGTCGACTCCTTCCACAAGGAGCTCGGCCACATCATGTGGGAGTACTGCGGCATGGAGCGGACGGAGGAGGGCCTGAGGAAGGCGGTCGACCTCATCCGCGCGCTGCGCGAGGAGTTCTGGCGCGACGTCAAGGTCCTCGGCACCAACGAGGAGCTCAACCAGGCCCTCGAGCGCGCCGGCCGGGTGGCCGACTTCCTCGAGCTGGGCGAGCTCATGTGCATCGACGCCCTGCACCGCCGCGAGTCCTGCGGCGGCCACTTCCGCGCCGAGTCCCAGACCGAGGACGGCGAGGCGCTGCGGCACGACGACGAGTTCGCCTACGTCGCGGCATGGGAGTACGGCGGCCCGGACGGGGCCCCCGTGCTCCACAAGGAAGACCTCAACTACGAGTACGTCGAGATGAAGCAGCGGAGCTACAAGTGAAGATCACCCTCAACGTCATGCGCCAGGCCGGCCCCCACGAGGAGCCCCGCCTGGTGGCCTACGAGCTCGTGGGTGTCACGGAGGACATGTCCTTCCTGGAGATGCTCGACGTCCTCAACGAGGAGCTCACCGCCCGCGGCGAGGACCCGGTCGCGTTCGACTCCGACTGCCGCGAGGGCATCTGCGGCATGTGCGGCATCGTGATCAACGGCCAGGCCCACGGGCCGGAGCGCACCACCACATGCCAGCTTCACATGCGCTCCTTCAAGGACGGCGACAAGATCACGCTCGAGCCGTGGCGCGCCAGCGCGTTCCCGGTCATCAAGGACCTCGTGGTGGACCGCTCCGCGTTCGACCGCATCATCCAGGCCGGCGGCTACATCTCCGTCAACACCGGCGCGGCGCCGGACGCGCACGCCACCCCGGTGCCCAAGGAGAACGCGGACCGCGCGTTCGAGGCCGCCGCCTGCATCGGCTGCGGCGCGTGCGTGGCCGCCTGCCCGAACGCCTCCTCGATGCTGTTCACCGCCGCCAAGGTCACCCACCTCGGTCTGCTGCCGCAGGGCCAGCCCGAGCGCGAGGCACGCGTGATCAACATGCTGCAGCAGCAGGACGCCGAGGGCTTCGGCGGGTGCACCAACATCGGCGAGTGCGCCGCGGTGTGCCCCAAGGAGATCCCGCTGGACGTCATCAGCACCCTCAACGCGGACCTCGGCCGCGCGCTCGTGCGCAACAAGTAGTCCGGCCGGGCGCGACCCGCCGTCGCCCGCAGCGGCGCACCTCAGGCCCCCGGTCCTCGGACCGGGGGCCTGAGCCGTCCGTGGGCGCCCGCCGGCACGTGCACCCTCCACCGTCCGGCACGGACGCGGGCCGGTCTCAGCACCTGGTACCCGCCCGGCCCGACCAGCGCACGGCACCGCCGCCCGGGTTAGTTTTGGGGGTCGGCGGGAGGTCCGCCGCCTGAGAGAAAGTTCCGCCCATGAGAAGACCCCGCTCCCTGACGGCTGCCGCCGCCCTGTTCGCCGCGATGTCTCTGGTGGCCGCGTGCGGCTCCTCGGGCGAGAGCGGAGACACCTCGACCGGCGAGGCGTCGACGGACGCCGTCATCCGGGTCGGCTCCATCTACGAGCCGCAGAACCTCAGCAACGTCGACGGCGGCGGCCAGGGCGTGACGGAGGCGCTGAACGGCAACGTCTACGAGAGCCTCTTCAGGCTGACGGACGACGGCGAGCTCGAGAACCTCCTCGCCGAGGACTACTCGATCAGCCCCGACGGCCTGACGTACACCGTCACGCTGCGCGAGGGGGTCGCGTTCCACTCGGGCAGGCCGGTGACGTCCGAGGACGTGAAGAGCAGCGTCGAGCGGGTCACGGCTGAGTCCTCCCAGTCCGCACGGAAGTCCTCGTTCGAGCCGCTCGCCTCGATCGAGACGCCGGACGAGCGGACGGTCGTGTTCACGCT
Source organism: Georgenia daeguensis (assembly GCF_039537705.1). Classification (NCBI taxonomy): domain Bacteria; kingdom Bacillati; phylum Actinomycetota; class Actinomycetes; order Allobogoriellales; family Allobogoriellaceae; genus Georgenia; species Georgenia daeguensis. Next base: position 25,228 of record NZ_BAABBA010000009.1, read on the forward strand.
CGCGACGCCGTCGATCTCCTTCCCCTACAACCTCTCCTACGTGTGGATCGTCAACACCGAGGCCGGGGACCTCAAGACGGAGGAGGACGGGACCGGGCCCTACACCGTCGGCGACTGGACCCGCGGGTCCAGCCTGACCCTGAACCGGTGGGACGAGTACTGGGGCGAGCCGGCGGCCAACGCCGAGGTGGTGTTCCAGTACTTCACGGACGCCAGCGCCATGGGCAACGCCCTGCTGACCAACGAGGTCGACGTCCTGACCTCGGTCCAGAGCCCCGACGCCCTCGCGCAGTTCGAGGACAACCCCGACTACACGATCGCCGAGGGCACCTCCACCACCAAGGAGCTCCTCGCCTTCAACGACCGCGTCGCGCCCTTCGACGACGTCCAGGTCCGCAAGGCCGTCTACTCGGCCATCGACCGCGAGAAGCTGCTCAGCTCGATCTGGGGCGACTACGGGACCCTCATCGGCTCGATGGTCCCGCCGACCGACCCCTGGTACGAGGACCTCACCGACGTCAACCCCTACGACCCCGCCCTCGCGGAGAAGCTCCTCGCCGAGGCCGGGCACCCGGACGGGTTCTCGTTCACGCTGGACACGCCCACCTACGACCCGCACCCCACCGTGGCCGAGTTCGTGCAGAGCGAGCTGGCCAAGGTCGGCGTGACGGTGGAGATCAACCCGATCTCCGCCGACGAGTGGTACACGAAGGTCTTCCAGGAGCGCGACTTCGAGGCCACCCTCCAGGAGCACGTCAACGACCGCGACGTCGTCTGGTACGGCGACCCTGACTTCTACTGGGGCTACGACAACCCTCAGGTCACCGCGTGGGTGCAGGAGGCCGAGCAGGCCAAGACCCCGGAGGAGCAGACCGAGAAGCTCCTCCAGGTCAACCGGCAGATCGCGGAGGACGCCGCGAGCGCCTGGCTGTACCTCTACCCGCAGATCGTGGTGTCCTCGAGCGACGTCACGGGCTACCCGGTCAACGGCCTGAACTCCCAGTTCTTCGTCTACGACATCACCAAGGGCTGACGCCGGCCGGACTTCCACCGCCCAGGCCCTGACCGCGATGGGGCCCGGCCGGCAGGCAGGACCGGCCGGGCACCTACGAGAGAGGAGAACGACCGCCGTGGCACGGTACGTCGCACGACGGACGCTGTTCCTGGTCCTGTCGCTCGCCGTCGCGATGGTGGTGATCTTCGCGCTGCTGCGGCTGCTGCCCGGCGACCCGGCGAACGCGCTGCTCTCGGTCAACGCGACCCCCGAGCAGATCGCGGCGGCCCGGGAGCAGGTGGGCGCGGACGAGCCCGTGCTCACCCAGCTCACCACCTGGCTCGGGCAGGTGCTGGCCGGCGACCTGGGCACCTCGTTCGTCAGCGGGCGCGAGGTGCTGCCGGACGTCGTCGACCGTCTCGGGGTGACGATCCCGCTGACGCTGATCGCGTTCGTCCTCGCCGCCGCGCTGGCGAGCCTGGTCGGATTCGTCGCGGCGTACCGGGCGGACCGGTGGTACGGCGTCGTCCTCTCCGGGCTGTCGCAGCTCGGCATCGCGGTCCCCGTCTTCTGGGTCGGCATGGTGCTGGTGTGGATCTTCGCGCTCGACCTCGGCCTGCTGCCCTCCGGCGGGTACCCGCGCGAGGGGTGGGCGGAGCCCGGGGAGACGCTGCGGTACCTGACCCTGCCGGTGGCCACCATCGTGACCGTCATGACGGCGTCGCTCGCCCGCTACGTCCGCTCCGCCACCCAGGACGTGCTCGGCAGCGACTACCTGCGCACCGCCCGCTCCCTGGGGAGCAGCCTCCCGCACGCGTTCTGGCGCCACGGCCTGCGCAACGCCTCCGTGCCCGTGATCGCGATCCTCGGCGTGGAGCTGGCCACGACCCTGCTCGGTGCCGTCGTCGTCGAGAGCGTGTTCTCCCTGCCGGGCCTGGGCAGCATGCTCGTGCGGGCCATCGCCCAGCACGACTACCCGAGCATCCAGGGCGTCCTGCTCGTCACCACCTTCCTCGTGCTGGTGATCGGCTTCGCGGCCGACCTGCTCCAGCGCGTCGTCGACCCGCGGCTGCGGCGCCGGACCTCGGGGACGGCGGCATGACGACGACGCCCGGCCTCGAGCCCGTCGACGTCCCCGCGGCGCCGCGCGCCCGCCGTCGCCGACCCTCGCCCACCCTGGTGGTCGGGGTCGTGCTCCTCGCCGTCGTGGCCGCCGTGGCGGCGCTGTCCCTGGTGTGGCTGCCCTACGACCTCTCCGACACCTCCGGCGGACGCCTGGAGCCCCCCGGTCCCGACCACTGGCTGGGCACCGACACGCTCGGGCGCGACCTGTTCAGCCAGACCATGGTCGGTACCCGCATCGCGCTGACCGTGGGGCTGGGCGCGACGGCGGTGGCCGTCGTCGTCGGGGTGGTCGTCGGCATCCTCGCCGCCCTGACCCCGCCGTGGCTCGACGACACCGTCGCCTCGGCCCTGGACATCCTCATCGCCTTCCCCACGCTGCTGCTCGCCATGCTCATCGTGGCGGCGCAGGGCTCGAGCCTGTGGACCGTCCTGCTGGCCATCGGCCTCGGCGCCTCCGCGATCGCGGCCCGGTTCACCCGCATCCTGAGCCGGCGGGTCCTCGGCCAGCAGTACGTCACCGCCGCCCGCACGTCAGGCACCGGGGTGCTCGGGCTCGTCACCCGGCACGTGCTGCCGAACATCTGGCCGAGCCTGGTGGTCAACGTCGCGGTCCTGTTCGGCGTGGCCGTGCTGGCCGAGGCCAGCCTGTCCTACCTCGGCCTGGGCGTGCCCCCGCCCAACGCCTCCCTCGGCCGGCTGCTGCAGGAGGCGCAGGGCACCGTCGTGACCGCGCCGTGGGCCGCCGTCGCGCCCGGCCTCGTCATCGTGGCCATGGTGCTCGGCGCGAACTTCCTCGCCGACGGGCTCCGCGACCGGTTCGACCCCACCCGGGGGAGGAGCCGGTGACCCGCGACTTCTCGGGCGGCCCCGGTGTCCCGGCCGGTCCCGGTGCCCCTGTGCTCGCCGTGGACGGGCTCACCGTGGTCACGCGCGCCGGCCGCCGCGTCGTGGACGACGTCTCCTTCTCCGTCCGTGCCGGGGAGCGCCTCGGCATCATCGGGGAGTCCGGCTCCGGCAAGTCCCTCACCGCGCTCGCCGTCGCCGGCCTCCTCGCGCCCGGGCTCGCCGCCGAGGGCTCCGTGCGGCTCTCGGGCACGGAGGTGATCGGCGCGCCCGAGGCGACCCTGAACCGGGTGCGCGGATCGGCCGTGTCCCTCGTCTTCCAGGAGCCGTTGAGCGCCCTCGACCCGCTCATGCGCGTCGGGCGGCAGATCGCCGGGCCGCTGCGGCGCCACCGTGGCCTGCGCGGGGCCGCGCTCCAGGACGCCGTGCTGGGGCTGATGCGGGAGGTCGCGCTGCCGGAGCCGGACCGGCTCGCGCGGTCGTTCCCGCACGAGATGTCGGGCGGCCAGCGCCAGCGCGTCGCGATCGCGATGGCGCTGGCGTGCGACCCGGCCGTGCTGATCGCCGACGAGCCCACGACGGCCCTGGACGTCACCGTCCAGGCCGAGATCCTCGAGCTCCTCCTGCGCGTGGTGCGCGAGCACCGCACCGCGCTCGTCTTCGTCTCGCACGACATGGCGGTGGTCTCCGAGGTGGCGGAGCGGGTGCTGGTGATGCGGACGGGAACCGTGGTCGAGGAGGGCGCCGTGGGCGACGTGATCGCCGCCCCGCGGCACCCCTACACGCGGAGCCTGGTCGACAGCGCCCGGGCGCTCGACGCCGCGCTGGGCGGGCCGCCCCCGGCCGCGGGGCAGGACGTGACGGCGGTGGAACGGCGATGACCCCGCTGCTCGGTCTCGACGCCGTGGACTACCGCTACCGCGGGGCCACGACGAACGCCCTCGACGGCGTGACGCTCGCCGTGGAGCCGGGCGTCAGCCTCGGCGTCGTGGGGGAGTCCGGCTCGGGGAAGTCCACCGCGCTCTCCCTGCTGCTGGGGCTGGCCCGGCCGACGTCGGGCCGCGTCCTCCTGGACGGCGCGCCCCTCGACCTCTCGGACCGGCGACGCCGCCGCGACTTCCGCCGGCGGGTGCAGGTGGTCTTCCAGGACCCCTACTCCTCGCTCGACCCCCGGCAGCGGGTGGACCGGATCGTGGCCGAGCCGCTGGTGTCGCTGCGGCTGAGGCGCGGCCGGGAGTCGCTCCGGGAGGCGGTCACGGCGGCCCTCGCGTCCGTGGACCTCGACGCGGACGTCGCGCGCCGCTACCCGCACGAGTTCTCGGGCGGTCAGCGCCAGCGGATCGCCATCGCCCGCGCCCTCGTCACCGGGCCGTCGGTCCTGCTCGCCGACGAGCCGGTCAGCGCGCTGGACCTGACCACCCGCCTGGGCGTCATCGCCCTGCTCGACCGGCTCAAGCGCGAGCGGGGCCTGACCGTGGTCATGGTCTCCCACGACGTCAGCGCCGTCGCGGCGCTGTGCGAGCGCACCGTCGTCCTCAAGGACGGCCGGGTGGTCGAGCAGGGGACCACCCGAGACATCCTGGACTCCCCCCGGGAGCCCTACACCCAGCGGCTCATCGCCGCCGTCCCGAGGGTCTCGGCCGGACCCGCCTGAGGGAAACGACTACCCTGGTCCGGTGAGCGAACCCCTCATCCTCGGCATCGAGACCTCCTGCGACGAGACCGGCTTCGCCGTCGTGCGCGGGCGTGAGCTGCTCGCCGACGTCACGGCCTCCTCCATGGACGAGCACGCCCGCTACGGCGGCATCGTCCCGGAGGTCGCGTCGCGCGCCCACCTCGAGGCCTTCGTGCCCACCCTGGACGCCGCGCTCGCCGCCGCCGACGTCGACCTCGGTCAGCTCGACGCCATCGCCGTGACCGCGGGGCCCGGCCTGGTCGGCTCGCTCACCGTCGGGGTGGCGGGGGCAAAGGCGCTGGCGCTGGCGAGCGGCAAGCCCCTGTACGGCGTCAACCACGTGATCGGCCACGCCGCCGTGGACGAGCTGGTGCACGGGAAGTTCCCGGACCGGTTCGTGGCTCTGGTCGTCTCCGGAGGCCACACCTCCCTGCTGCTCGTGGACGACATCGCCACCGGGGTCACCGAGCTCGGGCAGACCCTCGACGACGCGGCGGGGGAGGCGTTCGACAAGGTCGGGCGCCTGCTGGGCCTGCCCTACCCCGGCGGCCCGCACGTCGACCGGCTGTCCCGGGAGGGCGACCGCGACGCGATCCGCTTCCCGCGTGGCCTCACCTCCGGCAAGGACAAGGCGCGCCACCCCTACGACTTCTCCTTCTCCGGCCTCAAGACCGCGGTCGCCCGCTACGTAGAGGCCTTCCAGGACCGCGGCGAGGAGGTCCCGGCGGCCGACGTCGCGGCGGGCTTCTCCGAGGCGGTCGCCGACGTGCTGGTCACCAAGGCGCTTCTCGCGTGCGAGCGCAGCGAGTGCGACACCCTGGTGATCGGCGGCGGGTTCTCCGCGAACTCCCGCCTGCGCGAGCTCGCCGCGGAACGGGCGGCCGCGCACGGGGTCACGGTGCGGATCCCGCCGATCCGCTACTGCACCGACAACGGTGCGATGATCGCCGCGCTCGGGTCCGCGCTGGTGCGGTCGGGGGCCGCCCCCTCGCCGCTCGACCTGCCCACGGACTCGGGCATGCCGCTGGAGCTCGTGCGCGTCTGAGTCCGGTTGCGGCCGCGCCCGCAGGTCTGGCCCGGCTGCAGGTCTGGCCCGGCTGCAGGTCTGGCCCGGCTGCAGGCCTGGCCCGGCTGCAAGCCTGCCGCGGCGGCCGCGGCCGCGCGGTGCTCAGGCCTCGACGGCCCGGCGGCGCAGCGCCGGCGCGGCCCGCCAGGCGCGCGCGGCCACCAGGAACACCACCAGCGTGACGAGGAGCGTCCAGGGGAAGCCCTCCCGCCATCCGAGGGAGCTCTCGCCCGGTGAGTTGACCACCGTGAGCTCGGCCCACAGCAGCCGCGCGGTGACGCCCTCGGGCCCGGCCGCAGGGGCCACCTGCCAGAGGGCGGAGGCGAACACCGCCGTGGCGGCCAGGCACAGCAGCAGCCAGGCGGCGGCCGCCGCCGCGCCCAGGCCCCAGCGGGGCCGCCCGGCGTCGAGGAGCCCGCTGTACTCGGCGGCGAGGCGCCGGGCCGGGCCGAGGGAGGTGACCGCCTCCCGCATCGAGGTGTCCGCGGCGGCGGCGTCGAGCTCGCCCCGCAGCTGCGCGACGAGGGCCCGGCGCTCCGCCGAGGGGTAGTCGTCGTCCAGCCACAGCACGAGCGAGAGCAGGTACCGCTCGCGGCGGAGCCGGTCGCGCAGCCCCGGGCGCGGGACGGCGGTGGCGGTGGGGGAGTCGGTGGATGTCACGGGCGTGCCTCCTGAACGGGTCGGGCCCGGCGTGGGCCGGGAGTCATGACGACGGCGACGACGTCGCCCAGCTGCTGCCAGCCGCGCCGCTGGACCGCGAGGTGCTCCAGGCCGGCGTCGGTGGGCGTGTAGTACTTGCGGGCCGGCCCGGACTGCGAGGCCACGAGGTAGGAGGCCAGGTGGCCGTCACGCTCGAGGCGGGTGAGCACCGGGTACACCGAGCCGGTCGCGACGTCGGTCAGACCGGCGTCCCGCAGCCGCGTGACCAGCTCGTAGCCGTAGGAGTCCTGCTCGCGCAGCAGCGCGAGCACGAGCATCGGCAGGACGCCCTTGAGGAGCTGGGGGTCCCGGGGGGCTGGGGTGCGTGCGGCCACGGAGGAAGGCTATGACAGGTATTCGGTAAGAACAAGTAGTGAGCGTGACCGAGTTCCTGCGAGAGCGCCGGCGGCCCAGGCGTCAGGGGGGGGCGCCGCGGAGGCGTGCGCCGGGCCGGGGGCAGTGGCAGTCTTGCCTCAGCCGCCTCGTCGACGGCACGGGTCCGCGGCCCGCACCGGGGTCGTGGCCCGCTCGGAAAGGACCGGGCGATGACCGTCACCATCATCCCCGTCGAGACCCCGTCGCTGGGGGACCGCAGCTACCTCGTCCATGACGGCCGGGTGGCGTTCGTGGTGGACGCCCAGCGCGACATCGACCGCATCCTCGCCGTGGCGGAGCGGGCGGGTGTGTCGATCACCCACGTCCTCGAGACGCACATCCACAACGACTACGTCACCGGGGGCCACGCGCTCGCCCGGCGGACGGGGGCGCAGTACCTCGTCAACGCGGACGACGAGGTCTCCTTCGAGCGCACACCGGTCAGCGACGGCGACGTCGTGGAGGTCAGCCCTGGCCTGCACCTGCGCGTCCTCGCCACGCCGGGGCACACGTTCACCCATCTGTCCTACGTCCTGCAGGGGGACTCCCCGGCGGTGTTCTCCGGCGGGTCGCTGCTCTTCGGTGCCACCGGGCGGCCGGACCTGCTCGGTGCCACCAGCACGCACGAGCTTGCCCGCCACCAGTACCGCAGCGTCCGACGGCTGGCCGACCACCTGCCCGACGACGCCCGCCTGCTGCCGACCCACGGGTTCGGCGGCTTCTGCGCCACCACGGCGACCGGCGCCGAGATCACCGCGTCCACGATCGGCCGGGAGCGCCAGGTCAACCCGGTCCTGTCGCAGGACGAGGAGGACTACGTGGCGGACGTGCTCGCCGGCCTGGACGCCTACCCGGCCTACTACGCGCACATGGCTTCCCTGAACGCCGCCGGTCCTGACGAGCCGGACCTGAGTCCCCCCGCGCAGGCCGACGCCGCCGAGCTGCGCCGCCGACTGGAGGCGGGCGAGTGGCTCGTCGACCTGCGGCACCGGACGGTGTTCGCGGCCGGGCACGTGCCCGGCACCTACAACGTCGCGCTCGACGTCAGGTTCGCCTCCTACCTCGGCTGGCTGCTCCCGTGGGGGACGCCGGTCACGCTGCTCGGTGATTCCGAGGCGCAGGTGGCCGAGGCGCAACGTGAGATGGTCCGGATCGGGATCGACCGGCCCGCCGCCGGGACCAGCGGACGGCCCGAGTGGTGGACCGAGGGCCCGCTCGCCACCACGCCGCGGGCCAGCTTCGCCGACCTCGAGCGGGTCCGGCACCACCGTCCGGTGGTGGTGCTCGACGTCCGGCGCGACAGGGAGTGGGACCAGGCGCACGTCGACGGCGCCGTCCACGTCCCGCTGCACGCCCTGCTCGCCCGGCGCGACGACATCCCCGCGGGCGAGGTGTGGGTGCACTGCGCGAGCGGCTACCGGGCCAGCGTCGCGGCCTCGATCCTCGCCGCCCACGGGCGGCGGACGGTCCTGATCGACGACTCCTTCCAGCGCTCGGCCCGCACCTGCGGTCTGCCGCTCGCGGGCCGGGACGCGGCGGCCTGATCCGGCGCCCGTCCGAGTCGCCACGGCTCCGACGGCACCACGGCTCCGACGTCGGCGCGAGCCAGGACGAACGTCGCAAGCCCCTGACGGGCGAACATCAGAGCGGGAGAGCGTGCGTCGGAGAGTGCGAGCGCGGGTCAGAGCGGGCGGCCGGCCCGCATCTCGGCGACCAGCGAGGCGACGACGGCGTCCAGGTCGCCCCGCTCGGCGACGCGCAGCTGGCGCTGGTAGGAGGCGCCGTCGTCGAGGATGCGGCGGACCAGGGCGAGGTCCTCCGTGCAGCCGAGCCGCTCCGCCACGGGCTCGAGCTCGACGAGCATCGCCGCGACGGTGTCCGTGACGAGCTCCTCCTCGCCCGAGCCGTCGCGGATGAGGATGGCGTCCATGCCGTAGCGGGCCGAGCGCCACTTGTTCTCCGCCACGTACCAGCGCGGCGCGGTGGGCAGCTCCTCGCCGTCGTCGAGCATCGTGGAGTAGTGCTCGACGAGGCAGTGCGTCAGGGCGGAGGTGGCGCGCAGTTCCTCGAGGTTGGTCGCGGCGTCGCAGACCCGGACCTCGATGGTGCCGAGCCGGGGCGAGGGCCGGATGTCCCAGCGCAGCTCGGAGAAGGTGTCGATGACGCCGGTGCGAGTCATGTCCTCCACGTAGCTCTCGAGGTCCTCCCACCGGTCGAACTGGTAGGGGACGCCGGCCGTGGGCAGCTGCTGGAACATCATCGCGCGGTTGGAGGCGTACCCGGTGTCCTCACCGCCCCAGAACGGGGACGAGGCCGCCAGGGACTGCAGGTGCGCGAAGCGGGTGAGCAGCGCCTGCATGATCGGGAGCACCTTCGAGCGGTCCTCGATGCCGACGTGCACGTGCACCCCGTACAGCAGCATCTGCCGACCCCACCAGCGGGTGCGGTCGATGAGGGTGGCGTAGCGCTCCTTGTTCGTCACGCGCTGGAACGCGGGCCGCGCGAACGGGTGCGAGCCGGCGCTGGCGAGCTCGATGCGCAGCGGGTCCGTGACGGCGCGCAGGTCCTCGACGGCGCGCTGGAGGTCCGCGGCGGCCTCGCCGACCGTGCGGCACACCCCCGAGACCACCTCGACGGTGTTGACGAGCAGCTCGGGGTGGACGTTCGGGTGGGGCTCGCCGCCCGGCCCGGCGAGACCGGCCAGCACCGTCTCGGCGGCCTGGCGCAGATCGCCGGAGTCGGCGTCGAGCAGCTGCAGCTCCCACTCGATGCCGACCGACGAGCGCCCGGACGGGGCGAAGTCAAGGTTCACGGGACCAGTCTGCCGGTCCTGGTGACCCGCTGCGTCACAGGGGCGCGGGCCCGGTGCGTCACCGGGTCATGCGTCCGGTGCGTCACCGGGTGCCGTGCCCGAGGGCCGAGCCGCCACGCCGGGGACCCAGGTCCCTGGCGCGTCGCCGCGTCGTCGGCGACCGTGGAGGCAGCGCGCTGCGCCGCCGGCCCGAGCGGGCCGGGACCGACGACAAGGAGGTTGTCATGAGGGCACTCGTCTATCACGGCCCCGGGAAGAAGTCCTGGGACGAGGTTCCGGACCCGAAGATCGTGGACCCCACGGACGTCATCGTGAAGGTCGACACCACCACCATCTGCGGCACCGACCTGCACATCCTCAAGGGCGACGTCCCCGCGGTGACCGAGGGGCGCATCCTCGGGCACGAGGGCGTCGGCACGGTCACCGAGGTCGGCGACGCCGTCTCCACCGTCGCGGTGGGGGACCGCGTCATCATCTCGTGCATCAGCGCCTGCGGATCCTGCTCGTACTGCCACCAGGGCCTGTACGCCCACTGTCTCGCCGACGAGGGCGCGTCCGGGATCGGCTGGATCTTCGGCCACCTCATCGACGGCACTCAGGCCGAGTACGTCCGCGTCCCCTTCGCCGACAACTCTGTCTACAAGGTCCCCGAGGGCGTCAGCGACGAGGCTGCCGTCATGCTCTCCGACATCCTCCCCACCGGCTTCGAGATCGGGGTGCGCTACGGCCGGGTGGAACCGGGCGACGTCGTCGCCGTCATCGGCGCGGGCCCGGTGGGCCTGGCCGCCATGATGACCGCCGGCCTCTATGGGGCGGCCCGCGTCATCGCCGTCGACCTCGACGACAACCGGCTGGAGCAGGCCAAGAGCTTCGGCGCCACGGACAGCGTCAACAGCGGCGACGCCGACTGGGTCGAGAAGGTCATGGCCATGACCGACGGCCTCGGGGTCGACGTCGCCATCGAGGCGGTGGGCATCCCGGTGACGTTCGAGGCGTGCACGAAGATCGTGCGCCCGGGCGGGTCCATCGCCAACGTCGGGGTCCACGGCAAGCCGGTGCAGCTGCCGCTCGACGAGATGTGGATCAAGGACATCGCGATCACGATGGGCCTGGTGAGCACCTCGACCACGTCGATGCTGCTCAAGCTCGTCGCCCAGCACAAGCTCGCTGCGGAGAACTTCGCGACGCACCGGTTCACCTTCGACCAGGTGCTCGACGCCTACGACACCTTCTCCAAGGCCGCCGAGACCAAGGCGCTGAAGGTCGTGATCTCCGGCTGACGGAAGGACGCGGCCGGTCAGGACCAGGCTGCCGATCTGGTCGTGGAGGACGACCAGATCGGCAACCTCGTTGCCTGGTGCGTGCCGCGCGCGGCGGCCGGGCCCGGCGAGGTGCCGCGGACCCGGCCCTCAGACGCGCTCGACGACGACGACGCTCTGGCGGCCCGCGAGCCGGGTGAGCACGATCGTCGCGCGCCCGGCGCCCTTGAGGGAGAGCTGGCGGCGCAGCTGCTCCGGCTCGACGGCGGTGCCGCGCTTCTTGATCTCGACGGTCCCGACGTCGCGCTCGCGCAGGTAGGCGCGCAGGCGCTTGAGGCTGAAGACGAAGTGGTCGCGCACGCGGAAGGCGGTGGCGAACGGCGTGGCGGTGAGGGTGTCGCCCGTCAGGTAGGCGATGTCCTCGCTGACCACGCCGGCGTCGAGGTCCCCGGCGAGGCGGGCCACCAGCCCGGCCCGGATGACGGCGCCGTCGGGCTCGTAGAGGTAGTCGCCGAGCTCGCGGACCCCGGCCGCGCGGGCGGGCGCGTCCGGCGCCCCGGCCGGCGTGCCCCGCACCTCCCGGGCCTCGGCGAGGACGTGCGCCTCGTCGCCGGCGAGCACGAGGGCGGAGCGCCCGGGCCCCTCCGGCGCCAGCGCGCCGAACCAGAGGCCGGCCTCGACGACGTCCCCGTCCACGCTCACCCACTGGGCGTGCGCGTCGGCCGGCAGGAAGGAGTACGGGATCCCCGGCGCCACCTTCATGCCCAGCTCGGGCACCCGGGCGCGCAGGGCGAGCACCTGGTCCAGGGGTGGCGCGTAGGCGGCCGGGTCGAAGATGCGCCGCCCGCCGCGCGTCCGCCGCGCCGGGTCGGCGAAGACGCCGTCGACGCCCTCGGCGGCGAGGTCGAGCGCCATGGCGTCGCCGTGCCGGACGGTGGCGGTGGGGAAGAAGCGCAGGTTGACGGTGGCCAAGGCCGCCGTCGCCTCGTCCGCCTCGACGGCGAGGACCGGGACGCCGAGCGCGGACAGGGCCATCGCGTCACCGCCCAGGCCGCAGCCGAGGTCGGCGACGAGGGTGGCTCCGGCGTCGGCGTAGCGGCGCGCGTGGTGCGCGGCGACGCTGAGCCGGGTGGCCTGCTCCAGCCCCGCGGGGGTGAAGAGCATGCCCGAGGCGAAGTCCCCGAACTTGCCGACGGCGCGGGCACGCAGGCGCGACTGCGTCAGTGCGGCGGCCACGAGGTCCGGGTCGGTGCCCCGCTCGCGCAGGCCGGTGGAGATCCGCAGCGCGGTCTCTTCCGAGTACGGCGGCAGCCCGGAGAGCAGGGCCCACCCCTCGGGTGCGAGCAGCTTGGTCAGCGCGCGTTCGTCCACCGCTCGATCCTGCCAGTGATCCCGCGGCGCCACGCATTGGCACTCGCCTTGACCGAGTGCTAACTCCCGCCTAGATTTGTGCGAGGCGCGACCCCTCGGGGCCGCGGCTGCGATCACCGGAGACGATGCGTCCGACCCCCGCGACGGCGGGCGTGGCGGCGAAGGTGACGCGCACCCTTAACCGTCCAACTCTCATGCGAAGGGGAGGTCCGCAGTGTCGGTCTCCATCAAGCCGCTCGAGGACCGTATCGTCGTTCAGACCCTCGAGGCCGAGCAGACCACGGCTTCTGGTCTCGTCATCCCGGACACCGCCAAGGAGAAGCCCCAGGAGGGCACCGTCCTGGCGATCGGTCCGGGCCGTGTCGACGACAACGGCAACCGCGTCCCGCTGGACGTCGCCGTCGGCGACGTCGTCATCTACAGCAAGTACGGCGGTACCGAGGTGAAGTACGCCGGCGAGGAGTACCTCATCCTCTCCGCGCGCGACGTCCTCGCGGTCGTCCAGAAGTGATCAGCCTCTAGCTGACGCACGAAGCCCCGGTCTCCTTCGAGACCGGGGCTTCGTCGTGGCTGAGCCGAGGCGAGCTGCGCCGAGCCGAGCTGCTAGGACGCGCGCCGCACCGGACGGGCGAGGATCGCCTGGCGCTCGTCCTCGCTGAGGCCGCCCCACACGCCGTAGGGCTCCCGCACCGCCAGGGAGTGCTCGCGGCACTGCTCGATGACCGGGCAGGTGGCGCAGATCGCCTTGGCCGCCTCGTCGCGACGCCGGCGCGTGCCACCACGCTCACCCTCGGGGTGGAAGAAGAGATTCGGGTCGGCCTCGCGGCACGCACCCTGGTACTGCCACTCCCACAGGTCCATCACGGGCCCGGGAAGCCTCGAGAGCTCAGCCATGTCGCCTGTCCTTCCGTCGATGAAGCGTTTCGTCGAAACCGTTGCCGTGAACAACGCTGTGAACAACCTAGCAACCGATGCACAACTTGTTCAAGACCCTGTCGCAACTGATTCATGACGGCGTGAGCGTCGCCGACGGCGTGCCGAAGTGGCAGGAGTTGCTCGACCGCGCCAAGATCGATTCATGAGGATGGAGCGCAGAACCGGTCCGTCCGCGCACGACGGCGGCGCGGAGCCCGGTGAGCGCGGCGGCTCCGGGAGGGTCCGGAGCGAGACGGGCGGCGGAGCCCGCCCCGCGCGTGCGTCCCGCGGGCAGGGGGCCGGGGCGCCGTTGACCGTGGCGGCGGTGGCGAGCCGTCTCGGCGTTGCCGCGTCCACCCTGCGCACCTGGGACCGGCGGTACGGGCTCGGGCCGTCGGCCCACGAGGCGGGAGCCCACCGGCGCTACTCGCCGGAGGACGTCGCCCGGCTCGAGCGGATGCGCCAGCTGACGCTGCAGGGCGTCGCGCCCGCGGACGCCGCGCGAGCGGCCGCGGCGTACGACCCCGCCGACCCCTCCGCCGCGCTCCCGCCCGAGGGCTCGGCCGCCGGCCCCAAGCCGCCGGAGCGTCACGAGCACCTCCTCGTGGACCCGCTCTCCCTCGCGGCGGCCGCCGTCGAGCCCGACCTGCCCCGGGTGCAGCGCATGTTCGACCAGGAGGTGGGGGAGAAGGGCATCCTGCGGGCCTGGACCACCCTCGCGAGGCCGGCGCTGTCGATGCTGGGGCAGCGCGACCGGTCGGACCGGCCGGGGGCCGACCCCGAGTCCGTCCTCGTCGGTGCCGTGCTCGCGGCCGTGCGCGGCGTCGTCGCCGCCGCCGACACCTCGGGCGACTCGCAGGGCAGCACGGTCCTGCTGTGCGCGGGGGAGGAGCGCCGGGTGCGGGCCCACGTCATCGGCGGCGGACTGGCCGAGCGTGGCGTCAAGGCCCGCGTGCTGCGCGCGGAGCAGGTGCGCGGCGCCGAGCAGGTGCTGCGGGCGGTCGACGAGCGCCACGCGCGCGTGCTCGCCGTCGTGGGCAGCCCCGAGGGCACCGAGGAGCTGGTCCGAAGCGTGTCCGAGCGGGGCGACGTCGAGGTCTTCCTCCTTGGCTCCGACGCACCCGAGCTGTGGCTGCCCAACGTGCACCGGGTCCGGACCCCGATGGCCGCGGTCGAGGAGATCGTCGCCGTCATGCACGGCTGACCCGGCGCGGGCGTGGCCCTGGCGTGGCGCGGCCGCGACGTGGCGGGGTGAGCGCGAGTGTGGGACGTGCCACGGACGGGGAGACGCCCCTGCCCCTGGCTCCCGCACGCACGTAGGATCACCGCGTGACCGAGACGAACGCCCCCGCCGACCCGTTCTCGCTCGTGGGTCTCACCTACGACGACGTCCTCCTCCTGCCCGGTGCCACCGACGTGATCCCCTCCGAGGTGGACACCACCACCCGGCTCACCCGCGAGATCTCGATGCGCACCCCGCTCATCTCCGCGGCCATGGACACCGTCACCGAGGCGCGCATGGCCATCGCCATGGCCCGCCAGGGAGGCCTCGGGATCCTGCACCGCAACCTCTCGATCGAGGACCAGGCCCAGCAGGTCACCGTGGTCAAGCGCTCGGAGTCCGGCATGGTCACCGACCCGGTCACCATCGGGCCGGACGCCACCCTCGCGGAGCTGGACGCCCTGTGCGGGCAGTACCGCGTCTCCGGCCTCCCCGTGGTCGACGACGACAACGTGCTCCTCGGCATCATCACCAACCGCGACCTGCGGTTCGTCCCGGGCGGCGAGTTCGGCACCCGCCGGGTGCGCGAGTCCATGACCCCGATGCCGCTGGTCACCGGACCGGTGGGCATCAGCTCGGACGACGCCGCCGCCCTGCTGGCCAAGCACAAGATCGAGAAGCTGCCGCTCGTCGACGACGCGGGCCGGCTCAGCGGGCTCATCACGGTCAAGGACTTCGTCAAGTCGGAGCAGTACCCGCACGCCACCAAGGACGCCGAGGGCCGGCTCATGGTCGGCGCCGCCATCGGCTACTGGGGCGACGCCTGGGATCGGGCCACGGCGCTCGCCGAGGCCGGGGCCGACGTCCTGGTGGCGGACACCGCCAACGGCGAGGCCCGCCTGCTGCTCGAGATGATCGCGCGGATGAAGAAGGACAAGGCGTTCGCGGGGGTCCAGATCATCGGCGGGAACGTCGCCACGCGCGAGGGCGCCCAGGCGCTCGTGGACGCCGGGGCCGACGCCGTGAAGGTCGGCGTGGGGCCCGGCTCGATCTGCACCACCCGCGTGGTCGCCGGCGTCGGCGTCCCCCAGGTGACCGCGGTGCACCTCGCCGCCCAGGCGTGCAAGCCCGCCGGCGTCCCGCTCATCGCCGACGGCGGCCTGCAGTACTCCGGCGACATCGCCAAGGCCCTGGTGGCCGGCGCGGACTCCGTGATGCTCGGCTCGCTCCTCGCGGGCTGCGAGGAGTCCCCGGGCGAGCTCGTCTTCGTCAACGGCAAGCAGTACAAGCACTACCGCGGCATGGGTTCGCTCGGCGCCATGGCGTCCCGCGGGCGCGTGTCCTACTCCAAGGACCGCTACTTCCAGGCCGACGTCGACACCGACGACAAGATCGTCCCCGAGGGCATCGAGGGGCAGGTTCCCTACCGCGGGCCCCTGTCCGCCGTGGCCTACCAGCTCACCGGCGGGCTCCACCAGTCGATGTTCTACGTGGGTGCGCGCACGATCCCCGAGCTGCAGCAGCGCGGCAAGTTCGTGCGCATCACCCCGGCCGGGCTCAAGGAGTCGCACCCGCACGACGTCCAGATGACGTCCGAGGCCCCGAACTACTCCGCCCGCCGCTGACGGAACGGCGCCGGTCCGGCCGGACCTGCGGCCCGCCGCCTGGTCAGGCGCCTCCGGCCAGCCGCCTGGTCAGGCGCCTCCGGCCAGCCGCCTGGTCAGGCGCCTCCGGCCCGCCGCCTCCGGCCCGTCGCCGGTCAGGCGCCGGTGACCACGGGCGCCGCGGCCAGCGGCTGGGGCCAGCCCGGGTCCACGCCGGGCCCGGTCAGCCCCTGCCCGAGGCGCCAGGCGTTGAACTGCTCCGCCCACTCGCGGTAGCGGCCGACCTGCCAGCCGTGGAGGTCCTCGAGCGTGCGCTGCCCGATGCGCGGGAACCGTGCGGCGATCCGCGACAGCACGTCCAGCGTGGCGACGACGTCCACCTCGGCCGTGTGCAGGCTCCCCTGCTCGGGCACCTCGTAGTGGACGCACAGGTCGACCAGCTTGCGCTGGCCCTCCCGCTCGGGGTCGAGCCCGCGGTCCAGCACCAGCGGGTCCACCACGGGCAGGCAGCTCCGGCCCAGCCGGTCGGCCAGGCGCGGCAGGCCGTACCGGGTGAGCTCGTTGTCGAGGATCGCCAGGTCGAACGCCGCGTTGTAGGCGACCACCGGAACTCCCTCGAGCTGCGCCTCGACGATGAGCGACGCCATCTCCTCGAGCGCGACCGACGGCGCCGTCCCCTCGGCCCGGGCGCGCTCGGTGCTGATTCCGTGGATGGAGCTGGCCGCCTCCGGGATCTCGACGCCCGGGTCGAGGAGCCAGGTCCGCACCCGCGTCGAGTCACCGTCGCGGTGCACCAGGGCCGCCGAGACGATGCGGTCCGAGACGACGTCAACCCCGGTGGTCTCGGTGTCGAAACCGAGGAACGGGCCGTTGCACCAGCTGCTCATGAGGCCTCCTTCACTGCTCAGCACTGTGCCAGCGCCCACCCACATCCCCGGGGAACCGGACCGGCGCGCCCGGCGGATCGGTCCCGTCGTGTGGTCGAATGCGTCAGACGGCGGACCCGGTGACGGGATCGCGGAAGGGACGGACGTGGACGAGAAGCAGGACCCCTGGGCCGTGCGCCGCGCCTCGCTGCTGGAGCTCGCCCGGAGCGCCGCCGAGGGCGGCGCGCCCCTGCGCGGCGTGAACGCCTACGACGCCGAGGCGGCCCGCGACTTCCGCCCCTCGGCGGTCCTGCTGCTGTTCACCCCGCCGCGGCGCGGCACGGAGCCCGACCTCTTCCTCGTGCAGCGCTCCCGGGAGCTGCGCCACCACCCCGGGGAGATCGCGCTGCCCGGCGGGCGGCTCGAGCCGGGGGAGGATGCCGTCGCGGCCGCGCTGCGCGAGACCCACGAGGAGATCGGCCTGCACCCGGCCCACGTGGACGTCCTGGGTGAGCTGCCCGCGATCATGGTCCCGGTCACCCGGTACGTGGTGACCCCGGTGCTGGGGTGGACCGACCACGCCGAGGAGGCCACGCACGTCGAGCCAGGCGAGGTGCTCCACACCATCCGCGTCTCGGTCGCGACCCTCACCGACCCGGAACGACGCCGGACCGTCCGGATCTTCGGGCGGCGCACGCACGGGTTCCTGCTGCCGGACGGCCTCGTCTGGGGGATGACCGCCAACCTCCTCGACCACGTGCTGGCCGAGCTCGGCTGGGCGCAGGAGTGGGACGCCAGCCGCGAGGTCGTGATGCGCCGCGACGCCGACGGCCGGGTCTGGGTACCGGACCTGTGACGGGGCGCCGGCCCGCCGGGACGTGACCCGCCGGGGCGTCGCCCGGCCGGTCCCGGTAGCCTGCAACGGTGACCAACGAGATCGAGATCGGCCGCGGCAAGCGCGCCCGCCGCGCCTACAGCTTCGACGACGTCGCCGTCGTCCCCTCCCGCCGCACCCGTGACCCCGAGGACGTCTCGGTGAGCTGGCAGATCGACGCCTACCACGTCGACCTGCCGGTCCTGGCCGCCCCGATGGACTCCGTCATGAGCCCGGCGACCGCGATCGAGCTGGGGCGCCTGGGCGGCATCGGGGTGCTCGACCTCGAGGGCCTGTGGACACGCTACGAGGACCCGGAGCCGGTGCTCTCCGAGATCGTCGGGCTCGCGGACGGGGACGCGACGCGGCGGATGCAGGAGATCTACGCCGAGCCGATCAAGCCCGAGCTCATCACCCAGCGGCTGCGGCAGATCCGCGACTCCGGCGTCACGGTCGCCGGGAGCCTCAGCCCGCAGCGCACGCAGGAGCACTGGCGCACCGTCGTCGAGGCCGGCGTGGACCTGTTCGTCATCCGCGGGACGACGGTCTCTGCGGAGCACGTCTCCTCGCGGGCCGAGCCGCTGAACCTCAAGCGGTTCATCTACGAGCTCGACGTGCCCGTCATCGTCGGGGGCGCCGCCACCTACACCGCCGCGCTGCACCTCATGCGCACCGGCGCCGCCGGCGTGCTCGTCGGGTTCGGCGGGGGCGCCGCCCACACCACCCGCCGCTCCCTCGGCATCCACGCGCCCATGGCCTCCGCCGTCGCCGACGTGGCCGCCGCCCGTCGCGACTACCTCGACGAGTCCGGGGGTCGCTACGTCCACGTCATCGCCGACGGCGGCGTGGGCCGCTCCGGCGACCTCGTCAAGGCCGTGGCCTGCGGCGCGGACGCCGTCATGCTCGGCGCGGCGCTCGCCCGCGCCTCCGACGCTCCCGGCCGGGGCTGGCACTGGGGGCCCGAGGCGCACCACCCCGAGCTGCCGCGCGGGGAGCGCGTGCGGGTGGGGACCGTGGGCACGCTCGCGGAGATCCTCCACGGCCCCTCGAGCTCCGCGGACGGCACCCTCAACCTCATCGGCGCCCTGCGGCGCACGATGGCCACCACCGGCTACTCCGACGTCAAGGAGTTCCAGCGGGTGGAGGTCGTCGTCTCGCCCTACAACCCGTTCTGAGTGGCGACCGACAGCGCCGGCCGCGTCACGCCCGGGGGTGCGGCGCCCGGCCACGGTCCCGCGGGTGAGGGTCCGGAGGCCGGCGCCGGTCCCACGCACGACGGCCGGACACTGCGATTTGGTGAGATCGAGGACTCCGACGTCGAGCGCGTCGTCGCCCTGTGGGACGCGTGCGGGCTGACGCGGCCCTGGAACGACCCGCGCCTGGACATCGCCCAGGCACGGACCGGCGCGACCTCGACCGTGCTCGTCGCCCGTCGCGGCCAGGATGTGGTCGCCACCGTCATGACCGGGGTCGACGGGCACCGCGGGTGGGTCTACTACCTTGCCGTCGCGCCCGCCGAGCAGGGGCACGGGATCGGCGCTGCCATGCTCGAGCGTGGTGAGCGGTGGCTGGCCGCGGCCGGGGCGCGGAAGGTCCAGCTCATGGTGCGCGACGGCAACCCCGCGGCGGAGTTCTACGAGGCCCGCGGGTACGAGGTGCAACGCGTCGCCGTGCTGGGTCGCTGGCTAGCCTGACCCGCACGCCAGAGCCCGGCGATTTCGGAGCTGCACGGATGGCTCGATACGCTCGACAGCACCAGGTGGTGGCACAGATGCCCCACCGTTCGTCCCGAAAGGACCAGCCATGGCCCAGCGCAGCGCCGTCGTCGCCTCCAAGGTCGGGCTCCACGCCCGGCCCGCCGCCGTCTTCGTCAAGGCGGTCGCCGCGAGCGGGGTGCCCGTCACGATCGCCAAGGAGGGGGCGGAGCCGGTCGACGCCGCCAGCATCCTCGGCGTGATGACCCTCGGTGCGGAGCACGGCGACGAGGTGGTCCTGACGGCCGAGGGCGACGACGCCGAGCGCGTCCTGGACGAGCTGGCCGAGCTGCTCTCGCGGGACCTCGACGCCTGAGAGATGCGAGAAGATGGCAGGGCCGGCGCACGGCCGCGCCGGTAACGCGAACGAGAGGCATGGATCAGCAGTGAGCCAGCAGCAGCCCGGCACCGCGGAGGACTTCCGCATCGAGCACGACACGATGGGCGAGGTGCGCGTCCCGCGCGACGCCCTCTACTCCGCGCAGACGCAGCGTGCCGTGGAGAACTTCCCGATCTCCGGGCGCGGTCTCTCCTCTCACCACATCGCCGCGCTCGGGCAGGTCAAGCGCGCCGCCGCGATCGCCAACGCCGAGCTCGGCGTGCTGGAGAAGGACGTCGCTGACGCCATCGTCGGCGCCGCCGAGGAGGTCATCGCGGGCAGGCACGACGCGCAGTTCCCGATCGACGTCTTCCAGACCGGCTCGGGCACGTCGTCGAACATGAACACCAACGAGGTGGTCGCGAACCTCGCCTCCACCCGGCTGGGGCGCCCCGTCCACCCCAACGACCACGTCAACGCGTCGCAGTCCTCCAACGACGTCTTCCCGTCCTCGATCCACATCGCGGCGGTCCAGGCGGTCGTCGAGGAGCTGATCCCGGGCCTCGAGGTGCTGGCCACCTCGCTCGAGCGCAAGGCCGAGCAATGGAAGGACGTCGTCAAGTCCGGGCGCACGCACCTCATGGACGCCACGCCGATCACCCTCGGCCAGGAGTTCTCCGGGTACGCCACCCAGATCCGCTACGGGATCGACCGCGTGAACGCCACCCTGCCGCGGCTCGCCGAGCTGCCGCTGGGCGGCACCGCCGTCGGCACCGGCATCAACACCCCGGTCGGGTTCTCCCAGCGGGTCATCGAGCTGATCGCCGAGCACACCGGCCTGCCGCTGGTGGAGGCGCGCAACCACTTCGAGGCCCAGGCCGCCCAGGACTCCCTCGTGGAGACCTCCGGCGCGCTGCGCACCATCGCCGTCTCGCTGACCAAGATTGCCAACGACCTGCGCTGGATGGGCTCCGGCCCGCGCACCGGCATCGGCGAGCTGCAGCTGCCCGACCTCCAGCCCGGCTCCTCGATCATGCCCGGCAAGGTCAACCCGGTCGTCCCCGAGGCCACGGTCATGGTCGCCGCCCAGGTCATCGGGAACGACGCTGCGATCGCCTTCGCCGGCGCGCAGGGCAACTTCGACCTGCTCGTCATGCTGCCGGTCATGGCCCGCAACCTGCTCGAGTCGATCACGCTGGTGGGCAACGTCTCGCGCGTGCTCGCCACCAAGACGGTCGACGGGCTGGTCGCCGACGAGGAGCGTTGCCTGGAGCTCGCGGAGTCCTCGCCGTCCATCGTCACCCCCCTGAACCGCATCATCGGCTACGAGGCGGCGGCGAAGATCGCCAAGCACTCGGTCGCCAAGGGCATCACGGTGCGGGCCGCCGTCGAGGACCTCGGCTACGTCGAGCGCGGGGAGGTCACCCCCGAGCAGCTCGACGCCGCCCTCGACGTGCGGTCGATGACGGCGCCGAAGCAGGCCTGAGCCGCCCCGCCGCCGCCTGAGAGGCGGCCGGCCGAAGCGCCCCGACGACGACGGCGCCCCTCTCGTGAGAGGGGCGCCGTCGTCGTGCCGGAGGGTCAGAGCAGGGAGACCGCCTGGCGGGCGATGGCGAGCTCCTCGTTGGTCGGGACGACCAGCACGGCCACGCGGGCGCCGTCGGGCGAGATGAAGCGCGACTCCTTGCTGCGGGCCTCGTTGCGCCCGGCGTCGATCTCCACGCCGAGAAACTCCAGCCCCGCCACGGCGCTCGCCCGGACCTCGGGGTCGTTCTCGCCGACGCCCGCGGTGAAGCTCAGCACGTCGATCCCGCCCATGACGGCGGCATAGGCGCCGATGTACTTGCGCAGCCGGTGCGCGTAGACCTCCAGCGCCAGCGCGGCGGCGGCGTCCCCGTCCCCGGCGAGACGGTGGATCTCGCGCATGTCGTTGTACCCCGCCAGCCCCTTCAGGCCGGACCGCTTGTTGAGCAGGTCGTCGATCTCGTCGATGCTCATGCCGGCGTTGCGCGCGAGGTGGAAGACGACCGCCGGGTCGATGTCGCCGGTCCGGGTGCCCATGACCAGCCCCTCCAGAGGCGTCAGGCCCATCGAGGTGTCGACCGCCCGCCCGCCGTAGACGGCGGAGGCGGAGGCGCCGTTTCCCAGGTGCAGCACCACCTGGCGCAGCTCGGCGGAGGGGCGGCCCACCATCGAGGCGGCCTTCAGCGCGACGTACTGGTGAGAGGTTCCGTGCGCGCCGTAGCGGCGCACGTTGTACTGCTCGGCCACCTCGCGGTCGAGCGCGTAGGTCGCCGCGGCCTCGGGCAGGTTCCGGAAGAACGCGGTGTCGAAGACGGCGACGTGCGGGACGTCCGGCAGCAGCTCGCGCGCCACCCGGATGCCGGTGAGGTTCGGCGGGTTGTGCAGCGGCGCGAGGGGGGAGAGGCGGTCGATGAGGCCGACCACCTCGTCGTCGATCAGCACCGGGCCGTCGTAGTACTTCCCGCCCTGCACGACCCGGTGGCCGACGGCCACGACGTTGGCGTCCCCGAGCGCCGGTCCGACCTTCTCGAAGAGGTCCAGCACCGTGCGCATGCCGTCGGCGTGGTCGGGAACCGGGTCGTTCTGCTCGGTCACCCGCCCGTCGGTGCGGTGCTCGACGTGCCCCGCCGGCTCGCCGATCCGCTCGACCAGGCCGGAGGCGAGCGAGCTGCCGGAGGCCGGGTCGATCAGCTGGTACTTGATCGACGACGAGCCGGAGTTGATGACGAGGACGGTCGAGCTCATGCGTTGTTCTCCTTGAGGTTGGCGGCGACGGCGGCCTGCGCGGTCTTGCCCTCGGCGGGGCGCCCGGCGGTGCCGGTGGTCGTGCCGGGGGCCGGCGCGCCGCCGGACGCCGCGGCGGCGTCCGCCTCGGCCTGGACGGCGGTGATCGCGACGGTGTTGACGATGTCCTGCACCAGCGCGCCGCGCGAGAGGTCGTTGACCGGCTTGTTCAGGCCCTGCAGCACCGGGCCGATCGCGATCGCGCCGGCCGAGCGCTGGACGGCCTTGTAGGTGTTGTTGCCGGTGTTGAGGTCGGGGAAGATAAAGACCGTCGCCCGGCCGGCGACGTCGGACTCTGGCAGCTTGGTCGCGGCCACCGAGGCGTCCACGGCGGCGTCGTACTGGATGGGCCCCTCGACGAACAGGTCGGGGCGCCGCTCGCGCACCAGGGCGGTCGCGGTGCGCACCTTGTCCACCTCGGCCCCCGAGCCGGACTGGCCGGTGGAGTAGGACAGCATGGCGACGCGCGGCTCGATCCCGAACTGCACCGCGGTCTCCGCGGAGGAGATCGCGATGTCGGCGAGCTGCTCCGCCGTCGGGTCGGGGTTGACCGCGCAGTCCCCGTAGACGAGCACGCGGTCCTCGAGGCACATGAGGAAGACCGAGGAGACGATCGACGTGCCCGGCCGGGTCCGGATGATCTCGAACGAGGGCCGGATGGTGTGCGCGGTGGTGTGGTTCGCCCCCGAGACCATCCCGTCGGCGGTGCCCGTGTGGACCATCATCGTGCCGAAGTAGGAGACGTCCCGGATGATCTCCCGGGCGCGGTCCACCGTCATTCCCTTGTGGGCCCGCAGCCGGGTGTACTCCTGGGCGAAGGGCTCGAGGAGCTCCGACGTGGCGGGGTCGACGACGGCGGCCCCCTCGATGTTCAGGCCCAGCTCGGCGGCGCGGGCCCGCACCTGCGGCTCGCTGCCCAGCAGGGTCAGGTCCGCCACGTTGCGCGAGAGCAGGGTGGACGCCGCACGCAGGATGCGGTCGTCGTCGCCCTCGGGCAGGACGATGTGCTTGCGGGCGGCGCGGGCCCGCTCGAGCAGGCGGGACTCGAACATCAGCGGCGTGACGACGGCGCTGGGCGGGACGTCCAGAAGGTGCAGGACCTGCTCGGGGTCGACGTGCTGCTCGAACAGCCCCAGGGCGATGTCGCGCTTGCGCTGCGTCCCGCGGGAGACCACGCCCCGCGTGGAGGCCACGATGGAGGCGGACTCGTAGGTGTCGTGCGGGGTGGCGATCACCGGAAGGCGCTGGCCGAGGCCCTCGACCATCTTCACCACCTGGTCCGACGGCTTGTAGCCGCCGTTGAGGACGATGCCGGCGAGGGAGGGGAAGTTGTCCGAGGCGTGCGCCGCCACGAGGGTGATGAGGACCTCGGGCCGGTCGCTGGCCGCCACGCACAGCTGGCCCTCGCGCAGCCGCTCGAGGATGTGCTCGGTGTTCATGCCGGAGACGAGCATGTGCTCGGCCTCGCGGTCCAGGAGCGACTCGTCGCCGAGCACGAGCTCGCCGCCGAGCGCCGTCATCAGGTCGCGCACCACGGGGGCGGAGAGCAGCGGGACCTCGGGCAGCGCCCAGGCAGGCAGCCCCTCGCGCGCGAGCCGCTCGCGCACGGCGTCGAGCTGGTCCGGGTCGCACCGGTTGGCGAGCACCCCGACCGTGGTGGCGTGCTCCTGGGCGATCTCGGCGATGGCGAGCTCGGCGACCTGGGCCACCTCGTCGGCGCTGCGCCCGAGCGCGGAGACCACGAGGAGGACGGGCGCGCCGAGGTTGGCGGCCACGCGGGCGTTGAACGCCAGCTCGGCGGGGGTCGCGACGTCGGTGTAGTCGGAGCCGACGACGATGACGACCTCGTTGTCCCGCTCGACCGGCCGGTACGCCTCGACGATCCGGCTCAGCGCCTCCTCCTGGTTGGCGTGGACCTCGTCGTAGGTGACGCCGAGGGCGTCCTCGTAGCCGACGGCGACGCCGCCGTGCCCGAGCAGGAGCTCCACGACGGTGTCCCGCTCGCTGCGGCTGCGGGTGACGGGGCGGAAGACGCCCACCTTCTCCACGCGCCTGGCGAAGAGGTCGACGAGCCCCAGCCCGACGGCCGACTTCCCGGTGTGCCCCTCGGCGGAGGCGATGTAGATGCTGCGGGCCACGCGCTGGGTCCCTCTCTCCTCGTGCGCCGGCCGGGCCGGCGGGTTCGATTTCTACGGCGTCGTCGACGCCCGGCAGTGGTGGTCCCGGTGCCGGGCGCTCTGACGCCCGGCACCGGGACCGCTGCTCCGGCGGGTGCGGCTACTCGTTGTCACCACCGGTGAACAGGGTGGCGTTCGGGCCGCCCTGCTCGGTGCCGGTCTCGCCGACGTCGGGCCACACCCAGTCGGCGACGGCGGGGATGTCGGTGCCGTTGTCGTACGCGTACATCCGCGCCTCGAGGCGGGCGTCGATCATGCGCTGCTTGAGCGGCCCGTACTTCGACCCCAGGCCCGGGACGCGGTCGATGACGTCCATGACCAGGTGGTAGCGGTCGAGGTCGTTGCGCATGACCATGTCGAACGGCGTCGTGGTCGTGCCCTCCTCCTTGAACCCGCGCACGTGGAGGTTGCCGTGCCCGTTGCGCCGGTACGTGAGGCGGTGGATGAGCCACGGGTAGCCGTGGTACGCGAAGATGATCGGCTTGTCCGCGGTGAAGATGTTGTCGAAGCCGCGGTCGGAGAGCCCGTGCGGGTGCTCCTTCTCGTCCTGCAGGCGCATGAGGTCCACGACGTTGACGAAGCGGACCTTGAGGTCGGGGACGTTCTGGCGCAGCAGGTCCGCGGCGGCCAGCGCTTCCAGGGTCGGCACGTCGCCGGCGCAGGCGAGGACGACGTCGGGGTCCTCGCCCTCGACCTCGGAGCCGGCCCAGTCCCAGATCCCCAGGCCGCGGGCGCAGTGCTTGATCGCGTCGTCCACGCTCAGGAAGTCCGGCGCGGGCTGCTTCCCGGCCACGACGACGTTGACGTACTGCTTGGAGCGCAGCACGTGGTCGTACGTGGACAGCAGGGTGTTCGTGTCCGGCGGCAGGTAGACCCGGATGATGTCGGCCTTCTTGTTGACCACGTGGTCGATGAAGCCGGGGTCCTGGTGGGAGAAGCCGTTGTGGTCCTGGCGCCACACGTGCGAGGACAGCAGGTAGTTCAGCGACGCGATCGGCTGGCGCCACGGGATGTGGTTGGTGACCTTGAGCCACTTGGCGTGCTGGTTGAACATCGAGTCGACGATGTGGATGAACGCCTCGTAGGAGCTCATCAGACCGTGGCGGCCGGTGAGCAGGTAGCCCTCCAGCCACCCCTGGCACTGGTGCTCGCTGAGCACCTCCATGACCCGGCCGGCCCGGGCGAGGTGGTCGTCGGAGTCGGTCGGCAGGTAGCCGGCGTTCCACTGCTTGTCGGTGACGTCGTAGACGTCCTGCAGGCGGTTGGAAGCAGTCTCGTCCGGCCCGAAGATCCGGAAGTTCTCCGGGTTGAGCCGGACCACCTCGCGCAGGTACTTGCCCAGGATCCGGGTGGCCTCGGTCATCGGCCCGCCGGGCGTCTGGACGTCGACGGCGAAGTCGCGCCAGTCGGGCAGCTGCAGGTCACGCAGCAGGAGGCCGCCGTTGGTGTGCGGGTTCGCGCTCATGCGCAGGTGCCCGGTCGGGGCCAGCGAGGCGATCTCGGGCAGGAGGCGGCCGTTCTCGTCGAAGAGCTCGTCCGCGCGGTAGGACTTCAGCCACGCCTCGAGGTCGTGCAGGTGCTCGTCGGTGTCGCGGGCGCTGGCGAGCGGCACCTGGTGCGCGCGCCAGGAGTCGGTGCTGCGCTTGCCGTCGATCTCCGCCGGGCCGCTCCAGCCCTTGGGGGACTTGAAGACGATCATCGGCCACAGCGGCCGCTCCATCTCGTCCTCGGGCGTCTCGGCGGCGCGGGCCTTGATCTCGGCGATCTCGTCGAGGACGACGTCGAGCAGCTCCGCGAACCGGCGGTGGAAGTCGGCCGGGTCGTCCCCCTCGAACCCGCCGGTGAAGAAGTGCGGCTTGTGGCCGTAGCCGCGCATGAGGTCCGCGAGCTCCTCCTCCGGGATGCGGGCGAGCACGGTGGGGTTGGCGATCTTGTACCCGTTGAGGTGCAGGACCGGGAGGACCACGCCGTCCTTCGCGGGGTTGACGAACTTGTTCGAGTGCCAGGAGGTGGCCAGGGGGCCGGTCTCCGCCTCGCCGTCGCCGACGACGGCGAGGACGAGCAGGTCGGGGTTGTCGAAGGCGGCGCCGTAGGCGTGCGAGAGGGCGTAGCCGAGCTCGCCGCCCTCGTGGATCGAGCCGGGCGTCTCGGGCGCGACGTGGGAGGGGATGCCGCCGGGGAAGGAGAACTGCTTGAACAGCCGGCGCAGACCTTCCTCGTCCTGGGTGATGTGGGGGTAGGTCTCGGTGTAGGTGCCCTCGAGGTACGTGTTCGCCACCAGGCCGGGCCCGCCGTGGCCGGGGCCCGTGATGTACATGGCCGAGAGGTCGCGCTCGTTGATGGCGCGGTTCATGTGGGCGTAGAGGAAGTTCAGGCCGGGCGTGGTGCCCCAGTGACCGAGCAGGCGCGGCTTGACGTCGTCACGGCTCAGCGGCCGGCGCAGCAACGGGTTGTCCAGCAGGTAGATCTGGCCGACGGACAGGTAGTTCGCGGCCCGCCACCAGGCGTCCACCTGCTCCAGCGTGGCGTCGTCGAGCTCGTGCGGTGCGGCGTCGGCGCGCGTGCGCCATGCCGTCGGGGCTGGGGACGTGGTGGTCATGCGGGATCTCCTCCGTTGATCGTCTCCGACAGGCACATCCCAGGCGCACGGGCTTCCAGCCCGACGCGCCGGGACCGGCCGGGTCGAGGCCTGCATTCCGACGTCGTTCAGTCTCCTCCATTTGTCCCGTTCGTGCGTGGGCGGGCAGTCCCGGCGCGGTGACGGAGGGCGGCCCTGTGCCGAACGGCACAAGGACCTGAGCACGGGCCGCGGCACGTAACCTGGGACCGTGGACCCACGCCGCACACTCCGGTCGGACCCCGCCGGGGCCGAGGTCCCGTCCGGCGGTCCC
Organism: Georgenia daeguensis; assembly: GCF_039537705.1. Taxonomy (NCBI): domain Bacteria; kingdom Bacillati; phylum Actinomycetota; class Actinomycetes; order Allobogoriellales; family Allobogoriellaceae; genus Georgenia; species Georgenia daeguensis. The sequence goes on from NZ_BAABBA010000009.1 coordinate 52,877, forward strand.
CGCGGCGCCCGTCCGGCCGACGCGCCTGCGCCGGAGGGCCTTCGGCGCGACGAGCTCCCGGGGGACGGCCTCCCGCAGGACGGCCTCCCGCAGGACGGCCTCCCGCAGGACGGCCTTCCGGACCTCACCCCGGACGATGTTCCGCGCAACGACCTCGGGCCCGACGACGGCCCGCCGCCGGCGGAGGGCACGTTCCGCGACTACCGCCGCGTCGCCCTCACCCCCAGGATGATCGGGCTGTTCGTCCTCCTGCTCGCCGCCGCCCTCGTCTGCGTCCGCCTCGGCGCGTGGCAGCTCGACCGGGCGAGCCTCCGGGGTGCCACGGCGGCCGAGGAGGCGCACGCCGCGGTCCTGGCGCGCGGCGTCGTGCCGATCGAGGACGTCCTCGCCCCGCAGACGTCCTTCCGGGCCGAGCATCTCGCCGTGCCCGTCGAGGTCACCGGCCGGTACGAGCCGGACCAGCAGGTCTACGTCACCGGCCGGGCCGTCGACGGGGAGGACGCCGTTCTCGTCGTCACCGCCCTGCGGGTCACCGAGGGCGCCTACGCCGGCGCGATGATGCCCGTGCTGCGCGGCTGGGTCGACCCCGCGGACGTCACCACCGCGGGCGGGTCCGCCGCCCCGGCCGACGACGACGCCGCCGCGCTCCTTGCCGTGCCCGCGGGCGAGGTGACCGTGACCGGCTACCTCAAGGACTCCGAGGTGGGCCGCGGCGGGAACCTGCCCGACGGCGTCGTCGAGACGATCAGCTCCGCCGAGCTCGCCAGCCTGTGGGGTGGGCCCACCTGGAGCGGGTACCTCGTGGAGTTCACGACGACGGCCCAGGGCCGCTCCGACGTCTCGCCCACGGGGCTGCACCACGCCCCGCCGCCGGGGATGGCGGAGGACACGGGGCTGAACATCCAGAACCTGGCCTACGCGGTCGAGTGGGTCATCTTCGGCGGTTTCGCGATCGCCCTGTGGGTCCGCATGGTCCGCGACGAGGTCCGGCACCGCCGCGAGGACGCCGGCATCCTCTGATCGGCGCGTTCACCCTCGCGGCGCCCGCTGCGCCATAGTCCGCGCCTCCGCGCCTCCGCGCCTCCGCGCCATCCGCGCCTCCGCGCCATCCGCGATGATCAGCCCCTGTCCGGCGCCCATGGGTGCGCCAGCGGTAACCAACCCGTCGAGCGCGACGGGATCCGTCTGCGAGGCCGCCGAGTGCGACATCTTCCACCTTGCGCCTCAGGTATGAGGTGGAGGATGTCACACTCGACGAGCAGGCCTCGCGCACACGCCGGTGCACGCGGCACGACGAGCGCACGCGGCACGACGAGCGCACGCGGCACGACGAGCGCACGCGGCACGACGAGCGCACGCGGCACGACGAGCGCACGCGGCACGACGAGCGCACGCGGCACGACGAGCGAACGCGGCACGAAAGCACGCGTGGCTCGCGGCGCACGCGGTAGCTGCCAGAAGCTCCTGCTGCCGCTACTCCTGCTGCCAGGAGTGCCACAGCGCGGCGTACTCGCCGCCGGAGGCCACCAGCTCCTCGTGCGGCCCCAGCTCGACGATGCGCCCGTCCTCGACCACGGCGACCCGGTCGGCGTCGTGCGCGGTGTGCAGGCGGTGCGCGATCGCCACCACGGTGCGGCCCTCGAGCACCGCGGACAGCGAGCGCTCGAGATGGCGGGCCGCGCGCGGGTCGAGCAGCGAGGTGGCCTCGTCCAGCACCAGCGTGTGCGGGTCGAGGAGCACCAGGCGGGCGAGGGCCACCTGCTGCGCCTGCGCGGGCGTGAGCTCGAGGCCGCCGGAGCCCACCTCGGTGCCCAGCCCGTCCGCCAGCCGGTCGACCCAGTCCAGCGCGTCCACGGCGGCCAGCGCCTGGCGCATGTCCGCGGCCGTGGCGTCCGCCCGCGCCAGGCGCAGGTTGTCCGCGAGCGTGCCGACGAACACGTGATGCTCCTGCGTCACCAGCGCCACGTGGGAGCGCAGGTCCTCCTCGGGCAGGTCCACCAGCGGCACCTCGCCCACGGTCACCGACCCGCCCGTGGGCGGGTGGATGCCGGCCAGCATGCGGCCGAGCGTGGACTTGCCGGCCCCGGAGGGCCCGACCACGGCGAGCCGCTCGCCCGGGACCAGGTCGAGGTCGACGTCGTGCAGGACGTCGGTGCCCGTGCGGTAGGCGTAGCGCACCTTCTGCGCCTCCACGTGCTCGTCGGCCGGCCGTGCGCCGGTGGGCGCGCGGTCGGGCTCGACGAGACCGACGCCGAAGATGCGGGACAGGCTCGCCAGCGCCACCTGCAGCTCGTCCACCCAGAACAGCAGCTCGGAGACGTACGGGCGCACCTGCATGGCGTACAGGGCGATGGTCGTCACCGCACCGAGGGTCGCGGCGCCCTGCTGCACGAGCCAGGCGCCCCAGACCAGCGCGGCGGCCACCGGCAGCATGAAGGAGATGCCGAGCCAGAGGAACAGGCTCACGCGCATGCGCAGCGTGACGACCTCCGTCCGCCACGCCTCGGCCACGGCCCGGTCGGTGCGGGCCCGGCGCCGCGCGCCCAGGCCGAGGGCGTCGACCGTGGCGGCGTGCTCGACCGACTCGGTGAGCACGCCGTTGAGCCGCGCGTACGCCTCGGAGTTGCGCAGGTACATCGGGGTGGCGATCCGGAGGTACCGCCGCACGGCCAGGACGATGATCGGCGCGCCGACGAGCAGCGACAGCGCCACCACCGGGGAGGCCAGGAAGGCCGCGACGACGGTGAGCAGGATGGTCGCGCTCGTCACGAGCACCCGCGGGACGCCGAAGCGCACCATCCACTGGACGCGGTCGACGTCGTTGGTGGTGCGGCCCAGCAGGTCGCCGGTGCCCGCGCGCTCGACGGTCGAGAGCGGCAGGTGCGTCACGGTGGCCAGGAAGTCCTCGCGCAGCCGGGCGAAGACCTCCTCGCCCAGGATCATCGCGTCCCGGTGGGCGAAGCGGGTGAGCAGCGTCTGGGCGAGCACCACCGCCACGAGGGTCAGGCCCGTGCGGTTCACGAACGACGCCGTCGTCCCGGCCGCGACGGCGTCGACCAGGTCGCCGAGCAGCCAGGGCAGCGCGAGGGCGGCCAGCGCGGCCAGGGCCTGGACGGCCACCACCCGCGAGAGCCGGCCGCGGTAGCGGAGCAGCAGGGCGCCCGCGTGCCGGCGGACCGTCCGGGCGTCCGCGACGGGGAGCAGCATCAGGCGTCCTTTCCGTGTGCCCGCGCGGCCGCGGCGGGCTCGTCTGCGGCCGCGGCCTCGCGGGTGACGACGAGGCGGTAGGCGGCGGCGTCGGGGTCGCCCGCGACCGCGCGGGCCAGGAGGTCCCGGTGCGTCCCACGGGCACGCTCGCGTCCGCCGTCGAGCAGGACGACCTCGTCGGCGTGCTCGAGGACGAGGGGGGAGGCCGTGACGACGACGGTGGTCCGGCCGGCCCGGTGGTCCACCAGGCGGGCGGCGATCCGCGCCTCGGTGTGGGCGTCGACGGCGCTGGTCGGCTCGACGAGGACGAGGACCTCGGCCTCGGTGAGCAGGGCGCGCGCCAGCGCCACCCGCTGGCGCTGGCCGCCGGAGAGCGAGCGGCCCTTCTCGGTGATCTCGCCGTCGAGGCCGTCGGGCATCGAGGAGAGCACGTCGTGGGCGTCGGCGACCTCGAGGGCGCGGTAGAGGGCGCCCTCGTCGCCCCGGTCGCGCACGTCGAGCTCCTCGCGCAGCCGCCCGGTGAAGAGCTGCGGCGTCGCCCCGGCGACGACCACGCGCTCGCGGACCTCGGCGAGCGGGAGGTCGGTCAGCGCGGTGCCGTCCAGGGTCACGGCGCCGTCGGCGTCGTCGAAGCGGCCCAGGCGGGTGGCCAGGGCGGCGGAGTGCTCGGGCCGGGAGGACACGATCGCCGTCGTGCGTCCCGGCCTGATGCGCACGCCGGTGGTGAGGTCGACCAGGTCGCCGGCGGCCCGGGCCCCGGCGCCCCGCGCGGACCTGCCGCCGGTGCGGTCGGTGCCCGCGCCGGCCGGGTCAGCCGCGGCGCCGGTCGAGTCGGCCGCGGAGGCCGCGTCGGCCGTCCCCGCAGCGTCGGCCGCCTCGGACTCGGCGACGGTCCCGGCCGCCGGCTGCACCTTGAGCACGGCGATGACCTTCCGGGCCCCCACGCGCGCACGGGTGAACATCTGCACGAACTGCGTGGCCGCGCGCAGCGGCTCGGCGAGAAAGGCGGTGTAGCCGTAGAACGCGACGAGCTGCCCGGCGGTGATCTCCCCGCGCAGCGCCAGGTGGGCGCCGAACCAGACGACGCCCGCGACGAACAGCCCGGGCAGGAGCACCTGGAGGGCCTGCAGGACCGCCGAGGTGCTCGCGACGCCGACGCCGGCGGCGCGCACCCGCTGGGACTGCTCGGCGTAGCGGGCGGCGAAGACGTCCTCGCCGCCGATGCCGCGCAGCACACGCAGGCCGGAGACGGTGTCCGAGCCGAGGGTCGTGAGCCGGCCCGAGGCCTCGCGGTGCACGGCCTGGCGGGCGTGCAGGGGCCGGACCAGGAGGGCGAGCACCGTCGTCGTCACCGGCAGGCCGACCAGGATCGCCAGCCCGAGGGGCACGGACTGCTGGAGCACCACCACCGCGACGACGACGTAGGCGACGACCGAGCCGACGAAGCGCGGGAAGACCTCCATCATGTTGCCGATGTGGAAGGCGTCCGACGCGACGGTGGAGACGACCTCACCCGTGGGCAGCTCGTCGGAGATGGCGTCGCCGGTGCGGGTGACGTGGTGCCCGACGAGGCGGGAGGTGCGGAAGGCCCCGTGCAGCCACGCGCCGATCTCCCCGATGTGGCCGAGGGCGGAGGCGCCGGCGCCCACCAGCCCGACCAGGACGAGCAGCCCGCACGTGCGCAGCAGGGCGGGGGAGAGCCCGTCGGCGAGGCCCTCGTCGAGGGCCGTCCCGAGGAGGTAGGGCACGGCCGCGAGGGCCACGGACTCGACGACGGCGAGGACGACGGCGAGGAGGAGCACGCCCGCCTCGCGCCGGGCCAGCCACCCCAGGAAGGTCACCGGGCGGGTGAGCGGGGGGTGACCGGGATGGCCGGAGGGGACGTCGAGCACGAAGGTGCAGGCTACGCGGCCGTGACGGCGCCCGGCGACCGAATTACCGCTCGCTCGAGCGCCGCCCACCCTCGGGACGGCCGGCGTCGTCGGTCAGCCGGGTCGCCGGGGTCCGCCGTGCCCGCCGCAGTCGTGAGGACGGCCCTTCGGGCCGAGGACCCACGGTCAGACTGCGGTCCCCAGCGCACATGTCGGTCCTCACGGGCGCGGCGTGCGCAGCAGGGCCGGCGACAGGAGCGGGGGCGGGAGCGGGCGCTCGCTCACAACCTGAGAGACTGGGGACGCAGCCATTCGAGAGGAATCCATGAGCACCGAGCAGCCGACCCCCGCACCCGCCCCCGCCACCTCCGCCGTCGCCGAGCGGGAGCGGAAGGCGCGCAGCGCGTTCCGCAGCTACAAGGTGATGGCGTTCGTCACCGGCGGCATGCTGCTCCTGCTGTGCCTGGAGATGATCCTCAAGTACGGGTTCAACGGCGGCCAGCCGGTGCTCGGCACCTGGATCGCGATCGTGCACGGCTGGATCTACGTCATCTACGCGGTCACGGTCTTCAACCTGTGGTCCACCATGCGTTGGGGCTTCGGGCGCGTGGTCGTCCTCGTCGCCGGCGGCGTCGTCCCGCTGCTCTCCTTCGTGATGGAGCGGCGGGCGCAGGGCTGGTTCGACGCGGACCTGCCGGCGGTCCTCCGACGGGTGGCCGCCCGCACGCGCTGAGCCGACCGCCGTCTATCCTGGCGGGCGTGAGCACCCCCGAGCAGCCGTCACCGGCGCCCACCGAGACCGCACCGCAGACCGCCCCGGGGACGACGTCCCCGGCCGCGCCCCGGCCCGTCCTCGTGGTCGACTACGGCGCCCAGTACGCCCAGCTCATCGCCCGGCGCGTGCGTGAGGCCAGCGTCTACTCCGAGATCGTCCCGCACACCATGCCCGTGCAGGACATCCTCGCCAAGGACCCGGCGGCGATCATCCTCTCCGGCGGCCCGTCCTCCGTGTACGAGGAGGGCGCCCCGGCCACCGACCCCACGCTCTTCGAGGCCGGCGTCCCGGTGCTCGGCATCTGCTACGGGTTCCAGTCCATGGCCCGCGCGCTCGGCGGGAAGGTGGCGAGGACCGGCACCCGGGAGTACGGCGGGACGGTCGTCAAGGTCGAGGACGACGGCGAGCTCCTCGCCGGCTCGCCCACGCAGCAGACGGTGTGGATGAGCCACGGCGACTCCGTGCAGGAGGCCCCCGAGGGGTTCGACGTGCTCGCCACCTCCGACGGCTCGCCCGTCGCGGCCTTCGAGGACCGGCGACGCCACCTCTACGGCATGCAGTGGCACCCGGAGGTCAAGCACTCCGTGCTCGGGCAGGAGGCCCTCGAGCGTTTCCTCTACGACGGCGCGGGGCTGGCCCCCGAGTGGACCCCCGGGAACGTCATCGCCGAGCAGGTCGAGGCCATCCGCGCCACGGTCGGCTCCGACCGCGTCATCTGCGGCCTGTCCGGCGGCGTCGACTCCTCCGTCGCCGCGGCGCTCGTGCAGAAGGCCGTCGGCGACCAGCTGACGTGCGTCTTCGTCGACCACGGCCTGCTGCGCGCGGGCGAGGCGGAGCAGGTCGAGCAGGACTTCGTGGCCGCCACGGGCGTCAACCTCAAGGTCGTCGACGCCTCGCAGACCTTCCTCGACGCCCTCAAGGGCGTGACCGACCCTGAGACCAAGCGCAAGATCATCGGCCGGGAGTTCATCCGCGCGTTCGAGAAGGCCGCCCGGGAGATCGTCGCGGAGTCCGGCGACGGCGAGGGCGAGGTGAAGTACCTCGTGCAGGGCACCCTCTACCCCGACGTCGTGGAGTCCGGCGGCGGCGAGGGTGCGGCGAACATCAAGAGCCACCACAACGTGGGCGGCCTGCCCGACGACCTGCAGTTCGAGCTGATCGAGCCGCTGCGGACCCTGTTCAAGGACGAGGTCCGGGCGGTCGGCCTGGAGCTCGGCGTCCCGGAGGCCATCGTCTGGCGCCAGCCGTTCCCCGGCCCGGGCCTGGGCATCCGGATCATCGGCGAGGTCACCGCCGAGCGCCTCGAGGTGCTGCGCGCCGCCGACGCCGTCGCCCGTGAGGAGCTGACGAAGGCCGGGCTGGACCGTGACATCTGGCAGTGCCCCGTGGTGCTGCTGGCCGACGTCCGCTCGGTGGGGGTGCAGGGCGACGGCCGGACCTACGGTCACCCGATCGTGCTGCGCCCGGTCTCCTCGGAGGACGCGATGACCGCGGACTGGTCGCGCCTGCCCTACGAGGTGCTCGCGACGATCTCCAACCGCATCACCAACACGGTCCCGGAGGTCAACCGGGTGGTCCTCGACGTCACCTCCAAGCCGCCGGGCACCATCGAGTGGGAGTGAGTCCCGCGGCGCAGGGAGGCGACCGCCCCCTGCGCGTCGTCCACGTCTCCGACTGCTTCCCGCCCCGGGTCGGCGGCATCGAGACGCAGGTGCGCGACCTCGCCGCCCACCAGGCCGCGGAAGGGTTCGACGTCCACGTCCTGACGGCGACGGCGGACCCCGCCCTGCCGGGCGGCGGCCGGAGCGGGAGCTCGCTCGTCGACGGCGTGCGCGTGCACCGGTTCGCGTCCCGGGCGACGTTCGGGGCGCCCTTCCACCCGCTCGAGGACGTGCTGGTGCCCCGGGCGCTCAGGGAGCTGCGCCCGGACGTCGTCCATGTGCACGCCGGGGTGGTCTCGCCGTTCGCCTTCGCGGGCGCCTCGGCCGCCCGGCGCACGGGCCTGCCGCTCGCGATCACGTGGCACTGCATGCTCGACGGGATCGTGCCCGCCCTCCGGCTGGGGGCACGGGTGACCGGGTGGGACACCGCCCCGGCGGCGCTCTCCGCGGTCTCCCGCGTCGCCGCCGACCGGGTCGCGGCCGCGCTGGGCCGGCCGGCCGCGGACGTGCTCGTCGTCCCGAACGGGCTGGACCTCGCGAGGTGGGCGCCGGCCGGGGCCGGCCTGCCGGACGATCTACCGCCGTCGGGACCCCTGCGGGTGGTCGCGACGCAGCGTCTCGCCCCGCGCAAGCGGGCGGTGCCGCTGGTGCGCGTCGTCGCCGCGGCGCACGGCCGGCTCCGCCGCACGGGTGCGCCGGGGATCCGGCTCGACGTCTTCGGCGGCGGCCCCGCCGGGCCGGTGGCACGTGCCGAGGCCGCCCGGCGAGGCGTCGGCGACCTCGTCACTCTCCACGGGAAGGTCCCGCGCGAGGAGCTCACCCGGCACTACGCCGGTGCCCACGTGTTCCTCTCGCCGTCGCGGCTCGAGGCGTTCGGGATCGCGGCCCTGGAGGCTCGCGCCGCCGGGCTCGCCGTGGTGGCGGGGCGGGGGACCGGGATCAGCGAGTTCGTCGTCGACGGCGTGGACGGGCTGCTCACCCCGGACCGGTCCGCCGGTCTGGACGACGACGCCGCCGACGCCGCCCTCACCGAGGCGCTCGTCCGGCTCGCCGAGGACGGCGAGCTGCTCCGCCGGATCCTCACCCACAACAGGGGCGTCCCGCCGTCGGCGGGCTGGCCTGACGTGCTGGCCGCCGCGCGGCGGCTCTACGACCGCGCGCGCGCCCTGGCCTGAGACGGACGTCACCACTGCGACCGGAGACACGGGCGGCGTCTAGGACCTTCGGCTCGTCGCGGGGCGATATGTCCCTAATAGTGTTTCTCGTGTCAGAACGGATCGGGCAAAACACCCGAACCGGAAAGCGCGCCGGTGCACCCGGCACCTAGTCCTGAAGGGCATCTGCCATGAAGAACAGCACCGCCAAGCTCGCGGGCCTTCTCTCCATCATCGCCGGGATCGTCTTCATCGTCGCCGGCGCCGTCACCTGGGCGCTGATCACCTCCAACCTCACGGAGCAGAACATCACCGTGGCCGAGGACTCCTCGATGCTCCCGGGTGACGAGGTCAACGGCCCGTTCTCCGCCTTCGCCCAGGCGCAGATCATCAACGAGCACGCGCTGAGCGCGACCGAGGGCAAGACCTACGCCGAGCTCGGCGCCGAGGTCCGCGCCGCCGAGGAGGCCGGCGACACCGCCCTGGCCGAGGAGCTGCAGGGCCAGCGCACGACCGTCATGAACGCCTCGTTCCTCCGCGCCTCGCTGTTCACCTCGGTCGTCGCCTACGGCGTCGCCGCCCTGGTCGTCGGTCTCGGCGCCCTGCTCCTGATCTTCGGTGCCGCCTTCAACTCCCTCGCCAAGGCCGCTCCCGCCGTCGCCGGAGCCCCGGTCCGCGGCGAGGTGCCTGCCCGGGTCTGACCCTCACCCCGATGCACGGGAGCCCCGCCACCTTCTGGTGGCGGGGCTCCTTCGCGTGCGGGTCAGGAGACGGACTCGTCGTCGCGGTCACGCCGGCCCCGCTGCAGCAGGGGCACCAGGAGCAGCGCCACGGCCGCGACCACCAGCACGACGATCACCGAGAGCTGCAGGTCGAGCTGGTACCCGAGCCCGGTGACCAGCGCACCGAACCCGGCCAGCGCCAGGACCAGCCCGAGAATCAGCGTGCCCGTCCGCACGCCGCGCGGGGCGGCCGTGGGAGGCGTGGCCGTGGCGGCGGACCACACCGGCGCCTCGGCGGTCGAGGACCACGGTCGGGGCCCGGACGAGGCCGACCAGGCCTGCGGCTCGCTCTCCCCGGGAGCCGCGGACCACGGCTGCGGCTCGCGCTCCGCCCCGGGGCTGGCGGACCATGCCTGCGGCTCGCGCTCGGCCCCGGGGCTGGCGGACCACACCGGCCCTGGCGACGGAGCCGGCGCCGGGCCGTCGGGCGTCGAGGCCCCCGAGGACCAGGGGCCCGGCTCGGCGGGCGAGGCAGCACGCGGCTCACCGGCAGGCGACGTGCCTGCCGGCACCGGCTGCTCGGCCGGCGACGTCGTGCCGCCGGCCGCGGGGAGCACGCTGGTGTCGCCGTGGGCGGGGAGCACGTCCGTGTCGCCGTGGGCGGGGAGCACGTCCGTGTCGCCGTGGGCGGGGAGCACGTCCGTGTCGCCGTGGGTACGGAGGATCTCCGTGTCGCTGCCTGAGTTCACGATCTCGGGACGTGGTTCGCCGTCGCCGGGAAGGTCGTCGCGCTTGTCGTTCATTGTTGCTCCTCGATGTGGATGTTGCCGGCACCCGCACGGATCTGGACGACCAGCTCGGCGTCGTCCTCCTGGGCGGCGGGCGAGAGGAAGGTGGCGTCGATCGCGTTCCCGTCGGCCCAGACGACCGGGCCGGACGAGTCGGACGGGCTGGAGGACATCGGCCCGGACCACCCGGCCTGGGTTCTGCCCTCGATCCGGCCGGCCCCGAGCTCGGCCTCGATCCGGACCGCGGCGTCCGCGGGGACGACGAGGCTGAGATCGCCGGCACCGAGCTCCAGCGGGACGGTCACCGGCCCACCGGAGAGGTCCACCTCGCTGAGGTCGACGTCGAGGTCGCCCGCCACCAGCTGGTAGCCGGCCGCCGCCGACCCCGCCGTGGCGGGGGTGAAGCTGCGGTCGCCGAACCCGGCGCCGGTGCTCAGACCCTCGTGGAACGGCGCGACCGTGGACGCGAGCGTCGCCGGCACCACGACCAGCGCGAGCAGCACGCCGAGGATCGCCAGGGCGCCGCCGCGACGGCCGCGCAGGGCGGAGACCATCACGCCGAGCCCGAGCAGGAGCAGGATCGAGCCGCCGATGGTGACTGGGAGGAGCCAGCCCTGCGGGTCCGTCAGGTCCCACATCAGCAGTGCCGCCGTGGTGAGGAGGCACAGCGCCAGCACCACCGCGACGACGGCGGAGCCGGGCCCGGGCGTCCGCGGTCGCGGCGGAACCGGGGGCAGGGGCTGGGTCGGGTACGGCGCGGGTGCCGGTGCACCCTGGTACGCCGCCGTGGCCGGGTACGCCGTGGGGTCGTAACCCGACGGTGCCTGGTACGCCGGTGCCTGGTACGCCGGTGCCTGGTGGGCCGTCGCCTGATAGGCCGGGGCGTACCCCGTGGCGGGTGCGGCGCCGGGGCGCTGCGGCGCCGGGGCCGGGTCGCCGTAGGCCGCGCGGCCGTAGGCGGTGGTGGGTTCGGCGTCGCTGCGCGCCTCGGTCCAGGCCGCAGGCGCGGCGGGCGGCGGCGGAGCGGTCCACCCCTGCGGCCCGGGACCGGGCTCGGCTCCGGGCGGCGCGGCCGGGGGACGCCCCGAGCCACGCCGGGAGAACGCCGCGACGACGATGAGCACGACCGCGACCACCGCCAGGCCGAAGAGGAACCAGCCGCCTCCGCGGTAGTCCCAGCCGCCCCACCAGGTGCCGGGACGGGAGATGCCGATCACGGCGAAGGCGACGGCGCCGGCCAGGGCCGCGTCGACGTTGCCGCGCAGCGCCTCCTGGAGGTGGATCCGGCCGTCGGACTCCTCGGGCAGGAGCGCCCAGCCGAGGCCGTACAGCAGCAGGCCGAGGCCCCCGAAGAAGCTCATCACGACGAGGATCCCGCGCACGAGGAGCGGGTCGACGTCGAGGCGGCGGGCGATGCCGGCGGCAACCCCGCCGATCCAGCGGTCCTGCCCGCGCCAGATCCCCGTGCGGCGCAGCGAGTCGAAGAATCCCGCGGTGCTCTCCTGCCGCGGCTGGCCGACCCAGGCGGGCGGCGGCTGCGGGGGCGGGCCGCCGAGCGGTCCGGTGTAGGCGGGGCCGCCCTGCGGGCCGGATGGCGCGGGACCGCCCTGCGGGCCGAAGGGGGCCGGTCCGCCGTCGTGAGGACGGTCGCCGGGCGTCCGGTCGGGGCGTCCCGGCTCGGGCGAGCTGTCGTTGGTGGTCATGGAACAAGCCAACCCCTCCGGGGTCCCTCACCACCATCGGGGACGACCCTGGTCGAACCCTGACCTTCCCCTCGAGAAACCCTGGAGAATGGTCCGCCGCCCGTGGGACGGGCAGCGGACGTGTGACGATGAGCCCGTGAGTGCACCTGCCGTGCCCGGCGTCGGACGCCGGCTCCCGCTGCGCCGCCCCCGGGAGGGCCGGTGGATCGCCGGCGTGTGCACGGGCCTGGCCGCGCACCTGGGCGTGCCGGTGCACTGGGTCCGGCTCACCTTCGTCCTGACCTCCCTCGGGGCGGGCGCCGGGGCGCTCCTCTATCTCTGGTTGCTGGTCACCGTGCCCGCAGGCGACCCCCTGGAGGCGGTGCGCCCGGCGGGCCTGAGCCGCCTCGCCCCCCGCCTGCGCCTCGGCCAGCTGTCCGCCACGGCGCGCGACGTGACCATCGCGGTGGTGCTGCTGCTGGCCGCCGGGGTCCTGCTCCTCGTGCGCACGGACGTCGCCCTGCCGGCCTCGTGGTTGGTGCCGGCGCTCTTCGTCGCGGCCGGCGCGGCGCTCGCCTGGGGCGAGCTCGCCGCCGTCTCCAAGGACGACGGCGCCACCCCGGTGAGCCGCAGCAGGGTCGTCCTGCGGGTCGGGGTGGGAGTGGCGCTCGCGGTGGTCGGCGCGCTCCTGCTCATCGGGCCGGGCCGGTCGCCGCTCGAGCTGATCCAGGCCACCTTCGCGGGGCTGGCGGTGGTAGCGGGGGTCGCCGTCGTCCTCGCCCCGCTCGGGCTGCGCCTGGTCCGTGAGCTCGGGGCCGAGCGCGTGGCGCGCGCCCGGGAGTCCGAGCGCGCCGACATCGCCGCCCACCTGCACGACTCCGTGCTCCAGACGCTCTCCATGATCCGGTCCCGGGCCGGCGACAACGAGGAGGTCGCACGGCTGGCGCGGGCCCAGGAGCGGGAGCTGCGGGAGTGGCTCTACACCGACCGGCCCGCGCCCGGCACGTCCACGGCCGACGCCGTGCGGCAGGTGGCCGCCGAGGTGGAGGACCTCCACGGCGTGGCGATCGACGTCGTCACGGCCGGGGACGCCGAGCCGGACGCCGGCACCGGGGCGCTGACCGCCGCCGCCCGCGAGGCCCTGTCGAACGCCGTCGTCCACGGCCGCCCGCCCGTGAGCCTGTACGTCGAGGTCACCCCGGAGCAGACCGAGGTCTTCGTGCGCGACCGTGGGGACGGGTTCGAGGTCGACGCCGTGCCCGCGGACCGCCACGGTGTGCGACAGTCCATCATCGGGCGGATGGACCGCCACGGCGGGCGCGCCACCGTGCGCTCACGCGCCGGCGGCACCGAGGTCCATCTCGTCATGCCACGGAAGGGGCAGCAGTGAACGACCAGCAGATCCGGGTCCTCCTCGTCGACGACCACGCTCTCGTCCGCACCGGCGTGCGGGCGGAGCTGACCAAGCACGCGGCCGACGTCGTCGTGGTGGGGGAGGCGGAGGACGTCGAGGGGGCCGTGGCTGCCGTGCACGCCCTCCAGCCCGACGTCGTGCTGCTCGACGTCCACCTTCCCGGCGGCGCGGGTGGGGGAGGGGCCGAGGTGGTGGCCGCCTGCGCCGACAGCCTCGCCACGACGAAGTTCCTCGCCCTGTCCGTCTCCGACTCCAGCGAGGATGTCGTCGCCGTGATCCGGGCCGGGGCGCGCGGCTACGTGACCAAGGCCATCGGCGCCGACGACCTGGCCGACTCCATCCGGCGCGTCGCCGCGGGGGACGCGGCGTTCTCCCCGCGCCTGGCCGGCTTTGTGCTCGACGCGTTCGGCACCGCGGCCGCCGACGTCGCCGTCCGAGACGACGAGCTCGACCGCCTCACGGCGCGCGAGCGGGAGGTCATGCGCCTGATCGCCCGCGGGTACACCTACAAGGAGGTGGCCTCCGAGCTGTTCATCTCGATCAAGACCGTCGAGACGCACGTCTCGGCGGTGCTGCGCAAGCTCCAGCTGTCCTCCCGCCACGAGCTCACCCGGTGGGCGGCCGCGCGGCGGCTGCTCTGACGCAGCTGCCGCTGTGAGGCCCGCCACGGGTTCCCGGTTTCCGACGCCGCGCCACCGATCCGTACGCTGACCAGCATGGACATCCTGTCGGGCATCTTTCTCGTCATCCACATGATCGGCTGGGCCATCGTGCTCGGCGGCGCCCTCACCTCGATGCGCGAGCCGCGCATCGCCAAGGGCGTGACGCACGGTGCGCTGACGGCGCTCGTGGCGGGCATCCTCCTGGTGGGCCTGGCCGAGATGAGCGGCGGCGACGTCAACAACATCAAGATCGCCGTCAAGCTCGTCGTCGCCCTCGTCATCACCGCGATGGCCTTCTGGGGCGACAAGAACCAGGAGAGGGTGACGCGGGGCTTCCTCGGCGGGCTCGCCGGCCTGACGGTGCTCAACATCGCCGTCGCCGTCCTGTGGCGCTGAGCGGCAGCGCGCCGGCCGGCACGGCAGGATGAGGCACCGTGGACCCCATCGCTGAGCTGATCGTCGGGCTCGTCATCGTCGTCGGACTCGTCGGCGCCGTCATCCAGATCTACCCCGGCAGCATCATCGTCGCCGCCGCCGTGGCCGTCTGGGGCGTCGTCACGGGCGGCACGATCGGCTGGGCCGTGGCCGTCGTCGGCGTCCTCGCGGTCGCCGTCGCCGGGGTCGCGAAGTACCTCTACGCGGGCCGCTACCTCAAGAGCGCCGGCGTGCCCAACCGGACGCTGCTCCTCGGGGCGGTGCTCGGTGTCGTCGGGTTCTTCGTCATTCCCGTCGTCGGGCTGCCGATCGGCTTCGTCCTCGGCGTGTACCTCTCCGAGATCGGGCGCCACCGCGACCACCGCGGCGCGTGGCGTGCCACCCTGGCCGCCATCAAGGCCACCGGGCTGACCATCCTCATCGAGCTGGCCGGGGCGCTCGTCGCCACGGGGGCGTGGGTGGCCGGGCTCTTCGCCACCCCCTGACTGATCCACCGGGCTCGGCACCTGAGTCGGGCGCCACTGTGGGTGGGGGCCACCGGTGTGGGTGCGGGCGCCTAGCATGGCTGCACAATGATTTCCCTGTTCGACAACCTGCCGCTGCCCGGTCTCGCCGGCGCAGGACTCCCGCCGCTGCCCGCCGCCGTCCCGCCCCGGGACGACGACACAGCCGGCCAACCCGCGCCCGCCGAGACGGCCCCCGCCGACGACCCGGTCGAGCGGGCGCGCCGCCGCGCCGCTGGCCGCGGGACGGCCAGCGGTGGTGGGGCTGCCAGCCGTGGTGGGGCTGCCGGTCGCGGGGCCGGTGAGGGCGATGCCGCCGGCTACGGCGACGGACCACGTCTCGGCGGTGACCCGGCCGCCCTCCTGGAGGGGCTCAACCCGCAGCAGCGGGCCGCTGTCGTCCACTCGGGCGGGCCCCTGCTCATCGTGGCCGGCGCCGGCTCGGGCAAGACGCGCGTCCTGACCCACCGCATCGCCTACCTCCTCGCCACCGGGCAGGCCCGGCCGGGGGAGGTCATCGCGATCACGTTCACCAACAAGGCCGCGGCCGAGATGCGCGAGCGGGTGAGCGACCTGGTGGGGCCCGCAGCGGGCCGGATGTGGGTCTCCACCTTCCACTCGGCGTGCGTGCGCATCCTCCGCCGGGAGCACGAGGTGCTCGGCCTGCGCTCGAGCTTCTCCATCTACGACGCCGCGGACTCCCAGCGGCTCATGACCCTGGTCTGCCGCCAGCTCGATCTCGACCCCAAGCGATACCCGCCCAAGACGTTCTCCCGCAAGGTCTCGGACCTGAAGAACGAGCTGATCGACCCGGAGGAGTACGCGCGCTCGGTGAGCGAGTCGAACCCCTTCGACTCCGCGCTCGCGCAGGCCTACAGCCTCTACAACCAGCGGCTGCGGCAGGCGCACGCGCTGGACTTCGACGACCTCATCATGACGACGGTGAACCTGCTCCAGGCCTTCCCCGCCGTCGCGGAGCACTACCGGCGCAGGTTCCGGCACGTGCTGGTCGACGAGTACCAGGACACCAACCACGCCCAGTACGTCCTCGTGCGCGAGCTCGCCGGCGTGGACAGGGACGACGACGGACGCGCCGACGGAGACCCGCGCGGCCTGCCGCCGGCGCAGCTGACCGTGGTCGGCGACGCGGACCAGTCGATCTACGCCTTCCGCGGTGCGACCATCCGCAACATCCTCGAGTTCGAGGAGGACTACCCGCAGGCGACGACCATCCTGCTCGAGCAGAACTACCGCTCCACCCAGAACATCCTTACCGCCGCCAACGCGGTGATCTCCCAGAACCCCGACCGCCGCGCCAAGAACCTGTGGACCGAGGCGGGCGACGGGCCGAGCATCGTGGGCTACGTCGCGGACTCCGAGCACGAGGAGGCCCGGTTCATCGCCGAGGAGATCGACCGGCTCGGCGACGAGCACGGCGTGCGGCCGGGCGACGTCGCGGTCTTCTACCGCACCAACGCCCAGTCCCGTGCGCTGGAGGAGGTGCTGGTGCGCACCGGCATCCCGTACAAGGTGGTCGGCGGCACGCGCTTCTACGAGCGCAAGGAGATCAAGGACGCCGTCGCCTACCTGCGCGCCGTCGCCAACCCCGACGACGCCGTCAACCTCCGACGCATCCTCAACGTGCCCAAGCGCGGCCTCGGCGACCGTGCCGAGGCCATGCTGGCGGCGCACGCCGAGCGTGAGCGGGTCTCCTTCGGGGAGGCGATCGCCCACGCCGCCGCCGAGGGGGACGAGCGCGACACCGTGCCGGAGGTCATCGGGCTGGCCACTCGCGCCCGCACCCAGGTGCGCAGCTTCCACGAGCTGCTCACCGGGCTGCGTGACCTCGAGGCCTCGGGCGCCACCCCCGCGGAGGTCCTGGACGCCGCGCTCGACCGCTCCGGGTACCTCGCGGAGCTGCGCGCCAGCGAGGACCCGCAGGACGCCACCCGGGTCGAGAACCTCGCGGAGCTGCACGCCGTCGCCGCCGAGTTCTCCGAGCTGGACCCCGAGGGCGGGCTCGGGGACTTCCTCGAGCGGGTGTCCCTCGTCGCGGACGCCGACCAGATCCCCGACTCCGACGGCGTCGACCAGGGCCAGGTCACCCTGATGACCGTGCACACCGCCAAGGGGCTGGAGTTCCCGGTCGTCTTCGTCACCGGCATGGAGGACGGCACCTTCCCCCACCAGCGGTCCCTGACCGAGACCGACGAGCTCTCCGAGGAACGCCGGCTCGCCTACGTGGCGCTCACCCGCGCCCGCGAGCGGCTGTACGTCTCGCGCGCCGCCGTGCGCACCGCCTGGGGCATGCCGCAGGAGCTGCCCGCCTCCCGCTTCCTCGACGACATCCCGTCCGAGCTGCTGGACTGGCGCCGCGCGGAGTCGTCCATGGACGTCCTGCGTCAGGGGCGCGGGGGCTCGGGCGGCTTCGGGTCGGGCGGGTACGGGTCCCGGTCCTACGGGTCCGGCGCCTACGGCGGTCGCGGCGCCGGCCCCGGCGGGCGGGACCGCGACGTCCGCGGTGCGTCCGGGGCCCGCAGCGGCCCGGTGCGCACCGGGAAGCTGGGCGTGAAGGACACGGCCACCACCACGGGCGAGAAGACCTCCGCCGCCGCGCCGCGCCCGGCCGGTGAGGGGCTGGGCCTGGACGTCGGCGACAAGGTCACCCACGACACCTACGGCCTCGGGACGGTCGTCGGCCTCGAGGGCGCCGGCTCGTCCGCCGTCGCGAAGATCGACTTCGGCGGGGGGCAGGTCAAGCGGCTCCTCCTGCGGTACTCCCCGGTCACCAAGCTGTAGCCGCCCCACCCGGTCCTGATTCCTGGCGCCGTCCCCCGCGCGCCTGCGCGGCGATGTCACCGGTGCCTCCTAGCCTCGTCCCAGGACAGGTGAGCCCGGGGAGGCGGCCATGGCGACGCAGGTGCAGGAGCCACGCACCCGGTCCCGCACGGCCGACCGGCCCCCCGCGACGCGGCCCGGCGGGCGGCCCCGGCGCTCCGGCTCCCGGCCGGGCGGCGGAAGGATCGAGGGGCTCGACGGCCTGCGCGCGCTGGCGATCGTCGCGGTGCTGGTCTACCACCTGCGCCCAGAGTCGCTCCCCGGCGGCTTCCTCGGCGTCGACGTCTTCTTCGTCGTCTCCGGGTTCCTCATCACCACCCTCCTCGTCCGCGAGCTCGGGAACCGCGGCCGCATCGACCTTCCCCGGTTCTGGATCAGGCGCGCCCGGCGCCTGCTGCCGGCGCTGGCCCTGGTGGTCGTCGTCAGCATCCCGGCCGCCTGGGCGGTGAGCTCGGACCTGCTGGTGAGCATCGGCCGGCAGACGCTCGGGGCGCTGACGTTCTCGAGCAACTGGCTGGAGATCGCCGCGGGCTCCAGCTACTTCACGGCGACCTCGCCCCAGCTGTTCGTGAACTTCTGGTCCCTCGCGGTGGAGGAGCAGTTCTACCTGCTGTGGCCGCTCGTCCTCGCGGCGATCATGGCGGCGACGTCGACGGCCCGCCCGCGGACCCGGCTGGCGCTGGGAGCGGCCGCCGTCTCCGCGGTGCTCATGGCGGTTCTCCACACGCCCGGCGAGGACGCCACCCGTGTGTACTACGGCACCGACACCCACGTGTTCGGCCTGATGATCGGCGCCGCCCTGGCGTTCGCCTGGTCCGACCCGCAGGGCGCGCTCACCTCGCGCGGCTGGCTGCGGTGGCGCCAGCCCGCGGCCCTGGCCGCTCTCGCCGGACTCGCGACGCTGATGCTCACGATCGAGCAGTCGAACCCGCTGACGTTCCGTGGCGGCATCCTGCTGGCCTCGGTCCTCACCGCCGTCCTGATCGCGTCGCTGCTCGGTCGGCCGGCCCTCTTCCAGCGGCTCATGCGTCTGCGCCCGCTGGAGTGGGTGGGGCAGCGGTCGTACGGCATCTACCTGTGGCACTGGCCCGCGATCGTCATCCTCACCGAGGCGCTGCCCGCCGCGCACGACTCGCCGGCCCACTGGGCGGTGCGCGGGCTCGCCCTCGTCGTCACCCTCGTCGTGTCCGCCGCGTCGTACCGCTGGCTCGAGCAGCCGGTGCGCGAGCACGGGTTCCGCGGCTCCGCCGCCCGCGTGCGGAGGGCCCTTCGCAGCCGCGTCCCCGCACGGCGGGGCCTCGCCCGGACGGCCGTCGCCGTCTCCGGGGCCCTCGTGCTGCTCACCGCCGGCGCCGTCGCGGTGGCTCCCGAACGCTCCCGCACGCAGGAGCAGATCGAGGCCGCGCAGGCCGCGGTGGACGCCTCCGCGGAGCAGGCGGCGGCCGTCGACCTCGCGGCACGCGCCGACTGGTCGATGCCGTCGGGGGAGGAGATCACCGGCTTCGGCGACTCCATCGTCGTCACCAGCGCCGACGGTCTGGAGCACCGCTTCCCCGGCATCATGCTCGACGCGAAGTCGATCCGGCGATGGTCCGACGGCGAGGCCGCGGTGGACGCACGCCTCGCCGAGGGAACCGTGCGCCGCGCCGTGTTCCTCGACTTCGGCACGAACGCGGGGATCGAGGACGAGGCCGTCGTGCGCCGGGTGATGGACAAGCTCGGGCCCCAGCGGCTCGTCGTCGTCGTCAACCTCTACGGCGGCAGCGACTGGGTGCCGGAGGCGAACGCCACCCTCGCAGAGATCGTCGCCGAGTACCCCAACGCGATCGTCGCCGACTGGCACGGCGCCATCTCGCGGCAGCCCGAGCTGCTTCAGTCCGACCGGATCCACCCCGGCATCGAGGGGGCGCACCTGTACGCCGAGTTGCTGGAGTCCGCGTTCGCCGCGCTGTCGGAGCGGCTCACGGGCAGCCCCGTGCTCTTCCCCGACCAGATCGGCGCGGACCTGGGCGGGGCCGCGGCCGTCGGCGCGGGCCTGGGCGGCGGCGAGCCTGACGCCCCCACCGACCCGGCCGCGGTCGCCAGCGACCAGGCAGCAGGCGCGAACGATCAGGTCGCGGACGCTTCCGCCGACGCGGCCGCCGAGGGTGAGTGACCTCGGTCACGTTCACCTGACCCGGGACCGGCCGGTCCAACGGCGGTCCGGCCCCCCGCCGCGTGCCGACCGGACGACCAGCCGCAGGTCAGCGACGGCGAGGCGCGCCGACTCTCCGCCGGCGCCCGCCGCACCGGCGAGCAGCGTCCCGATCGTGAGAGCCACGTCTCAGCAACTGGTGACCGCGCGGCCACCTCGCGTGGCGCGATAGTCTCTTCGGCGGATGTCTCGATGTCGAAACATCGTGTTGTAGACAACGGAAGGACGCAGCGGGGTGGACCTCTACGAGTACCAGGCTCGTGACGTTTTCGAGAAGCACGGTGTGCCCGTGCTCCGCGGGATCGTCGCGACGACACCGGCCGAGGCCAAGGCCGCGGCGGAGCAGCTGGGCGGCGGGACCGTCGTCGTCAAGGCGCAGGTCAAGACCGGCGGCCGCGGCAAGGCGGGCGGCGTGAAGCTCGCCCACAGCCCGGAGGAGGCCGAGGCGCGCGCGAGCGAGATCCTCGGCATGGACATCAAGGGCCACACCGTCCACCGGGTGATGATCGCCGAGGGCGCGAAGATCGCCGAGGAGTACTACTTCTCCGTCCTGCTGGACCGGTCCGAGCGCCGCTACCTCGCGATGGCGTCCGTCGAGGGCGGCATGGAGATCGAGCAGCTCGCCGTCGAGCGCCCGGAGGCGCTGGCCCGCATCGCCGTCGACCCCACGGTCGGCATCGACGAGGCCAAGGCCAAGGAGATCGTCGACGCGGCCGGGTTCGCCCCCGAGATCGCGGACGAGGTCGCCGGCGTGCTCCAGAAGCTCTGGACCGTCTACGAGGCGGAGGACGCGACGCTCGTCGAGGTCAACCCGCTCGTGCGCACCGAGGACGGGGCGATCATCGCCCTGGACGGCAAGGTCACCCTCGACGCCAACGCCGACTTCCGGCACCCCGACCACGCCGAGCTCGAGGACAAGGCCGCGGCGGACCCGCTCGAGGCCAAGGCCAAGGAGCTGGACCTGAACTACGTCAAGCTCGACGGCGAGGTCGGCATCATCGGCAACGGCGCGGGCCTGGTCATGTCGACCCTCGACGTCGTCGCCTACGCCGGCGAGAAGCACGGGGTCAAGCCGGCGAACTTCCTCGACATCGGCGGCGGCGCCAACGCCGAGATCATGGCGAACGGCCTCGACGTCATCCTGGGCGACGCCCAGGTGAAGTCGGTGTTCGTCAACGTCTTCGGCGGCATCACCGCCTGCGACGAGGTCGCCAACGGCATCGTGAAGGCCCTCGAGATCCTCGGTGACGCGGCGGCCAAGCCGCTCGTCGTCCGCCTGGACGGCAACAACGTCGAGGAGGGCCGCAAGATCCTCGCCGAGGCGAACCACCCGCTCGTCACCGTCGTGCCCACGATGGACGAGGCCGCGGCCAAGGCCGCCGAGCTCGCGGCCGCGAAGTAAGGACGGACAGAACAACCATGTCGATCTTCCTCAACTCCTCCTCCAAGGTCATCGTCCAGGGCATGACCGGTGCGATGGGCCAGATCCACACCTCCCGCATGCTCAACGCCGGCACGCAGATCGTCGGCGGCGTGAACCCGCGCAAGGCCGGCACCAGCGTCGACTTCGACGTCCAGCCCCTCGGGCCGGGCGCCGAGTCCCGCGAGGCGGGCACCGTCTCCGTGCCGGTCTTCGGCTCGGTGGCCGAGGCCCGCGAGGCCACCGACGCGGACGTCTCGGTCATCTTCGTCCCGCCGGCCCACACCAAGGCCGCCGTGATCGAGGCCGTCGACGCCGGCATGCCGCTCGTCGTCATCATCACCGAGGGCGTCCCGGTGGCCGACACCGCCGAGTTCTTCACCTACGCCGAGTCCAAGGGCGTGCGCCTGATCGGCCCGAACTGCCCCGGCATCATCACCCCGGGCCAGTCCAACGTGGGCATCACCCCGGCCAACATCACCGGCCCGGGCCGCATCGGCCTGGTCTCGAAGTCGGGCACGCTCACCTACCAGATGATGTACGAGCTCTCCGACATCGGCTTCACCACCGCCATCGGCATCGGCGGCGACCCGATCATCGGCACCACGCACATCGACGCCCTGCAGGCCTTCCAGGACGACCCGGAGACTGAGCTCATCGTCATGATCGGCGAGATCGGCGGCGACGCCGAGGAGCGTGCGGCGGCGTTCATCAAGGAGAACGTGACCAAGCCGGTCGTCGGCTACGTCGCGGGCTTCACCGCTCCCGAGGGCAAGACCATGGGCCACGCCGGCGCCATCGTCTCCGGCTCCTCCGGCACGGCCGAGGCCAAGAAGGTCGCCCTCGAGGCGGCCGGGGTCAAGGTCGGCAAGACGCCGTCCGAGACCGCCCGCCTCGCACGCGAGCTGCTCGGGGCCTGACCCCGCAGCACGACCACGACGGCGGCCGTCCCGAGCGGGGCGGCCGCCGTCGTCGTTCCCGGAGCAGGTGCGGAGCGGCCCGGTCGCGACGGCGGCGGCAGCCCGTGGCCGACACGCCGCGCCGGGACCGCGCCCGGGGGCCGACCAGGCCGGACCATGGATCCGATGCCCGCCACCACCGACTCCCGTGTGCCGCACGTCATCGACGTGCCGGTGATGACCCCCAACCGCCGCCTGCCCGAGGGCTGGCTCAGGGGACTGGTCGGCGGCGTGGAGGCGGCCGTCCTGAGCTGGCTCACCGTCGTCGTCCCCGCGATCGCCGCGTACGTGGCGACGGCGGCGGCGCCCGCCCTCGGTGACGCCGACTGGCAGACCGCCGCGCGCACGGGAACATCGCTGTGGCTCCTCGCCCACGGCGGCTCGGTGAGCGTCGCCGGCGGCGCGGTCTCCCTGCCCCCGCTCGGGCTGACCCTGCTCAGCCTCGCGCTCGTCTACGGCGCCAACCGCCGGATGCGGCTGGACAGCTACGGTGCCGGCGCCTTCGCCGTCGCTGGCTTCGTGCTCGCCATGCTGGTCGCCTCGGTGACCGCCGGCCCGGGGCCGCAGCCCGCGGCTCTCCTCGGCGGCGCCGTCGTCGCCGTCCTCGGCGTCGGTGCGGGGGTGCGCCGGACAGGTGCCGCCACCCCGGCCTGGTGGGCCGGCTGGTGGGCGCGGGTCCCCGGCTGGGTGAGGGGCGGGCTCCGGGCGGTCGCCTGGGCGCTGGTCGGCCTCGTGGCGCTGAGCGTCGCCGCCGTCGCGGTCGGGACGGTCGTCGGGTGGGACCGGGTGCGGATGGTCCAGGACGCGTACGTGCTCGACCCGCTCGGCACGATCCTGATGACGCTGGCCCAGCTGCTCTACCTGCCGACCGTCGTCGTCTGGGCCCTGGCCTGGGTGGCCGGCCCCGGCTTCGCCGTGGGCAGCGGGACGCTGTTCGCGCCGGGGGAGGTGCTCGCCGCGCCGCTGCCGGCCGTCCCGCTCCTGGGTGCCCTGCCCTCCCCGGAGGCGCCGGGGCCGCAGTGGGTGGTCGTGGCGCCCGCGATCGTCGGCGTCGTCGTGGGGGTGCTGCTCCACCGGCGGCTGCCGCAGGAGTCGCTCGCCCGGGCCGCCGGCTCGGCCGTGGTCTGCGCGCTCGGTGCCGCCCTCGTGACGGCCGCGCTCGTGCAGGCGGCCGCCGGAGCGGTCGGCCCCGGGCGCATGGCGCACACCGGCGGCGAGCCCGCCGCCGTGGCGGCCATGGTCCTCGCCGAGCTCGGCACGGCGGTGCTCCTCACGGTCGTGGCGCTCCACCCCCGCACCGCCGAGCGCCTCGGCGCCGGGGCGCGCGGCGCGCGGGAGCGGATGAGCGAGGTCGCGGAGCGACGCGGCGCCCGTCGCGAGGAGATCGAGGACGACGGCGCGCGTCAGGACGACGGCGCGCGTGAGGACGACGGCACACGTGAGGTCGCCGTCGCGCGTGTCGCCCTGGCACGTGAGGACAGCAGCGGACCCGAGGGCGGAGCCGCCAGAGTGGCTGCCGGCGCGCACGCGGCCGTCGGCGAGGCCGCGGAACACGAGTCCCACGACGCTTCCCGGGCGGCCGAGTCCCCGGAGCACCTGGACGAGGACGTGGACGGGGACCGTGCAGAGGCCCGCAGCGCCGCCTCATTGCCTGGGTGGCACGCCGTCAGCGGTGCCGTCCGCCCGCCCGCCGCACCGGAGGACCCGGCGAAGAGCGAGGGGAAGCCGCGCCGGGGTCGACGCCTCGGCCGGTGGTCCGGGCCCACCCTGTCGGACTGGACCGAACCCGGCCGCGACTGAGCACGCGCCCCGGCTCTCGGTGCCGGCAGGTTCTCGTCACGACCGTCCGCTCAGCCCTGGGGCGCCTCGAGCACCTGCTGCATGCGGTCCTCGAGGGACCGCTCCAGCTGCGCGATGCACGAGTCCTTCGCCTGCCCCGTGATCGCCCCGTCCATGCACCGGGAGTAGGCGCTGTACTCGCGCCACAGCACCACCTGCCCCGACGCCGCCAGCGCCAGGAACGCGGCGAGCACCAGGCCCACCACCAGGACCGGGGTGACCGCGCCGCGGACCTTCGCGCTGCGCACCTTCACCAGGGCGACGATGCCGAGGGCCAGTGCGGCCAGGCACAGCAGACCGGGCAGGAGCGCCCAGGGCCAGGGCAGCGTGAGCAGACCCAGCCCGAGCGCCGCGACCATCGCCAGGCCGAAAAGACGGACCCACCGCAGCGCGTCCCGCTGCGCGGCCTCGTCCGGGGCCGGGCCGTGGTCGGCGGGACGGCCGGGCCCCGGTCCGTGGCCGGGGCCGCCGGTCGGCGGCGACGGCGGACGCCCCTGACGAGGTGGCGCCCCCTGCTGTCGAGTCGCCGGCCCCTGCCGGGGCGGGCGGACCTGCTGCTCGGGCATGGGCTCATCATCTCCCACCGGGCCGTTACCCTCGGCAGGGTGACCAGCGACGCGCCCGCCTCCCTCCACGCCGCCCCGGGCCGGCCCGCCCGCCTCGTGGTGCTCGTCTCCGGCGGCGGCTCGAACCTCGCGGCGCTCCTCGAGGCCGCGGCGGACCCGGCCTACGGGGCCCAGGTCGTCGCCGTCGGGGCCGACCGCGAGGGCACCGGCGGCGAGGCGATCGCCCGGGCGGCCGGGATCCCCACCTTCGTCGAGCGGGTCGGCGCGTACCCGGACCGGTCCCAGTGGGACGCCGCCCTGACGGAGCAGGTCGCCGCGCACCGGCCGGACCTCGTGATCTCCGCCGGGTTCCTGAAGCTGTGCGGCCCGCAGTTCCTCGAACGCTTCGAGGGCCGGTACGTCAACACCCACAACGCGCTCCTGCCCGCGTTCCCCGGGATCCACGGGCCGCGCGACGCCCTGGCGTACGGGGTCAAGCTCGCCGGGGCGACCCTGTTCTTCGTCGACGCCGGCGTCGACACCGGCGCGATCCTCGCCCAGGTGGCCGTCCCGGTCCTCGAGGATGACGACGAGGCCTCGCTCACGGAGCGCATCAAGGTCGCGGAGCGCGCTCAGCTCGTGGAGCAGGTCGGGCGCCTCGCCCGCGAGGGATGGCGCATCGAGGGGCGCCGCGTCCGCCTCGGCGGCTGAGCGCACAGCGGCGGAGCGCAGAGCGGCTGCGCAGCTGAACGGGTCGGGCCGCGCCTCGGCCGGTTCGCTAGAGTGGGCCCCGGCCGTGACTGGCGAAGGTGGAGCACACCACCGGGGAGCGGCCGGAAGTTCCCGTCAGCGCACCGCACGCCTGGGTGCCTGGGTCGGGCGTCGTCGGACGCCCGCTGCACACGCCGTCGACCCAGGAGCTTTGCCATGAGCCAGAACCCCATCATCGAGCCCGTCGGGGACCAGGTGCCGCTGCGCCGGGCGCTCGTCTCCGTCTACGACAAGACCGGCCTGACCGAGCTCGCCGCCGCCCTGCACGCCGCGGGCGTGGAGATCGTCTCCACCGGGTCCACCGCCCGGACCATCGCCGAGGCGGGCGTCCCCGTCACCGCCGTCGAGGACGTCACCGGGTTCCCCGAGTGCCTCGACGGCCGGGTGAAGACCCTGCACCCGCGGGTGCACGCCGGCATCCTCGCCGACCGCCGCCTCGCCAGCCACCGCGAGGAGCTGGGCGAGCTCGGCATCGCGCCCTTCGACCTCGTCGTCGTCAACCTCTACCCCTTCACGCAGACCGTCGCCTCCGGCGCGGGCGTGGACGAGTGCGTCGAGCAGATCGACATCGGCGGGCCCACCATGGTCCGCGCCGCCGCCAAGAACCACCCGTCCGTCGCCGTCGTCGTCGACCCCTCCCGCTACGACGACGTCGCCCGGGCCGCCGCCGGCGGCGGCTTCACCCTGGCCGAGCGGCGAGCGCTGGCGGCCCAGGCGTTCCGCCACACCGCCACCTACGACGTCGCCGTCGCCTCCTGGATGGGAAACGTCCTCGCGCCCGACGACGAGGTCGAGGGCTCGGCCACCGGCTTCCCCGGCTGGGTCGGGGCCACGTGGGACCGTCAGGCGGTGCTGCGCTACGGCGAGAACCCCCACCAGCGTGCGGCCCTGTACACCAGCGGGCACGGCGAGCCCGGGCTCGCCCAGGCCGAGCAGCTCCACGGCAAGGCCATGAGCTACAACAACTACGTCGACGCCGACGCCGCCTGGCGCGCCGCCCACGACCACCAGGGCCCGGCCGTCGCCGTGGTCAAGCACAACAACCCCTGCGGGATCGCCACGGGGTCGGACATCGCCGAGGCTCACCGGAAGGCCCACGCCTGCGACCCGGTCTCCGCCTACGGCGGGGTGGTCGCCGCCAACCGCCCGGTCACCGCCGAGATGGCCGAGCAGCTCGCCCCCGTCTTCACCGAGGTCGTCCTCGCCCCCGACTTCGAGGAGGCGGCGGTGGAGATCCTCTCCCGCAAGAAGAACGTCCGGCTCCTGCGCGTCGCCGGCTCGGCGCGCGGCGCCGTCGAGACGCGGCCGATCAGCGGAGGCCTGCTCCTGCAGGCCACCGACCGGGTCGACGCCCCCGGCGACGACCCCACCGTCTGGACCCTGGCGGCCGGCCCCGCCGCCGACGAGGCGACCCTGGCGGACCTCGAGTTCGCCTGGCGCTCCGTGCGGGCGGTGAAGTCCAACGCGATCCTGCTCGCCCGTGACGGCGCCAGCGTCGGGGTGGGCATGGGTCAGGTGAACCGCGTGGACTCCTGCCGCCTCGCGGTCGAGCGCGCGAACACCCTCGGTGCGCCGGTCATCTCCGACGTCGACGCCGCCGGAGGCGCCGAGAACGTCGACGGCGCAGCCCCCGGCCCCGAGCGGGCCCGCGGCGCCGTGGCCGCCTCGGACGCGTTCTTCCCGTTCGCCGACGGCCTCCAGGTGCTCATCGACGCCGGCGTGCGCGCCGTCGTCCACCCCGGCGGGTCCATCCGGGACGAGGAGGTCATCGCCGCGGCCGAGGCCGCCGGCATCACGATGTACTTCACGGGCACCCGGCACTTCGCCCACTGACCCTCCCGTCGCGGCGCCGGCACCCCACGTGGGTCCCGGCGCCGCGTCGTCGTCGGGGGAACCGCTGCGGCGTGCCCGCCTGACCGCCGCCGGCCGGTCAGCTCGCGACGGCCTTGCGCAGCGGGACCGCCGGGTCGAGCGCCCGGTCGAGGTCCAGGGCCGGGCGCGCGCCCCCCGCGAGCAGCTTGCGCAGCGGGGAGACGTCGCGCGGGCGGTCCACGGTGAAACCGCCGACCAGCCGGGCCGGACCGGTCGCCGGGTCCGTCGGCGCGTACGCCTCCCGGGTGAGGTACAGCGCGGTCCAGCCGCCGGCGTCCGGGTCCCCGCGCAGCACGATCTCCTCGCCGTCGTGCGGCCGGCCGACGAGGGTGAGCTCGTGCCCGAGCTGGGTGGAGAAGACGTACGGCGCCGGCGTCGGCGGGGCGTCGTTCCCCAGCAGGCCGGCCACCAGGGCCGCGGGATGGGTCAGGGCGGCGTCCCAGTGCCCGCCGGGCACCGTCCCGACCCCGGCGACCGACATGTCGGCGCAGTCTCCGACCGCGCGGACCGAGACCGGGCCGCCGATCACCCGGCCCGACTCGTCGACCGGGACGGCGCCGCGCGGGGTCAGCGGCACGGTCCCCGCGAGCCACCTCGTGGCCGGACGCACCCCGGTGGCGGCGAGGACGACGTCGGCGCGGAGGACCTCGCCGTCGGCCAGCTCGACCTCGCCCGGCCGCACGGCGCCGACGGGGGCGCCGCAGCGCAGCTCGACGCCGGCCGCGGCGTACCAGGGCACCGTCAGCGCCCCCACCCGCGTGCCGACCTGCCGGGCGAGCGGTGTCGGCGCCGCCTCCACGACGCGCACCTCGCACCCGCGCGCGGCCGCGAGCCCGGCCACCTCGGCCCCGATCCACCCGGCGCCGACGACGACGAGGCGCCGGCCGGGCACGAGCAGCGCGCGCAGCCGCGCCGCGTCCGCCGCCTCGTGGAGGAGCAGCGCGCCCGACCAGCCGGGCGGCGTCACGGCGTGCGCGCCGACCGCCAGGACCACGGCGTCGGCCTCGAGCGTGA
Source organism: Georgenia daeguensis (assembly GCF_039537705.1). Lineage (NCBI taxonomy): Bacteria > Bacillati > Actinomycetota > Actinomycetes > Allobogoriellales > Allobogoriellaceae > Georgenia > Georgenia daeguensis. Next base: position 81,203 of record NZ_BAABBA010000009.1, read on the forward strand.
TCGTCCCGCCGCCCGCGGCCGGCTCGACCTCCACCCGGGCGCCGTCGTCGCCGGCCTCGAGGCGTACGGCCCGGTGGCCGAGCAGCACCCGGTCGGCGAGGTCGGCGAGGTCGCCGTAGCCCTCGCCCGCCAGCCACACGGGCTCGGACCGGGCGAACAGCTCCTTCGACAGCGGCGGTCGGTCGTACGGCGCGCTGGTCTCGGCGCCCACCACCGTGATCCCGCCGGTGAAGCCCTGCGCGCGCAGCTCGGCGACCGTGCGCAGACCGGCGAGCCCCGCGCCGACGACGAGCACCGAGCGGGGTGGGCGGGGCGCGTCACGGGTCTCTGCGGCCGGGACGTCGAGGGTTTCGGGCACGTCGCCACGGTAGTCTCGTCGGCACCATGACCAGCGCGCGCCTCCTCCGCTCGACGACCTTCGCGGTCGTCGTCGCGGCGATCGTCCTGGTCTGCCTGCTCGCCGTCCTGGTGGACGCCCGCACCGGCGTCACCGCGCTGGCGGCCTTCCTCGCCCTCGGAGCGGTGCTCCGCGCCGTCGTGCCCGAGTCGGTCCTTCCGGGGGCGCGGTCCCGTGCCTTCGACGTGGTCTTCCTCCTCGCGCTCGCCCTCGCCCTCGGCTACCTCAGCCCGTGGGGGAACGCGACCCTGCCGCCGGGCACCTGACGGCGGGTTCCCGTCCTCGCCTGTCCGGTCTGCGACGGCGGGCCGTGCGGTCCTGGCGGAGAATGGTGCGGTGAGTTCCGTCGTCACCGACATCGCCCTCGTCCTGCTCTTCATCCTGCTGGGCGGGGTGTTCGCGGCGTCCGAGATGGCGCTGGTGTCCCTGCGCGACAGCCAGGTGCAGTCGATGGCCCGGCGCGGCGGCGCCGGCGCGAAGGTCGCGCGGCTCACCGCCGACTCCAACAGGTTCCTCTCCGCCGTCCAGGTGGGGGTCACGCTCGCCGGCTTCTTCTCGGCGTCCTTCGGGGCCGCGCAGATCGCGCCCGTCGTCGCGCCCGTCCTCGAGGGCTGGGGCGTGCCGGGGTCGCTCGCCCACGGGGTCGCGTTCGTGGCGACGACGGTGGTCATCTCGTACCTGTCCCTCGTCCTCGGCGAGCTGGTGCCCAAGCGCCTGGCCATGCAGAGCGCCGAGACCGTGTCGCTGCTCGTGGCCCGGCCGCTGGACTGGATCGCCACGGTGCTGCGGCCCGTCATCTGGTTCCTCGGCGCCTCGGTGGACGTGGTCATGCGGCTGCTCGGCCGGGACCCGAGCGCGCAGCGGGAAGAGATGGGGGCGGACGAGCTGCGCTCGCTCGTCGCCCAGCACGAGTCCCTCGGGGAGGAGGAGCGCGACATGGTCGTAGACCTGCTCTCGGTCGGGGAGCGGACCGTGCAGGAGATCATGACGCCCCGCACCGAGGTGGAGTTCCTCGACGCCGCCATGCCGGTGGAGGAGGCGCAGCGGCTGGTCGGCACCCTCGAGCACTCCCGGTACCCCGTGCGGGGCGAGAACAACGACGACGTCCTCGGCTTCATCCACATCCGCGACCTCATCAACCCCGCGCCGCACGTGCGCACGATCGGCGACGTCGTCCGGGACCTGCTGTACTTCCCGACGGGCAAGCAGGTCCTGACCGCGCTGACGGAGATGCGCCGTGCCCACGCCCATCTCGCGATCGTGGTGGACGAGTACGGAGGCACGGACGGGATCGTCACCCTGGAGGACGTCGTCGAGGAGTTCGTCGGCCAGATCCAGGACGAGTACGACCGCGAGGATCCCGAGGTCGTCGGCCACGGGGAGACGGAGAGCGTCGCCGGCCTGCTGGGCCGCGCGGAGGTGGCCAAGGTGCTCGGCCGTGAGCTCCCGGACGGCCCCTACGACACCCTCGCCGGTTTCATCATGTCCGAGCTCGGCCACCTCCCCGCCGTCGGGGACTCCGTGACCTGGGGGGACGCGGTGCTCACGGTGACCGCGATGGACGGCCGCCGGGTGGACCGGGTGGAGGTCGCCCGGGAGAAGGCCTCCACCGCCTGATATCTCGACATCGAGTAATCTGTGCGTGGCGCCGGGGCCCCGGCGCGGAAGTCGACAGCGCCCCTCGCGGGCGGTCAGGAGTGTTGCGGGACCATGACGAAGATCAAGGTGGCGGGCCCGGTCGTCGAGCTCGACGGCGACGAGATGACCCGGATCATCTGGCAGTTCATCAAGGACCGGCTCATCCACCCCTACCTGGACGTGGACCTGCGGTACTACGACCTGTCGATCCAGAACCGTGATGCCACGGACGACCAGGTCACCATCGACGCGGCCCACGCCATCAAGGAGCACAACGTCGGCGTCAAGTGCGCCACGATCACGCCCGACGAGGCCCGCGTCGAGGAGTTCGGCCTCAAGAAGATGTGGGTCTCGCCCAACGGCACGATCCGCAACATCCTCGGCGGCGTCGTCTTCCGCGAGCCGATCATCATCTCCAACGTCCCGCGCCTGGTGCCGGGCTGGACCAAGCCGATCGTCATCGGCCGTCACGCCCACGGCGACCAGTACAAGGCCACCAACTTCAAGGTGCCCGGCGCCGGCCAGCTGACCATCACCTTCACGCCGGAGGACGGCTCGGAGCCGATCCAGCACGTCGTCGCCAACTACGGCGAGGACGGCGGCGTGGCGATGGGCATGTACAACTACAACAACTCCATCGCCGACTTCGCCCGGGCCTCCTTCTCCTACGGCCTGCAGCGCAACTACCCGGTGTACCTCTCCACGAAGAACACGATCCTCAAGGCCTACGACGGCGCCTTCAAGGACATCTTCCAGGAGGTCTTCGACAACGAGTACAAGGCGCAGTTCGACGCCGCGGGCCTGACCTACGAGCACCGCCTCATCGACGACATGGTCGCCTCGGCCATGAAGTGGGAGGGCGGCTACGTCTGGGCGTGCAAGAACTACGACGGCGACGTCCAGTCCGACACCGTCGCGCAGGGCTTCGGCTCCCTCGGCCTCATGACCTCCGTCCTCATGACCCCGGACGGCAAGACCGTCGAGGCCGAGGCGGCCCACGGCACGGTCACCCGGCACTACCGCCAGCACCAGGCCGGCAAGCCGACCTCGACCAACCCGATCGCCTCGATCTTCGCCTGGACCGGTGGCCTCAAGCACCGTGGCAAGCTCGACGGCACCCCCGAGGTCACCGGCTTCGCCGAGGCCCTCGAGGACGTCGTCATCAAGACGGTCGAGTCGGGCAAGATGACCAAGGACCTCGCCCTGCTCGTCGGGCCGGACCAGGAGTGGCAGACCACCGAGGACTTCCTCGCCACCCTGGACGAGAACCTCCAGGCCCGCCTGGCCTGACGCTCGGGCGGCGGAAGCCCCCGACCGGGCAGCGGCCGCCGCCCGACGGCCGCAGCCCGCCGCCCGGCGGCCGCGGCCCGGCGCCCGCCGCCCGCGGTCAACGGTGAGGATTCGGTGCGTATATGGCACTGAATCCTCACCGTTGCTGTTTTCGGCTGGTCTCCCGGGATCACCGTGCCCGCGGTCGGCGTGGATTCGCCGGGGCCCGCCACTCGGACGGCCGTGATGTGGTCCGGGCCACGGGGAGTAATCTTGATGCCGAGATATCTCCCACCCCACGAAGGAGTGCGTCGATGACCACGACACCGGTGAACGTCACCGTGACCGGAGCTGCCGGCCAGATCGGGTACGCCCTGCTGTTCCGCATCGCCTCGGGCCAGCTGCTCGGACCGGACACCCCGGTGAAGCTGCGCCTGCTCGAGATCCCCCAGGGGGTCAAGGCGGCCGAGGGCACCGCGATGGAGCTCGACGACTGCGCCTTCCCGCTGCTCGCCGGGATCGACATCTTCGACGACCCGAAGCAGGGCTTCGAGGGCGCCAACGTGGCGCTGCTCGTCGGCGCCCGTCCCCGCAGCAAGGGCATGGAGCGCGGCGACCTGCTCGAGGCCAACGGCGGCATCTTCGGCCCCCAGGGCGAGGCCATCAACGCCGGCGCCGCCGACGACATCCGCGTGCTCGTGGTCGGGAACCCGGCCAACACCAACGCCCTGATCGCGCAGCAGCACGCGCCGGACGTCCCGGCCGAGCGCTTCACCGCGATGACGCGCCTGGACCACAACCGCGCGCTGAGCCAGCTCGCCTCCAAGACCGGCGCTCCCGTCTCGGCGATCAAGAACCTCACCATCTGGGGCAACCACTCCGCGACCCAGTACCCGGACATCTTCCACGCGACCGTCGACGGCAAGAATGCCGCGGAGCTCGTGGACCAGTCCTGGCTCGAGAGCGACTTCATCCCGACGGTGGCCAAGCGTGGCGCCGCCATCATCGAGGCCCGTGGCGCCTCGTCGGCGGCCTCGGCCGCGAACGCCGCGATCGACCACGTCCACGACTGGGTCAACGGCACCGCCGACGACTCCTGGACCTCCGCGGCGATCGTCTCCGACGGCTCCTACGGCGTGCCCGAGGGCCTCATCTCCTCCTTCCCCGTGCGGGCGAAGGGCGGGAAGTGGGAGATCGTCCAGGGCCTGGAGATCTCCGAGTTCTCGCGCGGCAAGATCGACGCGTCCGTGAACGAGCTCGTCGAGGAGCGCGACGCCGTCAAGGAGCTCGGCCTCGTCTGACGGCCGGCGCCTCCACGCACTGACAGACCGAGGGGCCTGTACCGGACACCGGTACAGGCCCCTCGGTCTGTCGTGCGCCGCAGCCGGCTCTGTCGCGCGCCACAGCCGGCTCTCGCGCGCGCCGCAGCCGAATCTCCTCTGCGCCGGAGCCAGCCTTCGTGCTCGGCCGGAGTCTGCCGTCTCGCTCGCCAGCTCCCTCGAGCCCACCCGCGAACTTGCGGCCATGGCATCTGCAACCTTGCTGAAAATTTGCAAGGCCCGCTACTCTCGGGTCGACCTGCGCGCCGTGGCGCAGCCGACGAAGGAGTCACCCGAGCAATGGATCACCGTCCGCGCACCGCCGTGGCCGCGCTGAGCGCGACGGCCCTCGCCCTCACCGGGCTGAGCGCCGCCGCCACCTCGTTGGCCGCCCCCGCCTCCGCGGCCGACCGCCAGGTCGTCCTCGCCGGCTCGCTGCAGGGCGAGCTCGGCTGCGCGGCCGACTGGGACACCGCCTGCGACGCCACGGCCCTGGCGCCGACCGACGCCGCGGGCGTCTACGCCCTCGAGGCCGAGGTCCCGGCCGGCACGTACGAGTACAAGGTCGCCCTCGACGGCACCTGGGACGAGGCGCACCCGGCCCAGAACGTCCCGCTGCACCTGACCGCGCCCGTCACGCTGCGCTTCGTCTACGACGACGCCACGGACCGCGTCAGCCTCGAGGTGCCCGGCCTTGCCGGCGGCTACACCCCCGAGGACGACGCCCTCGTCGCGGAGCCGGTGCGCACGCCGGGCTCGGGCGAGAACTTCTACTTCGTCCTCACGGACCGGTTCGCCAACGGCAGCGCGGCAAACGACGCCGGCGGCCTCGACGGCGACCGGCTCACCACCGGCTTCGACCCCACGGACAAGGGCTTCTACCACGGCGGCGACATCGCCGGCCTGCGCGAGCGCCTCGACTACATCGAGGGCCTGGGCACCTCCGCGATCTGGCTGACGCCCTCCTTCAAGAACAACCCGGTCCAGGGCGAGGGCGCGAACGCCTCCGCGGGCTACCACGGCTACTGGATCACCGACTTCACCCAGATCGACCCCCACCTCGGGACCAACGCCGAGCTCGAGAGCTTCATCGACGACGCCCATGCCCGCGGCATCAAGGTCTACTTCGACATCATCACCAACCACACCGCGGACCTGATCGACTACACGGAGAAGCAGTACTACTACGTCGACATGGACACCGCGCCCTACCTCGACGCGGCGGGCAACGCCTTCGACCCGGCCGACCACGCCGGGGCGGACACGTTCCCCGAGCTGGACGCGGCGACGTCGTTCCCGTACACGCCAGAGCGGACAGGCGAGGTGGTCCCCGAGGCCCTGAGCGACGTCCGGCTCTACCACAACCGCGGCAACTCGACCTGGTCGGGGGAGTCCGTCACCTACGGCGACTTCGACGGCCTCGACGACCTCATGACGGAGCACCCCACCGTCGTGGAGACGATGACCGACGTCTACACCACCTGGATGGACCTCGGCATCGACGGGTTCCGGATCGACACCGCCAAGCACGTGAACCTCGAGTTCTGGGAGCAGTGGACCGCGGCGATCGACGCGCACGCGGCCGCCACCAACCCCGACTTCTTCACCTTCGGCGAGGTCTACGACGCCGACGCGCGGCTCACCTCGCCGTACGTGCGCGACACCGAGATGTCCTCGGTCCTCGACTTCGCCTACCAGTCCGCTGCACTGAACTTCGCCAAGGGCTTCACCACGGCCGGCCTGGCCGGCCTGTTCGCCTCGGACGACTACTACACGACGCCGGACTCCAGCGCCGACGCGCTGCCCACCTTCCTCGGCAACCACGACATGGGACGGGTCGGCAACCTGCTCCAGGGCAGCGGGGCGGAGCTCGAGCGGTCCGCGCTGGCGCACTCGCTTATGTACCTCACCCGCGGCCAGCCGGTCGTCTACTACGGCGACGAGCAGGGCTTCGTGGGCCTGGGCAACGACAAGTCGGCCCGGCAGGACATGTTCGCCTCGCAGACCCAGGAGTACGTCGACCAGCCCCTGCTCGACGGCACCACCTTCGGCGCCGGCGACCACTTCGACACCGCCGCGCCGCTGTACGGGCACATCGCCGGACTCGCCGCCCTGCGCGACGCCCACCCCGCGCTGGACGCGGGCGCCCAGATCGAGCTGCACGCCACCGAGGGCGCCGGCGTCTACGCCTTCGCCCGCGTGGACCGGGAGGAGAAGGTCGAGCACCTCGTCGCCGTGAACAACGCCGCGACGGCGCAGACGGTCACCTTCACCACCCTCACCCCGGGCGCGGCCTACGCGCCGCTGCACGGCACGGACGAGCCGGCGACGGCGGACCCCGCGGGGGCCGTGACGCTCACCGTCCCGGCCCTGGCCGCCGTCGTCCTCGAGGCCGACCGCCCGGTGGCCGGCACGGGGGAGCAGACCATCACCCTCGCCCAGGGCGCCGGCGCCAAGGTGGAGGGGCTCGCCCCGGTCAGCGCCGACGTCGTCGACGACCGCTGGGCCGAGACGTCCTTCGCCTACCGGCTCGTCGGAGAGACCGACTGGCACCCGCTCGGCACCGCCGAGGACGACACCCCGCGCGTCTTCCACGACACCGAGGGACTGCCCGCCGGGACGCTCGTGGAGTACCGCGCCGTCACCGTGGACGCGGACGGCAGCAGGGCCGCGGCGTCAAGCTTCGCCGCCGTCGGCGTCGACGTCTCCGGGGCCCCGGCCGAGGAGCCCGTCGGCGGGGACCTCGTCACGGTGCCGGGTAGCCACAACGCAGCCATGGGCTGCCCGGGCGACTGGCAGCCGGACTGCGCGGCCGCGGCCCTGACGCTGGACGAGCCGTCCGGCAAGTACGTCGGCACCTTCACGCTGCCCGCCGGCGAGTACGAGTACAAGGTGGCGGTCGGCGGGAGCTGGGACGTCAACTACGGCGCCGGCGGCGTGCCCGGCGGGGACAACGTCCGCTACACCCACGCCGGCGGCGAGGTCACCTTCATCTACGACCCCGTCACCCACGACTTCACCAACACCTCGCAGGGCCCGATCATCACCCTGCCCGGGTCCTTCCAGAGCGAGCTCGGCTGCTCCGGCGACTGGCAGCCGGACTGCCTCGCCAGCTGGATGCTCGACCCCGAGCGGGACGGGACGTTCACCTTCACCACCGACGCCCTCCCGGGCGGGACGTACGAGGTCAAGGTCGCCCACAACCGCAGCTGGGCCGAGAACTACGGCGTCGGCGGCGCCCGGGACGGCGCCAACTACACCTTCGCCGCGACGGCCGGGAAGGCGGTGACGTTCACCTACGACATCGGCACGCACCAGCTGGCCATCGAGGTCACCGACCCGCCGCTCGCCGGCGCGGGGCAGCAGCGCTCCCACTGGCTCGACGCCGGGACGCTGGCCTGGCCGCGCGACCTGCTCGGCGGCGCCGACCCCACCACGCTGACCTGGTCCCTGCACCACGCCCCCGAGGGGGGCCTCGCGCTCGACGGCGGCGCGGGCACCGGCGGCGAGGAGGTCACGCTGGCCTACGACCCCGCGGGCCTGAGCGAGGAGCTGCGTCAGCGGTTCCCGCACCTGGCGGACCATGTCGCTCTCACGGTGGAGGGCCTCGAGCGCTCCGCCGTCGCCGATCTCCTCACCGGCCAGGTCGCCGTCCTCCAGCGCGGGGCCGACGGCGGAGCCACCGCCTTCACCGGCGTCCAGCTGCCCGGCGTTCTCGACGATCTCTACGCCGACGCGGCCGCGGACCGGGCGCTCGGTGCCGAGTGGGCCGGCGGTGTCCCGTCGCTGGCGCTGTGGGCGCCCACCGCCAAGGACGTCGACCTGCTGCTCTGGGCCGACGGCGCAGGCACCGGCGAGCCGGAGCGGGTCGAGATGACCCGGGAGGACGACGGCGCCTGGACGGTCGCCGGCGAGGCGGGCTGGGAGGACCGCGCCTACCGCTACGAGGTCGACGTGTTCGTCCCCGCCACCGGGACTGTGGAGACCAACGTGGTCACGGACCCGTACTCGGCGGGCCTGACGCTGAACTCCACCCACTCCGTCCTTGTCGACCTCGACGACGACGTCTGGGCACCCCGGCTCTGGGACGAGACGCCCGCGCCGGTGATCGAGAACCCGGTGGACCGCACCATCTACGAGCTTCACGTCCGCGACTTCTCCGTCGCCGACGCCACCGTCCCCGAGGAGCTGCGCGGCACCTACGCCGCCTTCGCCCTCGAGGGCACGGCGGGCACGGACCACCTGCGCGACCTCGCCGAGGCCGGCATGAACACCGTGCACCTGCTGCCCACGTTCGACATCGCCACCATCGAGGAGGACCGCGCCCGCCAGGCGGTGCCGGACATCCCGGCGGACGCCGCGCCCGACTCGGCCGAGCAGCAGGCCGCCGTGGCCGCCGTCGCGGACGAGGACGCCTTCAACTGGGGCTACGACCCGTACCACTTCTCGGTGCCGGAGGGGTCCTACGCCTCGCCCGGCAACCAGCACGGCGGGGCGCGGGTGGCCGAGTTCCGCTCGATGGTCGGCGGTCTGCACGACGCCGGGCTCCAGGTGGTCCTCGACCAGGTCTTCAACCACACCGCCCAGTCCGGTCAGGGCGAGAGGTCGGTCCTGGACCGCGTGGTCCCCGGCTACTACCACCGCCTCTCGGCCACCGGCTCCGTGGAGACCTCGACCTGCTGCCAGAACGTCGCCACCGAGCACGAGATGGCCGAGAAGCTCATGGTCGACTCGGTCGTGACCTGGGCGGGCGACTACCGCGTCGACGGGTTCCGGTTCGACCTCATGGGCCACCACAGCGTGGAGAACATGCAGGCCGTGCGCGCGGCGCTCGACGAGCTGACGCTCGAGGAGGACGGCGTCGACGGATCCGCGGTCTACCTCTACGGCGAGGGCTGGAACTTCGGCGAGGTCGCGGACAACGCCCGCTTCACCCAGGCCACCCAGGGCCAGCTCGGCGGCACCGGCATCGGGACCTTCTCCGACCGGCTGCGCGACGCCGTCCGCGGCGGCGGCCCCTTCGACGAGGACCAGCGCGTGTACCAGGGCTTCGGCTCCGGGCTCGCCACGGACCCGAACGCCGTCGCCGCCGGGACGCCCGAGGAGCAGGCGGCGCGGCTCGCCCACGCCACCGACCTGGTCCGGCTGGGGCTGGCCGGGAACCTGCGCGAGTACTCGTTCCTCACCAGCGCGGGCACGGTCCAGCGCGGCGAGGAGCTGGACTACAACGGCCAGCCGGCCGGGTACGCCGACAGCCCGGAGGAGGTCATCACCTACGTCGACGCGCACGACAACGAGACGCTGTTCGACAACCTCGCGCTCAAGCTGCCCGTCGACACCCCCATGGCGGACCGGGTGCGGATGAACACGCTGTCGCTGGCGACGACGGCGCTGTCGCAGACCCCCAGCTTCTGGCACGCGGGGGCGGACCTGCTGCGTTCGAAGTCGCTGGACCGCAACAGCTACAACTCCGGTGACCACTTCAACCTGCTCGACTGGTCCCGGCAGAGCAACAACTTCGGGGTGGGCCTGCCGCCGGCGGCCGACAACGAGGACAAGTGGGACGTGATGGCGCCGCTGCTCGCCGACCCGGCGCTCACGCCCGCCCCGGCGGACATCGACGCTGCGGCGGCGCAGGCTCAGGACCTGCTCCGGCTGCGTGCCTCCACCGACCTCTTCCGGCTCGGCTCGGCAGAGCTCATCCAGGAGAAGGTCAGCTTCCCGGGCTCCGGCCCGGAGGCCACGCCCGGCGTCATCGTCATGCACGTCGACGACCGCGTGGGCGAGGACGCGGACCCGGCGCTGGACGGCGTGCTCACCGTGTTCAACGCCTCGCCCGAGCCCGTCACGGAGACGCTCGTGGAGCTGGCAGGCCGGGAGTACGTCCTCTCGCCGGTCCAGGCGGACGGCGCCGACGACGTCGTGCGGACCACCACCTACGACGCCGCCACCGGCACCGTGACCGTGCCGGCGCGGACCGTCGCCGTGCTGGTCGAGGTGACGCCGGAGGAGGCGCCGTCCGGTCCCGGGACGGGCAAGCCGTCCGACCGGCCCACGGGGCCCGGCCGTCCGGGGGAGACCCCGGTCGGGCCGCCGGCGGACCGGCCCGGGCGCGGCCCGGCCGGTGACGTGCCCGCGCAGAGCTACTCGCGGGCCGGGAAGCCGGCAGCCTGAGACACCGGTAGCCAGGACGAGAGGAGGCGCCGCCCGCCGTGGGCGGCGCCTCCTCTCGTCCCTACCAGCGGTCAGACGCGAGGGAACCGGACCGTCCGGAGGTACGCGTCCCACCGGGGGCCGAAGGCCCGGGACAGCGCGACCTCCTCGGCGGGCGCGTACCTGCGCGTCGCGGCGTAGAGCACGAGACCGACCACGGCCCCGAGCCAGGTGTCGAGCAGGAAACCCGCCCAGGGCAGCACGAGGAGGGCGACGGAGGTGTAGAGCGGGTGACGCACGAGCGCGTAGGGCCCGTGGGTGATCAGCTCGCCGCGCGGGACGTGCCGCAGGATCAGCACGACCGACCACAGCCAGAGGACCAGGCCAGGGACCAGCAGGACGACCGAGATCACCGCCAGAGGGACCGGCGGCCCGCCCACGGCGAAGACCGACGGGAAGGCGACCTGGAGGACCACCGCGGCAACCAGCACCGGCGCCGTCACCAGCGCGATCCGGTCGCCGCTCCCGACGAGCCTCGCGAGCATCGTGCGGTCCTCCGTCACCGGTCCTCCGACCCCGGTCCTCCGATGCGGGCGTCCGGGACCGGCGGCCGCGGGGTTCCGCCTCTAGCTGCCGGTGCTGACGCTCTCGAGGCAGCGCTGGAGCGCCGTGGGGTCGTCGCCGTACTGCTCCACGCAGGCCTGGAACTCGGGCCCGAAGACCTCGGAGAGCAGGAACGACCCGAACATCGTCGAGGCGATGGCCAGCAGGATCGCGAGCACGCCGATGACGATCCCGGCGATCGCGGTGCCGCGGTTCGTGGCCTCCCCGCGGTTGGCGCGGCCCACCCCGATCGCCCCGAGCACGACGGCGATCAGCCCGCCGAGGCCGCCGAGGAGTCCGAGGAACGGGATCCAGGCGATCAGCAGCGAGACGACGGCGACGATCAGCGCCGCCAGCCCCATCCCGTTGCGGGGGGCCTGACCGCCGTACGACGTTCCCCGGTAGCCACCGCCGTACGGCGTCCCCTGGTACTGGCCGCCCTGGTACTGGCCGCCCTGGTGCTGGCCACCCTGGTGCTGGCCGCCCGCGTACTGGCCCTGGTACTGACCCCCCTGGTACGGGGCACCCTCGTACGGCTGGCGCGGGGTGCTCTGGTAGTCGGCGTCGGCGTAGCCGGGCTCGGGGTCGCCGCGGTACGCCGGGGTGCCGGGCGGAGCCTCCGTGCCCTGGTAGGGGACGCCCTGGTACGGGGTGCCCGTCGATCCGGGCGGCGGCCCACCCTGGTAGCCGGCACCGTGGGGCTGGGAGTACGTCGCGCCGTCGTCCTGCGGGGTGCGGCCGCCGGCATCCTCCGGGCGGTCGCCCTCGGGACGGGCAGCTTCGGGGCGGGCATCTTCGGGGTCGTGCCGGCCGGGCTCGTACGGCTCGCGGCCGGGGGGAGGCGATGACGACATCGGAGTGCTCCTCACGTCGGTTCCCGCCATGCTCCCACGTGGGCGGGCGGCCCGCAGGCCGCCCGCGCACGTCAGCCCTTGACAGACCCCGACATGAGGCCGCCGATGAAGTACTTGCCCAGCACGATGTAGACGAGCAGCGTGGGCAGCGACGCCAGCAGCGCACCGGACATGGACACGCCGTAGTTCTGCAGCAGCGCGCCGTTGGCCAGGTTGTTCAGGGCCAGGGTGACGGGGCCGTTCTGGCTGGAGGAGAAGAACACCGCGAAGAGGAAGTCGTTCCAGGCGGAGGTGAACTGCCAGATCAGCACGACCACGAAGCTGGGGATCGAGATCGGCAGGACCACCGACACGTACGTGCGCAGCATGCCCGCGCCGTCGACCCGCGCGGCCTCGATGAGCTCCTTGGGCACCGACTCGTAGTAGTTGCGGAAGATCAGCGTGGTGATCGGGATGCCGTAGATGACGTGCACGAGGATCAGGGACGGGACACCGCTCGGGATCTGCAGGTCCAGCAGCAGCTGGAGCAGCGGGATCATGACCGCCTGGTAGGGGATGAACATCCCGAAGAGGATCAGCGTGAACACGATGTTGGCGCCGCGGAAGGACCAGCGCGAGAGGACGAAGCCGTTCATCGACCCCAGGAAGGCGGAGATGAGCGCCGCGGGGACGACCATCTGCACCGTGCGGAAGAGCGACGGCGAGAGCGTCTGCCACGCGGCGGTCCAGTTGTCCATGGTCCACAGCTGCGGCAGCGCCCAGGCACGGGCCGGCGTGGCGTCGCCCGGGCCCTTGAAGCTGGTGACGATGAGGACGTACACGGGGATCAGGACCAGGACGAGCGAGACCAGCAGGATCGCGTACCGGATGGTCCGCCCCGCGGAGTACCGGCTCGCCGGGCGACGCTCGGGCGCGCTCACGGGACGCCCCGCGGCGACGTCGACGGGTGCGGGGGCGGGGACGGCGGTGGTCATCGTCCGCCCTCCTTCCGGGTGGTGTGCACGAGGTAGGGGATGATCAGCACGGCGACGATGAGCAGGAGGATCGAGCCGACGGCGGCCGCGTTGGCGTAGTCGTAGCTGGACTTGAAGACGAACATGTCGACCGCCGGCACCTTCGTCTGGTAGTTCGCCGGCTTGGAGATCGACATGATCAGGTCGAACGCCTTGAGCGACATGTGCCCGATGATGATCAGCGCCGAGAGCGCGACCGGCGAGAGCTGCGGGAAGATCACGTGGCGGTAGAGCTGCCACTCGGAGGCGCCGTCGATGCGCCCCGCCTCACGCAGCTCGTCCGGTATGCCGCGGAACCCCGCGAGGAAGAGCGCCATGACGTAGCCGGAGAGCTGCCAGATGGCGGGGATGGCGATGGCGGCGATGCCCCAGCTGACGTTGTTCCACCAGGGGTTCTGGAGAAAGTCCAGGCCGACGATCTGGAACAGCCGGTTCAGCCCGAGGGCGCTCTCGCCCTCGTTGGAGTTCAGGAGCCAGCGCCACACGACGCCGGAGGCGATGAACGAGACGGCCATCGGGAAGAGGAACACCGAACGGAAGAAGCCCTCGCCCTTGGCGGGCCGCTCGAGCACCCACGCCCACAGGAAGCCGATCACCATGGTGCCGACGAGGAAGACGGCCGTGTAGAGCAGGAGGTTCTTCAGCGAGTGCTGGAAGGCCTCCGACCCCAGCAGCGCGAGGTAGTTCTCGAGCCCGACGAGGGCGACGGGCGCCCTCCCGGCCGCCTGCTGTGCGGTGTGGTTGTCGGTGAACGAGGTCTGGAAGTTCAGCGCGATGAAGCCGTAGACGAAGACGGCCATCAGGATGAGGGAGGGGGCCAGCAGCAGGAGCGGCGGACCCCAGCGCTTGACGGTCTTCACGGGAGCTCCAGCAAGATCGTGGACGAGTACGACCGGCGCCTGCGGCGGGCGGTCGTCCGGGGTGGATGGCCGGGCGGGAACCGCCGGCCTGTGGCGGGTGCGGGACGTCCCGCACCCGCCATGCTCGGGGTCAGCTGCCGCCGGCGGCGGTCGCCAGCTCGCTCTGGAACGTCTTGACGTCCGAGGCGCCGGTGGTGAACTTGCTGGTGGCGTCGGAGATGCCGTTCAGCACGGCGATCGGGGAGGCGGCGCCGTGCGCCAGCGACGGCACGATCGTGTCCTGGCCGTACGCCTCGATCGCGCTCTGCTGGTACTCGGAGAACTCGGCCGGGTCGGCGTCGGTCCGGGCCGGGATGGAGCCCTTGGCCTTGTTGAACGCGACCTGGCCCTCCAGGGACCCGACCGTCTCGAGCCACGCCTTGGCGCCGTCGGGGTGCGGCGCACCTTCCGGGAGGGTGAAGGAGTCGGCCAGGAAGCCGAACATCCCGTCGGTGCCCGGGACCGGGAAGTCGACGAAGCCGGTGCCGCGCTCGATGCCCTGCTCCTCGAACGCCGCCACCGCCCAGTCGCCCATGACGTTGTAGGCGGCGTTGCCGTCGATGACCATCTGGGTCGACTCGGGCCAGTCGAGGCCGTCGCGGTCCGTGTTGGTGAAGCCGATCAGGGTGTCGAAGTGCTCGAGCGCCTTGGTCACCTCGGCGCCGTTCCAGTCCGTGCTGCCGTCCCAGAGCCCGTTGTACGCCTCGGCCCCGAGGTCGGCCATGAGCACGGTCTCGAGCAGGTGCACCTGGGTCCACGTGGTCGCCACCGACAGCGGGGTCTTGCCCGCGGCCTTGACCTTCTCCAGGTCGGCGATCCAGGCGTCGATGTCCTCGGGCACGGCCGCGGGGTCGATCCCGGCCTCCTCGAGCACCGTGGGGTTCGCCCACACGACGTTGGAGCGGTGGATGTTCGACGGCACCGAGTAGATGGCGTCCTCGACGGTGAGCAGGTCGATGAGGTCCTGCGGGAAGACGTCGGTGAGGCCGAACTCGTCGTAGAGATCCGAGACGTCCTGGATCTGGCCGGCGTTGATGTAGTCCGTCAGCTCCTGGCCCGCGTGGGCCTGGAAGGTGTCCGGTGGGTCGCCGGCCTGCAGACGGGACTGGAGCATGTCCTTGGCGGCGGAGCCGGCACCGCCGGCGACCGCGCCGTTGACGAACTCGACGTCGGGATGCTGTTCGTTGAACACCCCGACCAGGGCGTCCAGCCCGGCCTTCTCCGAGCCCTGGGCCCACCAGGTGAAGACCTCCACCTGGTCCCCGCCGCCCCCGCCGCCACCGCCGGTGGCGCCGTCGGTACCGCCGTTACCTCCGCCGCCGCAGGCGGCGAGGATGAGGCTGGCGGCCGCGATCCCGGCCACCGTCGCTGTGCGTCGCATCGTGCTTCTCCTTCGAAACATCGTCGTCCCGACCGTTCCGGCGTGCCGCCGGGACGGGGACCGGCCAGAGGGCCGGGCATCCGGTTCTTCAGTGTGCCCCTGAACCGATATTGAGCGAGGCATTGGAGGAAATCGTCGCCGTGTTGTGATCTGGGGGCCGACATATTGCCACTGGTAGGGGTCCGTCTAACGCACTTCCTCTCACGTGATCGAACATGGTCGCTCAGTCCAGCAGGTAGCCATAGGGGGTGGGGGCGTGCTCGAGCGCCAGCGCGAGCGCGCCCAGAACTTCCGTGCGTGAGCCGAGTGCTGCGGGGACGACGCGCAGGCGCCTGGCGACGGAGGGGATGACGGAGCGTCGCAGCGACGCGCTCACCGCCGCCAGGAAGGGCTCGCCCGCGGCCACCAGGGGCCCGCCCAGGACGACCACCTCGGGGTCCACAAGGTTGCCCAGAAGCGCGACGCCGCGCCCGAGGTTGCGCCCGACGTCCTCGACCATACGCCGGCAGGGCGGGTCCCCGGCGTCGGCGGCGGCGACCACCTGCTCGATGGTGAGCCCCTCGCCGAGCGTCGGACGGAGCATCTCCAGCACGGCGGGGACGGAGGTGACGGTCTCCAGGCAGCCGCGGTTGCCGCACCGGCAGACGGCGCCCTCCGGCTGGAGCGGGGTGTGGCCGAGCTCGCCCGCCGTCCCACCGGCGCCGCGGTGGATCCGCCCGCCCAGCAGCAGTCCCGCGCCCACCCCGGTGGAGATCTTCACGTAGGCGGCGTCCGTCACGCCCTGCGCGGCGCCCCAGCGGGCCTCGGCCAGCATGCCCAGGGTGGCGTCGTTCTCCGCGACCACCGGGACCCCGAGCGTCTCCTCGAGCCGTCCGGCGACGTCGAAGCCCGCCCAGCCGGTGAGGATCGTCCCCGGCCCGACCGTGCGCTCGGGGCCGTCGACAGGCCCGGGCAGGCCGACACCGACCGCGACGAGCTGCCCCGCCGATCCCGGGGCGTGCTGGAGCAGGTCGCCGACCAGCTCCAGCACGACCGGGACGGTCTGCTGGCCGGTGTGGCCCGCGGGCAGCGCGACCCCGCGCTCGGCCAGGATCTCCCCGTCCCGGGAGCCCAGTGCGGCCCGCAGGTGCGTGCGCCCGATGTCGACGCCGGCCACGAGGCCCGGCGCAGGCACCAGGGAGACCGTCCGGGCGGGCCTGCCCCGGCGCCCGTCCGTGGTCGCCCGCTCGACGGCGGAGCCGCTCTCCAGCAGCTCCGTCACGAGGTTGGAGACGGTGGTGGGGGAGATGCCCAGCCGGCGGGCGATCTCAGCACGCGACAGCGGTCCCGCAGAGAGCAGCGAGATCACTGCTCGACGGGTCCGCCCACGAGCGCGGGAGGTGGTCGGATCTGCGCGACCCACGTGCTGCCCCCTTTTCGGCCCACCGTTGGACCAAAAGATGAAATAGCCGGGGCGAATTGGCGCCTCGAATGGAGAAAACCTAGCCGACTGCCCCCTGAATGTCGAGGGGCTGGGCAGGTCGCGTGCAAGGGCGGTCCACAGGGAGCGAGGCGTGCGCGGAGCGAGGCCCGGCGCAGGCGGTCGTACGGGACGACGACGGTGCGCCTGGGGAGACGACGGTGCGCCTACGGGACGACGGCGGTGCCTACAGAACCACGCAGTGCGCCTTACGGGAAGACGACGGTGCGCCGGCCGTCGAGCAGCACGCGGTGCTCGGCGTGCCAGCGCACGGCGCGGGCGAGGACCCGGCGTTCCACGTCCTGACCGCGGGCCACCATCTCCGCCACGTCGTCGGAGTGGGTCACCCGCTCGACGTCCTGCTCGATGATGGGGCCCTCGTCGAGGTCGGCGGTCACGTAGTGCGCCGTCGCGCCGATCAGCTTCACGCCGCGGCCGTGAGCCTGGGCGTAGGGGCGGGCGCCCTTGAAGCTGGGCAGGAAGGAGTGGTGGATGTTGATGACGTTGCCCGCGAGCTCCTGGCACACCCGGTCCGAGAGGATCTGCATGTACCGCGCGAGGACGACCAGCTCCACGTCGAGGTCGCGCACCAGCCGCAGCAGCTCGGCCTCCGCCTGGTCCTTCGTCTCCTTCGTCACCGGCACGTGGTGGAACGGCACGTCGTAGAACGCCGCGATCGGGGCGAGGTCGGGGTGGTTCGCGACGACCCCGACCGGCTCGATCGGCAGCCGCTGGAAGCGGTGGCGGAACAGCAGGTCCGAGAGGCAGTGCGGGTCCTTGGACGCCATGATCAGCGTCCGCACCGGCCGGCCCACCTCGTCGAGGGTGAACGTCATGGCGAAGGTGCCGGCGATCTCCTCGAGCGCAGCACGGACCTCGGCGAGCGGCGCCCGGGTCTCCACCTGCACCCGCATGAAGAACAGCCCGGTGGAGGGGTCGCCGAACTGCTGGGACTCGGTGATGTTGCCGCCGTGCTCGGCGAGCGCCCCGGAGACGGCGTGCACGATCCCGGGCCGGTCCGGGCAGGACAGGGCGAGGACGAGGTGCGCGGTCGGGGTGCTCATCCGTCGCAGGGTAGTCGGCCCGGTCGCGCGCGGGCGCCGCGTCCGCCGTTCGGGTACGGGCCACCGCGGGCGCGCTCTGATGCCAGACTGGGGGGATGGACGACGTCAAGATCGACCTCATCACCGAGGAGGGGGCCGGCGAGCTGCTCACCGTGCGGCGGGCCGCCTTCGTGACCGAGGCGCAGCTCTACGGTGACCCCAACCTCCCGGCGCTCACGCAGTCGCTCACCGAGCTGGTGGCCGACATCGGCCGGCCCGACGTCGTCACTCTCGGCGCGTGGATCGGCCACCGTCTCGTGGGCTCGGTCCGGGTGGAGCTGGAGGCCGAGCGCGCCACCCTCGGCCGGCTCGCCGTCGTCCCCGACCTCCAGGGCCGCGGGATCGGCACCCAGCTGCTCATGGCGGTGCTGCAGTACCTCCCCGAGCAGACCAAGGAGGTCTGGGTCTTCACCGGGCAGGACTCCAAGCACAACCTGGCGATGTACAACAAGGCCGGCTACGAGCACCAGTTCGACCAGCACACCGGCGACCTCACGTACGCCTACCTGCGGCGCATCCTCGGCGAGGACGGCCCGGAGGCCGACGCCGAGCTCGCCGACCTGCCGGAGCAGGACGCCCCCGCCTGAGTTGGTAGTCTCGTCGCGTCGCGACTGGCGCCAGCAGGTGGGTCACCACCGGGGAGCGGCACGAGCAGGATCCCCGAGGTCGTCCGCCTGGGCCGAGGGTCACCTAACGGAGTGCATCCACGCACGTGCCGTGCGTGACCGACAGCGGAGGAACCATGAGCCAGACCAGACCTGACACGTCCGTGGCGAACCAGAGCCTCGCGGAGCTGGACCCGGAGATCGCGGCCGTCCTCGACGGCGAGCTCGCCCGCCAGCGCGAGACCCTCGAGATGATCGCCAGCGAGAACTTCGTCCCGCGCGCCGTCCTGCAGGCCCAGGGGTCCGTGCTGACGAACAAGTACGCCGAGGGCTACCCCGGCCGCCGCTACTACGGCGGGTGCGAGCAGGTCGACATCGCCGAGAACCTCGCGATCCAGCGTGCCACCTCCCTCTTCGGCGCCGAGTACGCCAACGTCCAGCCCCACTCCGGCGCCCAGGCCAACGCCGCGGTGCTGCACGCGATCGCCACGCCCGGTGACAAGGTCCTCGGCCTCTCCCTCGCCCACGGCGGCCACCTCACGCACGGCATGAAGATCAACTTCTCCGGCAAGCTCTACGACATCGCCGCCTACGGCGTCGACGAGCAGAGCCACCGCATCGAGATGGACGCCGTCCGGGAGAAGGCGCTCGAGGCCCGGCCGAAGGTCATCATCGCCGGCTGGTCCGCCTACCCCCGCCAGCTCGACTTCGCCGCGTTCCGGGAGATCGCCGACGAGGTCGGCGCGTACCTGTGGACCGACATGGCGCACTTCGCCGGCCTCGTGGCCGCCGGGCTGCACCCGTCCCCGGTGCCCCACTCCGACGTCGTCTCCTCCACGGTCCACAAGACCATCGGCGGCCCCCGGTCCGGGTTCATCCTCTCCCGGGACAAGGAGGCCTTCGGCAAGAAGCTCGACTCCGCCGTCTTCCCCGGCCAGCAGGGCGGACCGCTCATGCATGTCATCGCCGCCAAGGCCGTGGCGTTCAAGATCGCGGCCGGCGAGGAGTTCCAGGACCGCCAGCGCCGCACGCTCGAGGGCGCGCGGATCATCGCCGAGCGGCTCTCCGCGCAGGACGTGCGCGACGCCGGCGTCTCGGTGCTCACCGGCGGCACCGACGTTCATCTGGTGCTCGTCGACCTGCGCAACTCGGCCCTCGACGGTCAGCAGGCGGAGGACCTCCTCCACGACGCCGGCATCACCGTCAACCGCAACGCCGTGCCGTTCGACCCGCGCCCGCCGCGCGTGACGTCCGGCCTGCGCATCGGCACCCCCGCGCTGGCGACCCGCGGGTTCGGCGCCACGGAGTTCACCGAGGTGGCGGACATCATCGCGACCACGCTGGTCAACGGCGCCTCCACCGACGCCGAGGCCATGAGGGCCCGCGTGCGCGCGCTCACCGAGTCCTTCCCGCTCTACCCGGGCCTGCAGCAGTGACGGCTCAGGTCCTGGACGGCCGGGCGACCGCGGCGACGATCAAGGCCGAGCTGGCCGAGCGCGTCACCGCGCTGAAGGCGAAGGGCGTCACGCCGGGGCTCGGCACCGTGCTGGTGGGGGAGGACCCGGGTTCGAAGGCGTACGTGGCGGGCAAGCACCGCGACTGCGCCGAGGTCGGCATCGCCTCGATCCGTGAGGACCTCCCGGCCGACGCGTCCCAGGCCGACGTCGAGGCCGCCGTGGAGCGGCTCAACGCCGACCCTGCGTGCACGGGCTACATCGTGCAGCTGCCGCTGCCGAAGGGCATCGACACGAACGCGGTGCTCGAGCTGATCGACCCGGCCAAGGACGCCGACGGGCTGCACCCGACCAACCTCGGGCGGCTCGTCCTGCGGGTGAAGGAGGAGGTCACCTCCCCGCTGCCGTGCACCCCGCGGGCGGTGCTCGAGCTGCTCGCCCGCCACGGTGTCGGCCTGGCGGGCAAGGAGGTGTGCGTCGTGGGACGCGGCACCACCGTGGGCCGCTCCATCGGGCTGCTGCTCACCCGCAAGGACGTCAACGCCACCGTCACGCTCACCCACACCGGCACGCGCGACCTCGCCAAGCACGTCGGCGAGGCGGACGTCGTCGTCGCGGCGGCGGGCCAGCCGGGGATCATCACGGCGGAGATGGTCAAGCCGGGTGCCGTCGTCCTCGACGTCGGCGTCTCGCGGACCGTCGACCCGGTCTCCGGCAAGGCGAAGCTGCGAGGGGACGTCGCCGACGGCGTCGCCGAGGTGGCGTCGTGGCTCTCGCCCAACCCGGGCGGGGTCGGGCCCATGACCCGGGCGATGCTGCTCGCGAACGTCGTGGACACGGCGGAGCGGCAGGCCGCGCAGGGCTGAGGGGGCGGGTCCCCGCGGGAGCGGGGGCGCCAGCCCGCAGCACCCGAACGGTGTGGCCTGCCTGCGCTCGGTGTGATGCCGCGCACCGTCGGGGAAGATCGCTGTCCGCCCCGGACACCGATCTTCCCCGGTGCGGGCGCTGTTCGTCGGCCTGTGCCGGCCGGCCGGTGACCGGGCCGCCGGCCGGGGATGTCGGCGGCATCGGCGAGGATGGACGCATGAAGATCGCCTCCGTCAACGTCAACGGCATCCGCGCGGCCTACAAGCGCGGCATGGGCAGGTGGGTCGAGGAGCGCCGGCCCGACGTCATGCTGCTCCAGGAGGTCCGCGCCACGGACGACGTCCTCGAGGCGCACCTCGGGCAGGAGTGGACCACCGCACACCACGCGTGCGACATCAGGGGGCGTGCGGGCGTCGCCATCGCCTCGCGCCTGCCCGCCACGGCCGTGCGGGTGGGCCTGGGCAACGGCGTCCCCGAGGAGCCGGTGGACACCGGGCGCTGGGTGGAGATGGACCTCGACGTGGCGGGCGCCGACCGGCCGCTGACGGTGGTGTCCGTCTACGTGCACTCCGGCACGGCGAACACGCCGAAGATGGACCTGAAGTACGCGCACCTGGAGAAGGTCACGAAGCGGCTGGGGGAGCTCGCCGAGGAGGCCCGTGACGGCCGGCGCGACGTCGTCGTCGGCGGGGACCTCAACATCGTCCACCGCGAGGTGGACATCAAGAACTGGAAGGGCAACCACAACAAGGCCTCCGGCGTGCTCGACGAGGAGATCGCCTACCTCGACAAGTGGTTCGCCGACGGCTGGGTGGACGTCGGCCGCAAGGTCGCCGGTGACCGGCCCGGTCCGTACACCTGGTGGTCGTGGCGCGGGAAGGCGTTCGACAACGACGCCGGCTGGCGGATCGACTACCAGCTCGCCACCCCCGAGCTCGCGGAGCGGGCGACCGACGCCGGCGTCGACCGTGCCGCCTCCTACGACCAGCGGTTCTCGGACCACGCACCGGTGGTCGCCACGTACGACATCTGAGCCCGGACGGTCGCCTCTCGCCACGCCGGACGAGTGGCTGGCCCCGCGCGTGACCCGGCTCTGTAAGGTGATGCCTGACAAGTCGTCAGGGTGTGCCTGACGATCGGAACCGTCCACGGGGAGCTGGCATGCCGGGAGCGCGTGAGAAGACGCTGATCTGCTCGTTCTGCGGGAAGCCCGAGAGGGAGGTCGCGAAGATCATCGCCGGTCCCGGCGTCTACATCTGCGACGTCTGCGTCGCGCTGTGCCAGGACATCCTGTCCGCCGAGGCGAGACCGTCCAGGCCCGCCGAGGCGGAACCGTCCAAGCTCGCCGAGGCGGGACCGTCCCGGGCAGCCGGGGGAGCACCGTCCCAGGCGGCACCGCCTCAGGAGGCACGTCTGCGGGTGTGGGACGAGATGAGCGCGGAGGAACTGCTCGAGCTGCTGCCGCGCATGGCCGCGGCGTCGGACCAGGTCGAGGGCGGGCTGCGCGAGTGTGTGGCGCGGCTGCGGGAGCAGGGCGTCACGTGGGCTCGGATCGGCGAGGCGCTGGGCGTGACCCGGCAGTCGGCGTGGGGTCGCTTCTCCGGCGAGGAGTGAGCGCCGGGCGCTCAGCGGGTCAGGCGCCTTCCCGCGCCAGGCCTTTCACCTGCGAGCGGCTGACCGCAGCAGCTGCTCGCCTCAGCGAGCCGCGGCTCGGGCGCAGGAGACGCAGAGCGTCGCGGTGGGCCGCGCCTCGAGACGGCCCGGCTCGATGGGGTTGCCGCAGTTCTGGCAGACGCCGTACGTGCCCCGGTCCAGCCGCTCGAGCGCGGCGTCGACCTCGCCGAGCGTGTGCCGCGCGCTCTCGGTGAGCGCGACCACCTGGGCGCGCTCGTAGCCGATGGTGGTGCCCTCCGCGTCGTGCTCGTCGTCGGCGTTGGCGCCCTCGCTCGCGGCGACGACCTCCTCGAAGGTGCCGTCGAGCGCCGCCAGGCGGGCCTCGGTGGCCGCGCGCAGCGTGAGGAGACGCTCCCGTGCCGTGCCGTCAGGCTTCTCGCCGTCCGTCATGCGGACACGGTACTCCGGCCGCCAGCCGGTGGGGCGAGTTTCCGCGGACGGCCCGGCGAAGCGGCCGCCGTCGTCTCGGGTCGTCGACGCGGGCGTGGGGCAGGCTCAGCCGGACGCTCGCCCCGCCGGGCCCGACGCCGTCGCGCGGAGGAAGGCGGGGTCGGCCAGCCCGGCCGCCGAGAACGCGGCGGCGACGGCGGACATCACCTCGCCCGTCGCTCCCGCCTCCACGAGGGCGATCGCCGAGCCGCCGAACCCTCCTCCCGTCATGCGTGCGCCGAGCGCCCCGGCCTCTCGGGCCGCGGCCACGGCGAGGTCGAGCTCGGGGCTGGAGACCTCGTAGTCGTCACGCAGGGACTCGTGCGAGGCGTCCAGCACCGCCCCGGCCCGCCTCAGGGCCGGGCCGGCCAGCCCCTCGGCGTCCCCGAGGAGGCCGACCAGCGTGCGCACCCGCTCGATCTCGGTGACGACGTGCCGGACCCGGCGGCGCTGCTCGTCGTCCGCCAGGCGCGGCAGGACCTCGTCGAGCGTGGTGGCGCCGCTCCCGATGTCTTCGGCCACCGCCCGCAGGTCCGGCACCCCGAGCACCGTCGCCGCGGCCTCGCAGACTTGGCGGCGGCGCGCGTACTGGCCGTCCACGAGGCGGTGCTCGGCGCGCGTGTCGATCACCAGCAGCTCCAGGCCCGCGGCGGTGAGGTTGAGCGGCACGTGCTCCACCTGCCCATCCCGGCAGTCGAGCAGCAGGGCGTGACCGGCCAGCGCGCGCAGCGCCGCCGCCTGGTCCATGCCGCCGGTGGGGGCACCCGCCACCTCGTTCTCGGCCCGGACGCACGCCGCGGCGAGACGCGCCCGGCCGCCGTCGTCGGGCGCCCCGGCGGGACCGGCCAGGCCGAGCCCTGCGAGGTCGTCCACCGCGACGGCGACGGCGCACTCCAGCGCCGCCGACGAGCTCAGCCCCGCACCGGCCGGCACGCACGAGTCGACGGCGACGTCCAGCCCGGGGAGCCCGGCGGCGAGGCCCTCGGCCTCCAGCGCCCAGAGGACGCCCGCGACGTACGCGGCCCAGCCGCGCACCTCGCCGGTCGTGCCGACGGGACCGACCGCGTCGAGGTCCACCTCGCGCGCGGGCCCCGGCTCCTGGGCGCTGACGAGGCGCAGCCGGCGGGTGCCCGGGCGCGCGGCGACGGCCACGTAGGTACGGTGCGGCAGGGCGATCGGCAGGCACAGCCCGCCGTTGTAGTCGGTGTGCTCGCCGACGATGTTGACCCGCCCCGGCGCCGACCACACGCCGTCGGGCTCGCCCCCGAAGGTGGTCGCGAACAGCGCGCGAACCCGGGCGGCGCCGGTGGCGTCGTCCCACGCGGGCTGCGGCGACGGCACGGCGGGCTGCGGGGAGGAACCGCGCGGGCCGCCGCTCACGCGCCCGGCTCCTCGACGTCGTCGGAGACGACCTCGCGCCACCGGTCGGCGATGCGCTCCGGCGTCGTGTCCGAGATCCAGGCCCCCATGCCGGACTCGGAGCCGGCCAGGTACTTCAGCTTCCCCGGCGCCCGGAGCACGGAGAACAGCTGCAGGTGCAGCCGCAGGTCCTCCCTGCCCTCACGGACCGGCGCCTGGTGCCAGGCCGCGATGTACGGGAGCGTGATCGGCTCGCCGGCGTGGCGCGAGCCCTCCGGGTGCGTGAAGAACCGGTCGCCCGCCTGCAGCACCCGCAGGTAGAGCCGGGCGAGATCGGCCCGCTCGGCGTCCGTCAGCGCGGGCAGGTCAGGCACGTCCCGGCGCGGCGCCAGGTGGATCTCCACGGGCCAGCGTGCGGCGGCGGGGACGTACGCCGCCCAGTGCTCGGACTCCGCGACGACGCGCCGGCCGGCCCGCAGCTCTGCCTCGAGCACGTCGCGGAGCAGGTTCCCCCCGGTGTGCTCGCGATGGGCCCGGGCCTGGCGCAGCATCGTCGCCGTGCGCGGGGCCAGGTAGGGGTATGCGTAGATCTGCCCGTGCGGGTGGTGCAGCGTCACCCCGATCTCCTTGCCCCGGTTCTCGAAGCAGAAGACCTGCTCGACGCCGGGCAGCTGCCCGAGCGCGGCCGTGCGGTCCGCCCACGCCTCGATGACGGTGCGCATCCGGCGCGTGCCCACGCCGGCGAGCGAGCCGGACGGGTCCGGTGAGAAGCAGATGACCTCGCAGCGTCCGGAGGCCGGCCGCGTGGGCCAGAGCTCCTCGCCGTCCAGGTGCGTGACCTGGTCCGGCACGCCCGGGACGGCCACCAGCGAGGGGAAGCGGTTCTCGAAGACGACGACGTCGTAGTCGGTGTCCGGGATCTCGCCGTCGGAGTACGCGGCCCCCGGCCGTGCCGGGGCGAGGGGGTTGGCGTCGGCCGGCGGGAGGAACGTGCGGTTCATCCGGTGGCTCGCCATCGGGACCCACTCGCCGGTGAGGACGTCGTACCGCATCTCGGGGGCGGTCGCCGGGCGCGTCGTGCCGTCCGGCCCGACGACGTCGGCGAAGCGGTGGGGGAGCGGCCGGGGGTCGTCCAGGCGGCGGGTCGCGCCGCCGGAGACGTACGGCTCGGAGTCGTCGAAGTAGATCAGCTCACGCCCGTCCGCGAGGCGGGTGGACGTGCGGCGCACGCGTGCGGTCCCGGTCATCGTGCCGCCTCCGTGCCGGCCACCTCGAGGAGGATGCCGTGCCGCTCGGCGGCCTCGCGGGTGGCGTCCCCGGGGTCGGCGTCGGTGACGAGGACGGCGATGTCCTGCACCGCGCAGAAGGTCCGCAGCCCGAGGACGCCCCACTTGGAGGCGTCGAGCACGGCGACCGGGGTGCGGGCGCTGGCCACCATCGCGGCGTTCGTCGCGGCCTCCGACAGGTTGGGCGTCATCAGGCCGATGCCCGGGTCGAAGCCGTGCGCGCCGAGGAACGCCCACTCCACCTGCAGTGTGCGCAGCGTGTCCACCGCGACGGGCCCGACGAGGGCGTCCGAGCGCGTGCGCTCCCCGCCCGTGAGGAGGACGGTCGGCGCGGGCCGGGACTCGGCGCGAGCCTGCTCCACCGCCTCGTGCAGGACCTGCGCGGCGGGCAGCGAGTTGGTGATCACCGTCAGGGTGCCCAGGTGCGGGAGCGTGGAGAGGGCCCGGGCGACGGCGAGCGTCGTCGTCCCGCCGGTGAGGGCGACGGAGTCGCCCGGACGCACCCGCGCCGCCGCGAGCTCGCCGATGGCGGCCTTCTCCGCCTGCTGGTGGGACTCCTTCGTGCGGAAGTACGGCTCCTCGGCGGCCCCCGCCGGAGCGACGGCGCCACCGTGCACCCGGTCCACCAGCCCGCGCGCGACCAGGTCGGTGATGTCACGGCGGACGGTCATCTCGGAGACGCCGAGCGCGTCGACGACCTCCGCGACGCGCACGCCGCCGTGCCGGGCGACCTGACCGAGGATGTAGTCCTGCCGCTGGCGGGCGAGAAGCGGGACCCCGTCGGTGACCATGACCGAAGTGTGCCAGCCCGACCAAAACCGCACAAGGTCGAACATCGCGGGTTCATCGCCCCGGCAGCGGGACGTCAGGCTGCCGGGTACGCGACGGCCGCCGTCCGGCAGGCGTGCCAGAACGTGGTCAAAGAGGTCCGTACCTGCCAAGATGTCCGGGTGCCGACGCCGACCCACCCCTCGATCCCGGGCCCCGGGAACTGCTGAGCCGTGCACCTACCGGAACGTCGCGCGGGCCAGGTGCGCATCGGGGTCGCGCTGCAGATCCCGCCGCCCTACTCGACCTGGCTGCAGGGTGTGCGCGCCCGCCTCCACGACCCGATGGCGCGCTCGATCCCGCCCCACGTCACGCTCCTGCCGCCGACGGTGGTGGAGGCGGACCAGATCGACGACGTCACCGAGCACCTGGCGACGATCGCCGCGCGCACCACGCCGTTCGTCATGGCTCTGAGGGGGGCCGGCACGTTCCGGCCGGTCAGCCCCGTGGTCTTCGTCAACGTGGTCCGTGGGGCGGACCGCTGCGAGGCGCTCCAGCGGGAGGTGCGCACGGGGCTGCTCGCCCAGGAGCTGCGGTTCCCGTACCACCCGCACGTCACGGTCGCCCACGACCTCGACGACGGCTCCCTCGACGCGGCCATGGAGCTGGTCGCGGACTTCGAGGCCACCTACGCCCAGGGCAGCATGCGCCTGTACGAGCACGGCGACGACGGCGTCTGGCGCACCGTCGCGCGCCTCGTCCTCGCTGGCTCCCGGGTCGAGGACCCGGTCTCGTAGGGTTGGGGCCATGCCGCAGAACCCGCCCGAGCCGCTGCACGCCATCGTCCCCGCCGGGGGTGCGGGCACCCGGCTGTGGCCGCTCTCGCGCCGTGGCGCGCCGAAGTTCCTCCTCGACCTGACCGGCTCGGGCCGCACCCTGCTGCAGCAGACCCACGACCGGCTGCGCGCGCTCACCGAGGGAGGCGGCGTCGTCGTGGTCACCGGCAGCGCCCACGCCCCCGCGGTGCTGGACCAGCTGCCGGACGTCGGCGAGGAGAACCTGCTCGCCGAGCCGAGCCCGCGCGACTCCATGGCGGCGATCGCGCTCGCGGCCGCGGTCGTGCGCCGCCGCCACGGCGACGTCGTGGTCGGCTCGTTCGCCGCGGACCACGTCATCGCCGACCAGGCGGCGTTCGAGCGGGCCGTGCGGGAGGCCGTCACCGTCGCCCGGGCCGGCTACGTGGTCACGATCGGCATCGAGGCCGACCACCCGTCCACCGCCTTCGGGTACGTCCGCTCCGGCGACCCGGTCGCGCTCGCGGACGGCACCCCGGCGCCCACCGCCCGCCACGTCCTCGGCTTCACCGAGAAGCCCGACGCCGCCACGGCCGCCGAGTACCTCGCGACGGGGGAGTACCGCTGGAACGCAGGCATGTTCGTGGTCCGGGCGGACGTCCTCCTCGACCACCTGCGTTCCCAGCGGCCCGTGCTGCACGCCGGGATCGACGAGATCGCCGACGCCTGGGACACCCCCGCCCGGAAGGCCGTGCTGGACCGGGTCTGGCCGACGCTGGAGAAGATCGCCATCGACCACGCGATCGCGGAGCCGGTCGCCGCGGAGGGCGGCGTCGCCGTCGTGCCCGCGGCGATGGGCTGGGACGACGTCGGGGACTTCGCCAGCCTGGCCGGTCTCGTCCCCGCCGGGGACGACGGGGTGCGGGTGCTGGGGGAGCGCGGCCAGGTCCTGGCCGACGACGCCGAGGGCGCCCTCGTCGTGCCCGGCACCGGGCGGACGATCGCGGTGCTCGGCGTCCCGGGCCTCGTCGTCGTCGACACCCCGGACGCGCTGCTGATCACCACCCGCGAGCACGCCCAGCGGGTCAAGGGGGTCGTCGAGAGCCTCGGCGAGGCGCGCGACCACCTCCGGTGACGCGCGCCGCCCCGGCGCGGCCACGCCGGGGCGCCGGCCCCGCACCGGGCGCTGCGGGCGGTCCGGCGGCGGACTAGGGTCGATCCCGTGCGACCCGTCCCAGCCCCGACCGGCTCGGCCGTCGCCCGGCGCGTCAACGCGATCGTCGCCGGGCTCGAGCCGGACCTCATCGCCGTGCGCCGGCACCTCCACGCCCATCCCGAGCCGGCCTGGATGGAGCACGAGACGACGGCGTACGTCGCCGAGAAGCTGCGGGCCGCCGGGCTCGAGCCCCGCCCGCTCAAGGGCAGCGGGCTGATCGTCAACATCGGCGCCGACCCCCGGGATCACGGCCGCCGCCGCATCGGCCTGCGCGGCGACCTCGACGCCCTGCCGCTGACCGAGACCTCGGGCCTGCCGTTCGCCTCCACCCGCGACGGGTACGCCCACGCCTGCGGGCACGACATCCACACCACCGCCGTGCTCGGCGCCGCCCTCACGCTCAAGCAGCTCGACGACGACGGCAAGCTCCCGGTCGGGGTGCGCTGCATCTTCCAGCCCGCCGAGGAGGTGCAGCCGGGCGGTGCCGTGGCGGCCATCGACCAGGGCGCGCTCGACGGCGTGGAGCAGATCTACGCGCTCCACTGCGACCCGAAGGTGACGGTGGGGCAGGTGGGCTCCCGCATCGGCGCGATCACCGCGGCCTCGGACACCGTCACCATCACCGTGACCTCCGACGGCGGTCACACCTCCCGGCCGCACCTGACGGGCGACGTCGTCTTCGCCCTCGGCCAGCTCATCACGACCCTGCCCGCCGTCCTCGGCCGGCGGATGGACCCCCGTGCCGGCGTCAACCTCACCTGGGGCGCCGTCCACGCGGGCAAGGCGGCCAACGCGATCCCGGCCACGGGGTCGGTCACCGGCACCATCCGGAGCCTCGACTCACGCGAGTGGCACCGGGCCGCGAAGATCGTCCAGGAGTCGGTGGACCACGTCGTCGCCCCCTACGACGTCGAGGTCTCCCTCAGCTACGCCCGCGGCATCCCGCCGGTGGTCAACGAGGAGCGCGCGGTGCGCGTGGTCGACGCCGCCGCCAAGGACGTCATCGGTCCCGACGCTGTCGTCCTGACCGAGCAGTCCCTCGGCGGCGAGGACTTCGCCTGGTACCTGACCCGGGTACCGGGGGCGCTGGTCCGGCTGGGGACCCGCGCACCGGGCGGACCGTCGTACGACCTCCACCGAGGGGACATCGTGTTCGACGAACGCGCGATCGCCATCGGCGCCAGGGTCCTCGTGCGCACGGCACTGCTCGCCGGCGACGGGCAGATCGGCGAGGGGGCCCGGACGACGGCGGAGGCGGCCGCGGCGGCGTCGTGACCGCCCCGGAATCGGGACGGGCCCGGCCGGATCCTGGGACTTTGGGCCCGGACCGGCCCCCTGAGCCGTTACCGCAAGTGAAACATTTCGGTAACGCTTTCCCCGAAGATCTCACGATGTGGCTCGCCCCGCGGGCCGGGCGGGTTAATGTCGGCCTGTTGACCGCCGATCCAGGACCGCGCGGACGGGTGCTCTCCCTGAAGAGCGTGCGACCCGGCTCCACGGGCCTCGGCCCCACACATGCAGGAGATACGCGTGAAGAAGAGCATCTACGCGACGGCGCTTGCTGCGACCGCCGCCCTCGCGCTCGCGGCCTGTGGCGCAGCGCCCGAGGACGAGCCCGCCGGCAACGCCACCGGTGACGGCGGCACCAGCGCGGCCGGGGGTGACAACGCCGACTTCCTCGCCTGCGTCGTCTCCGACCAGGGCGGCTGGGACGACCAGTCCTTCAACCAGTCCGCGTACGAGGGCCTCCAGGCCGCCGTCGAGGACCTCGGCATCGAGCAGGCGGACGCCGAGTCCCAGGCCGACTCCGACTACGGCCCGAACGTCGACTCGATGGTCCAGCAGGGCTGCGACCTGACCATCGGTGTCGGCTTCCTCCTCGAGGACCCGATCCAGCAGGCCGCCGAGGCGAACCCGGACACGAACTTCGCCCTCATCGACTCCGCGTTCTCCGGCCCGGACTTCGCGCCGGTCGAGCTCGACAACGCCAAGCCGATCCTCTTCAACACCGCCGAGGCCTCCTACCTCGCCGGCTACGTCGCCGCCGCGACGACCAAGACCGGCACCGTCGCCACCTTCGGCGGCATGCAGATCCCGTCCGTCTCCATCTTCATGGACGGCTTCGCCGACGGCGTCGCCAAGTACAACGAGGACAACGGCGCCGACGTCCAGCTGCTCGGCTGGGACAAGGAGGCCCAGAACGGCTCCTTCACCGGTGACTTCGACAACCAGGCCAACGGCCAGACCCTGACCGAGCAGTTCATCGCCCAGGGCGCCGACATCGTCATGCCGGTGGCCGGCCCGGTCGGCCTCGGCGCCGCGGCGGCCGCGAAGGCCGCGGGCGACGTGAAGATCATCGGCGTGGACTCCGACTGGTACGAGTCGACGGAGTACGGCGACATCGTGCTGACCTCCGTGGTCAAGAAGATCGGCCAGGCGGTCCAGGACACCATCACCGAGTCCGTCGAGGACAACTTCACCCCTGAGCCGTACGTCGGCACGCTGGAGAACGAGGGCGTGGGCCTGGCCCCGTTCCACGACTTCGACGCCGAGGTCTCGCAGGAGGTCAAGGACGCGGTCGCCCAGCTGCAGGAGCAGATCATCTCGGGCGAGCTCGTCGTGGAGACGCCTAACGCACCGTGAGCATCTGACCGCTGAAGCACCGTGACGGCCCGGCCCTGGTGGTCGGGCCGTCACACGCTCGCCCCCGGTACCGTGACGATGCGGTACCTGAATCGACCGGCGCCTGCCGAACCGGATGGAGCCCACGGACGTGAAGCTAGAACTGCGCGGGATCACCAAGGCCTTCGGGCCCCTGGTCGCGAACGATCACATCGACCTGGTGGTCGAGCCAGGCGAGATCCACGCCCTTCTCGGGGAGAACGGCGCCGGCAAGAGCACGCTCATGAACGTGCTCTACGGGCTCTACACCCCCGACGACGGGCAGATCCTCCTCGACGACAGACCGGTCACGTTCTCCGGCCCGGGCGACGCCGTCGCCGCCGGTATCGGCATGGTGCACCAGCACTTCATGCTCATCCCGGTCTTCACGGTGGCCGAGTCCCTGGCCCTGGGCTACGAGCCCGTCGGCGCCGCCGGACTCATCAAGGTCGACGAGGCCCGGCGCCGGGTGAAGGAGATCTCCGACCGCTTCGGCTTCGACGTCGACCCGGACGCCTACATCGAGGACCTCCCCGTCGGCGCGCAGCAGCGCGTGGAGATCATCAAGGCGCTCTCCCGTGACGCCGAGGTGCTCATCCTCGACGAGCCGACGGCGGTCCTGACCCCGCAGGAGACCGACGAGCTCATCGAGATCATGCGTCAGCTCAAGGCGAGCGGCACGTCGATCGTGTTCATCACCCACAAGCTGCGCGAGGTCCGTGCCGTCGCCGACCGCATCACCGTCATCCGCCGCGGCAAGGTCGTCGGCGAGGCGAGTCCTACCTCGTCGGAGACCGAGCTGGCCTCCATGATGGTCGGCCGCTCCGTGAACCTCGGCGTGGACAAGGCGCCCGCGCAGGGGGGCGAGGAGTCGTTCGTCGTCTCCGACCTGACCGTGCTGGACCCGGCCGGGAAGACGATGGTCGACCGGGTCAGCTTCGCCGTGCGCCGCGGCGAGATCCTCGCCGTCGCCGGCGTGCAGGGCAACGGCCAGACCGAGCTCACCGAGACCATCCTCGGGCTCACCGAACCGGTCTCCGGCTCCATCACCCTCGAGGGCGAGGAGCTCACCGGCCGGACGGTCAAGGAGCGGCTGCGGGCCGGCGTCGGGTTCGTCCCGGAGGACCGGTCCACCGACGGCATCATCTCCTCCTTCTCCGTGGCCGAGAACCTCGTGCTCGACCTCTACGACACCGAGCCCTTCGCCTCCGGGCTGGCGATGAGCCCGGCGGTGGTCCGCGAGAACGCCGAGAAGCGCGCGCGCGAGTTCGACGTCCGGCTCACGTCGACGGCGGACCCGATCTCCACCCTCTCCGGCGGCAACCAGCAGAAGGTGGTCATCGCCCGCGAGATGTCCCGCCCGCTGCGGGTCCTCGTCGCCTCCCAGCCCACCCGTGGTCTGGACGTGGGCTCCATCGAGTTCATGCACAAGCGCATCGTCGAGGAGCGGGACAAGGGGACCCCGGTCGTGATCGTCTCCACCGAGCTCGACGAGGTCCTCGCGCTCGCCGACCGCATCGCCGTGATGTACCGCGGCCAGATCGTCGGCATCGTCGACGGCGGTACGGACCGTGACGTGCTCGGCCTCATGATGGCCGGCGTCCCCCTCGAGGAGGCGCAGGTGCAGGCCGCCGAGCACAAGACCACCCTGGCCGCGGCCGACGCCGTCGCCGAGCAGGAGGGAACGTCGTGACCGACCCCGTCAACGAGAACCCGCAGACCGCGGCACAGCCCGGCGACGTGGTCGCGCAGGGCGAGCAGGTGCCGGCCCCGGAGGGGGCGCCCGGCTCGACGGTGCGCGGCAGCACCGGTGGCCGCGAGACGCGCACGGGGCAGTTCTTCCGGGAGCTGCTCTCGGGCAGCTGGCTGGTGTCGGTCCTCGCGGTGGTCGTCGCCCTGGTGATCGGCGGCGTGCTCATCGCGCTGGCCGACTCGCGCGTGCAGGAGACCGCGACCTACCTCTTCGCCCGGCCCGCCGACTTCTTCACGGCCGCCTGGGACTCCGTCTACGGCGCGTACCGGGCCATGTTCCGCGGCGCGATCTACGACTTCCGCGCCGAGACCTTCAGCCGCGCGATCCGGCCGCTGACCGAGACCCTCGTCTTCTCCGTGCCGCTCATCCTCGCGGGCCTGGGCCTGGCGGTCGGCTTCCGCGCCGGCCTGTTCAACATCGGCGCCCAGGGGCAGATCGTCCTCGGCGGCATCTTCGGCGCGTTCATCGGCTTCACGTTCGACCTCCCGGTCGTGCTGCACGTGACGCTGGCCGCGATCGGGGCCGCCCTCGGCGGTGCCATCTGGGCCGGCATCGCCGGTTTCCTCAAGGCCCGCACCGGGGCCAACGAGGTGATCGTGACGATCATGCTCAACAACATCGCCGTCTACCTGGTCGCCTACCTCCTGACCACGCAGGCGTTCCGGCTGCCGAACTCCCCGTTCCCGAAGTCACCGGACATCCCCTCGGACTCGGCCGCGTACCCGCTCCTGCTCGGGCCCAGCTTCCGGCTCCACGCCGGGTTCCTGCTGGCGATCGCGGCGACGTTCTTCGTGTGGTGGCTGCTCGAGCGCTCGACCATCGGCTTCGAGATCCGTGCGGCGGGCTCGAACCCGAGCGCCTCGCGCACCGCCGGCATCTCGGTCAACCGCGTCGTCGTGCTGACCATGGTCATCTCCGGCGCCCTGTGCGGGCTGGCCGGGTCGGCCCAGGTGCTCGGCACCGAGCGCGCCCTGACCGCGGGCGTGGCAGCCAGCTACGGCTTCGACGCCATCACGGTGGCCCTGCTCGGCCGGTCCCGGCCGGTGGGCACGTTCCTCGCAGGTCTGCTCTTCGGCGCGCTGCGCGCGGGGGGCGTGCTCATGCAGTCCACCACCCAGACCCCGATCGACATCATCCTCGTGGTGCAGTCGATCATCGTGCTTCTCATCGCCGCCCCGCCCCTGGTGCGCGCGATCTTCCGGCTCCCCGCACCGGGGGCCCGCCCGCGGGGTGCGCGCACCCCGGTCGTGAAGGAGGCGGCGGCATGAGTACCGCGATCACCGAGCAGGCCCGGCCGCAGCAGCGCGGGGACGTCGTCCTCAAGCCCATCAGCTGGCGCTGGCCCGTGCTGTACGGCGTCCTGACGATCGCCGCCCTGCTGCTCTTCACCCTCCTGCCCGGCCTCGAGGGCGAGACCATCTACCAGCTCTCGCGCGGCAGCGACTTCTTCCAGATCCCGAACTTCGCGGTGCCCGCGGCACTGACGAACTGGCTGCTGGTGGCCGTGATGGCCGTGCTGACGGTCCTCGCGCTCTGGCTGACCAGGAACCGGCGCGACGTGCCCAGGTGGATCCCCGTCGTCTTCGGGATCGCCTTCGTCCTGACGTTCCTCACCTACGTGGGCGCCGGCCGCTCGACCGTCATCCCGGTGACCACGCTTCTCTCCGGCGCCCTGGCGCTGTCCGTCCCGCTCGTCTTCGGCGCCCTGTGCGGCGTGGTCTGCGAGCGCTCCGGCATCGTCAACATCGCCATCGAGGGCCAGCTGCTCGGCGGGGCCTTCCTGGCCGCCGTGGTCGGCTCGCTGACCTCCAGCGCCTACCTCGGCATGATCGCCGCGCCGATCGCCGGTGCCCTCGTCGGCGTGCTGCTGGTCTTCTTCGCGGTGCGGTACTGGGTGGACCAGATCATCGTCGGCGTCGTGCTCAACGTGCTGGTGGTCGGCGTGACCAGCTTCCTGTTCTCCACGGTGCTCACCGAGGACAAGGCCACCTGGAACGCCAACCAGCGCCTGCCCGAGCTGCCGATCCCGCTGCTGTCCGAGATCCCCGTGATCGGGCCCGTGCTGTTCCGGCAGACGCTGCTCGTCTACATCATGTACGCGGCCGTGATCCTGCTGCAGATCTTCGTCTTCCGCAGCCGCTGGGGCCTGCGCATGCGCGCCGTCGGCGAGCACCCGAAGGCCGCGGACACCGTGGGCATCAAGGTCAACCGCACCCGCGTGGTCAACACCATCTTCGGCGGCGCCATCGCCGGCCTGGGCGGCGCGTTCTTCACGGTGGGCTCCGGGCTGGCGTTCGGCAAGGAGATGTCCGCCGGCCAGGGCTACATCGCCCTCGCGGCGATGATCCTGGGCAAGTGGAACCCCACCGGCGCGGTGGCGGCGGCGCTGCTGTTCGGCTTTTCCAAGAACCTCGGGAACGTGCTGTCGACCATCGGCTCGACCGTGCCGTCCGAGTTCCTGCTGATGCTGCCCTACGCCGTGACGATCTTCGCCGTCGCGGGCCTCGTCGGCCGGGTGCGGGCACCTGCCGCGGAGAACATCCCCTACATCAAGTGAGCGGAGAACCGTCCATGGGCACCGACGACGCCACCTGGGCCCTGCTGCGCGACCTCGCCACCGAGGCCATGACGCGGGCGTACGCGCCGTACTCGGGCTACCCGGTGGGTGCGGCCGCGCTCGTGGAGGACGGGCGCACCGTGTCCGGGTGCAACGTGGAGAACGCGGCGCTCGGCGTCACCCTGTGCGCGGAGTGCGGGCTCGTCTCCGAGCTCGTGCGCTCGGGAGGCGGTCGTCTCGTCGCGTTCACGTGCGTCGACGGCGACGGCCGCATCCTCGTCCCGTGCGGGCGGTGCCGCCAGCTCCTCTGGGAGCACGGCGGTCCCGAGCTCGAGATGCTGATGCCGGCCGGGGTGCGCACGCTGGCCCAGGTCCTGCCGGACGCGTTCGGCCCCGACTACCTCGAGAACCGGTCCCGAACACCTGGAGAACAGGCATGAGCGAGCCTTTCGACGCCGTCGACGTCATCCGCGCCAAGCGCGACCGCGAGGAGCTGAGCGGCGAGCAGATCGACTGGGTCATCGACGCGTACACGCGGGGCGTCGTCGCCGAGGAGCAGATGAGCGCCCTCGCCATGGCGATCTTCCTCAACGGCATGGGGCGGGCCGAGATCGCCCGGTGGACCGACGCGATGATCCGGTCCGGGGAGCGGATGGACTTCTCGGCGCTCTCGCGGCCGACGTCGGACAAGCACTCCACCGGCGGCGTGGGCGACAAGATCACCCTGCCGCTGGCTCCGCTCGTCGCGGTCTTCGGGGTCGCGGTGCCCCAGCTGTCGGGGCGCGGTCTGGGCCACACCGGCGGCACCCTCGACAAGCTCGAGGCCATCCCGGGCTGGCGGGCCGCGCTGTCGAACGAGGAGGTGCTCGCCCAGCTCGAGGACGTCGGTGCAGTCATCTGCGCCGCCGGCTCCGGGCTCGCACCGGCCGACAAGAAGCTCTACGCGCTGCGCGACACGACCTCGACGGTGGAGTCCATCCCGCTCATCGCCTCCTCGATCATGAGCAAGAAGATCGCCGAGGGCACCGGCTCGCTGGTCCTCGACGTGAAGGTCGGCTCGGGCGCGTTCATGAAGGACCTCGACCGGGCCCGGCAGCTCGCGGAGACGATGGTGGCGCTCGGCACCGACGCCGGCGTGCGCACGGTCGCGCTGCTCACCGACATGTCGACCCCGCTGGGCCTGACCGTCGGCAACGCCCTGGAGGTGCGGGAGTCGGTGGAGGTCCTCGCCGGCGGCGGGCCCTCCGACGTCGTCGAGCTGACGGTCGCCCTGGCGCGGGAGATGCTCGCGGGAGCCGGCCGGGACGACGTCGATCCCGAGGCAGCGCTGAAGGACGGGCGGGCCATGGACGTCTGGCGCAGGATGATCGCCGCCCAGGACGGCGACCCCGACGCCCCGCTGCCCGTGGCCGAGCACACCGAGGACGTCGTGGCCCAGACCGACGGGGTGCTGACGAGCCTCGACGCGTACGACGTCGGAGTCGCCTCCTGGCGGCTCGGCGCCGGGCGGGCCCGCAAGGAGGACCCGGTCCAGGCCGTCGCCGGGATCGAGATCCACGCGAAGCCGGGGGAGCGGGTCCGGGCGGGGCAGAAGCTGCTCACCCTCCACACCGCGACCCCCGAGCGTTTCGCGCGGGCCAAGGAGGCGCTCGCCGGGGCCGTCACCGTCGAGCCCGACGGTGGCGTCCGGGACCGCTCCATCGTGCTCGGCCGGGTGACCGCCTGACGGCAGGGAACCGGCGGCCGGAGCGCCGGCTGCCGGCAGGTCCGGCACGCGTCGTCCACCCTGCCAGGTCGCTCGCCGTCGGTACGTCCGGCGCCCCGCCGGGTCGCTCGCCGTCGGCACGTCCGGCACCCTGTCGTCCATGACCCACCCCGGCTGGCGGCACGTGCACCTCGGAACGGTCCTGGGCCGTCTGGTCCGTCCTGCGGCTGACTCTCCGCCAGCTGACTCTCCGCCAGCTGACTCTCCGCCAGCTGACTCTCCGCCAGCTGACTCTCCGCCAGCTGCTCGTACGTCAACAGCTCGCCCGCCAACCGCGCGTCCGTCTCCCGTCCGTCCGCGCGCGACCCGCGACCCGCGGCCCGTGCGGCCCCAGCTCGTCACGCTCGGCGGCGCACCTGCCAGGCAGAGCGACCCGACCACCTGCGGCTCGACCGCCCTGCTCATGCTCGCCGCCACCGGCGACCCGCTGCTCGCCACCTGGCTCGAGGACGGCAGCATCCCCGCCGCGCTGCCGCCGCACCGGCTCCCGCCTGAGATCCCGCCCGGCCCTCAGGCACCCGACGCCGCCGGCCGGATCGCCGCGGCGCAACGGCACATCAAGGCGCGCACCGGCGCGCACGCCCTCGGTCCGCTGCGCTGGCCAGGGGCGCTCGGCACCCCGCCCTGGACCGCCGCCCGCGAGGCGCGGTTCCCCGGTGTGCGCTATCGGGCCGTCCCCGTCGACGACGCCTCCCCGGTCGGCGCCGCGATGCTCTCCCAGGCTCACGCGGCCACCCTGGACGGCATCCCCGTCCCGCTCTACACCGGCGGAGACCTCGGCGACGGCCTCGCGGCCGCCGTCCCGCGCCACGTGGTGCTCGCGGTCCCTCCGCCGCAGGGGGCGCCCCACCGCGGCCACGACCGCGACGGCCACCCCGTCCTGCACGTGTACGACCCCTCCGACGGTCGGGTGCACCAGGTGCGCGTCGCCGAGCTGCTCGGCCGGACCACGCCGCACCCTGCTCTGGGTGGCTGGACGCACGTGTGCTGGGTGCTGCTGCCCCGCCCGGCACCGGCCTCCGATTCCCTTGCGCCGCCCAGCCCCGCGGGGCAGGCTGGGCAGACGAATCCGTGACCGTTCGAGGAGGAGCAATGAGCGAGCAGCCCGACAGCACCGCCATCGAGCTGGACCCGGAGACGCTGGCGGAGGACCACCTCGTCACCGAGGACCCGGCCGACCTGCCTGAGGAGTACGAGCCCGATCCCGACCTCGTCTCGGCCACCCGCGAGGCGGACCACGCCGACGTCGCCGAGCAGCTCACCGAGGTGCCCGGCATGGACGAGGAGGGCGACGAGGGCGAGGCCGAGGAGGAGTTCTAGCTAGCAGGTGTCCCCCCGCCCTCCCACGGGCGGCGGGGCACCGAGCGTCCGGCGTCCCGCCCGCGCTCGTCCCGCCCGTACGGAGACTCCCGCCCGTACGCGGCTCAAGCAGGTGGAGGAACGATGACGTTGCAGACGGCCGCCCTGGCGCCGGCCGCCCGGGCCGTGCAGGTGCTCGGCACCGACCTGACCGAGAAGAGCCTG
Organism: Georgenia daeguensis; assembly: GCF_039537705.1. NCBI lineage: Bacteria > Bacillati > Actinomycetota > Actinomycetes > Allobogoriellales > Allobogoriellaceae > Georgenia > Georgenia daeguensis. The sequence goes on from NZ_BAABBA010000009.1 coordinate 120,003, forward strand.
CGCCTGCATCTCGAGGGGCTGCCGGGCGTGGACGCGGTGGGTCTCGACCAGCGCGCCGCCGGGCTGGGGACGCGGTCGATCAAGACGACGTCGAAGGCGTGGGCCCTCGACAAGATCATCTCCCTGATCGACCTGACCACCCTCGAGGGTGCCGACACTCCCGGCAAGGTGCGCTCCCTCGTCGCCAAGGCGGTGAGCCCGGACCCCTCCGACCCGACCACTCCCCATCCCGCCGCGGTGTGCGTCTACGGGGACATGGTGCCGGCCGCCGTCGAGGCCCTCGGCCCCCTCAAGGGACTGGACGCCGGCGGGATCAACGTGGCCGCCGTCGCCACCGCCTTCCCCAGCGGGCGCGCCTCGCGCGAGGTCAAGCTGACCGACACCGCCGACGCCGTGGCCGCGGGCGCCGACGAGATCGACATGGTCATCGACCGCGGGGCGTTCCTCTCCGGGCGCTACGGGAAGGTCTTCGACGAGATCGTCGCAGTCAAGGAGGCCTGCAGGCGGCCGGACGGCACGTTCGCGCACCTGAAGGTCATCCTCGAGACCGGGGAGCTGGCGACGTACGACAACGTCCGCCGCGCCTCCTGGCTCGCGATCCTCGCGGGCGGCGACTTCATCAAGACCTCCACCGGCAAGGTTTCGCCCGCGGCGACGCTGCCGGTCACGCTCCTGATGCTGCAGGTGGTCCGCGACTGGCACCGCCTCACCGGGGAGAAGATCGGCGTCAAGCCCGCCGGCGGGATCCGCACCTCCAAGGACGCCATCAAGTACGTGGTCACCGTCGCCGAGACGGTGGGGGAGCAGTGGCTCGACCCGCACCTGTTCCGCTTCGGCGCGTCGAGCCTGCTCAACGACGTCCTGCTCCAGCGCCAGCGCGTCTCCACCGGCCACTACTCCGGCCCCGACTACGTCACGATCGACTGAGGTCCCATGAGCTTCCTCGACTACGCACCCGCGCCGGAGTCCACGGCGATCCTCAACCTGCGCGAGACCTACGGGCTCTTCATCGACGGCGAGTTCGTCGACGCGGAGGGATCCTCGTTCGCGACGATCTCGCCCGCGACGGAGCAGCACATCGCCACGGTCTCCGCGGCCAACGCCGCCGACGTGGACCGCGCCGTCGCCGCCGCCCGCCGCGCCTACGACCAGACCTGGTCCCGGATGAGCGGCACCGACCGGGGCAAGTACCTGTTCCGCATCGCCCGCCTCGTCCAGGAGCGCTCGCGGGAGCTCGCCGTCGCCGAGAGTCTGGACAACGGCAAGCCGATCAAGGAGAGCCGCGACGTCGACGTCCCGCTCGTGGCGGCGTGGTTCTTCTACTACGCGGGGTGGGCCGACAAGCTCGACCACGCCGGGCTCGGGCCCGCGCCGCGGTCCCTGGGGGTCGCCGCACAGGTGATCCCGTGGAACTTCCCGCTGCTGATGCTCGCGTGGAAGATCGCGCCGGCGCTCGCGGCCGGGAACACGGTGGTGCTCAAGCCGGCGGAGACCACGCCGCTGACGGCGCTGCTGTTCGCCGAGATCCTCCAGCAGGCGGATCTGCCGCCCGGGGTCGTCAACATCGTCACCGGCGCCGGCGACACCGGGGAGGCGCTCGTCAACCACCCGGACGTGAACAAGGTCGCGTTCACCGGCTCGACCGCCGTGGGGCGAGGGATCGCACGGTCCGTGGCCGGGACGGGCAAGAAGGTCACGCTCGAGCTGGGTGGCAAGGCGGCCAACATCATCTTCGACGACGCACCCCTCGACCAGGCGATCGAGGGGATCGTCAACGGCATCTTCTTCAACCAGGGCCACGTCTGCTGCGCCGGGTCGCGCCTGCTGGTCCAGGAGAACATTCACGACGACGTCGTCGAGCGGCTCAAGGACCGCCTGTCCACCCTGCGTCTGGGTGACCCGCTCGACAAGAACACCGACATCGGCGCGGTCAACTCCGCCGAGCAGCTCGACCGCATCCGCACCCTCTCGCGCATCGGCGAGGAGGAGGGGGCCGAGCGGTGGACGGCGCCGTGCACGATCCCCGAGACCGGATTCTGGTACGCGCCGACGATCTTCACGAACGTCTCCACCTCGCACCGCATCGCCCGGGACGAGATCTTCGGGCCGGTGCTGTCGGTGCTGACGTTCCGTACGCCCGCGGAGGCGGTGAAGAAGGCGAACAACACCCCGTACGGTCTCTCGGCCGGGGTCTGGAGCGAGAAGGGCAGCCGGATCCTCGCCGTCGCCGACCAGCTCCGCGCCGGCGTGGTGTGGGCGAACACCTTCAACCGGTTCGACCCAGCGTCCCCGTTCGGCGGCTACAAGGAGTCCGGCTACGGCCGTGAGGGTGGGCGGCACGGTCTCGCGGCCTACCTTGAGCCGTCGGCGGGCACGGTCGGGCTGACGTCGAGCGGAGCGACCACGAAGGAGTCGGTGCGATGACCCGCCTGGCGGTGCCGAAGACGTACAAGCTGTTCGTCGGCGGGAAGTTCCCCCGCTCCGAGAGCGGGCGGACCTACGAGGTGACGACGGCGGACGGACGGTTCCTCGCCAACGCGTCCCGGGCGAGCCGCAAGGACGCCCGCGACGCCGTGCGGGCGGCGCGGTCCGCCCAGCCGGGATGGGCCGGGGCGACGGCGTACAACCGGGGGCAGGTGCTGTACCGGATCGCCGAGCTGCTCGAGGGCCGCAGGGCTCAGTTCGTCGAGGAGGTCCGCGAGACCGAGGGGGTCGCCGCGGCGGCCGCGGCGGCCCAGGTGGACGCAGCCATCGACGTGTGGGTCTGGTACGCCGGCTGGGCCGACAAGTACGCCCAGGTGGCGGGGAACGCCAACGCCGTGGCGGGACCGTACTTCAACCTCTCGGCACCCGAGCCGACCGGCGTGGTGGCGATCGTGGCCCCGCAGGACTCGGCCCTGCTGGGGCTCGTGTCCGTGCTGGCGCCGGCGCTGGTGCCGGGCAACACGGTGGTGGTCGTGGCGTCCGAGGCCGCGCCGCTCTCGGCCATCAGCCTCTCGGAGGTGCTCGCCACCTCCGACGTGCCCGGTGGTGTGGTCAACGTCCTCACCGGCTCGCCGGCGGAGATCACGCCGTGGCTCGCCGCGCACGCCGACGTCAACGCACTCGACCTCGCCGGTGCCGGGGCGCTGGACTGGGTCGACCTGGAGATCGCCGCGGCCGACACGCTCAAGCGTGTGCTGGCGCCCGTCGAGGGCGTGCCCGCGCCCTCGCTCGGCAGGATCACCGCGCTGACCGAGACGAAGACCGTGTGGCACCCCAAGGGCATGCTCTGACAGTCACGGGGGTTGATGCCGCTGCCGCCTGACACGGCGAGAAGCCGGCGCACAGGCGTGCGTCGGCTCCTCGCCGTGGTGGGCGGGTTCGCCGGTGTGAGGGTTCGCCGCCGCGACGGTGCGGCGTCAACGAGGGCGCGCGAGGGGTGGGGCAGCCCGGCCGGGGGCCCGACGGAGAATCCCTGAGGGGCGATCAGAACGGAGGGTCGCTGCCGACGCCGGTGATCGTGGCCCACGGGTCGACGGCTTGCGGGGTGCCGGCGAGCGGGTCGGGGGTGTGGCGGTAGCGGTGACGCGTGCGGGCAGGGATCCAGAGCACGGTGCCGTCCTGCTCGCGAATGACGTCCCAGCGCTTGGTGGTCTTGAGGTTGTGGTGCCGGCGGCACAGCGGATGCAGGTTGCAGGCGCTGGTCTGCTTGACGAGGTGGGCGATGGCGGGGTTGTACGCAATGCGGTGATCGAGGTCGCAGACGATCGAGGGGCGGGTGCACCCGGGGAAGGTGCAGGTGACATCCCGAGCCCGGATGGTTCGGCTCAACTCGGCCCCGGGCCGGTAGGCGCGGGTGGAGAGGTCCTTGAAGTGGCCGTCCCGGTCGGTGAACAAGGCCCGCCAGGTGGCGTCCTGCGCGATCTCGCGAGCGAGCTCGGCCGGGATGGGCCCGTACCCGGCCAGGTAGCCGGCCTGCTCGTCCAGCCCAAGCAGCGTGCCGGCCCCGACGGTGATCTGGGCCCCGGCACGGGCGGGGGTCCCGGTGGGCAGGGGGTGGCCGGCGAGGTCGACGCCGCGGTCCAGGACGGCGGTGAAGAGGTCGACGAAGGCGTCGGCGCGGACCTGGTCCCGGGTGCGCGGGTCCTGGCCGGGGTCGGAGTCGGCGACGGCGGCCTCGGCCAGGGAGTCGAGGGCGACCTTGACCGTACGGGCGGCGTCCGCACGCAGGAAGGCGGTGATCCAGGCCATCCCGTCAGCGGCCGGGGTCAGGGTGACCTGCCGGGCCGCGTGCTCCTTCTTGCGCCGCTCACGGCCCGCGTCCGGGTTGACCGACAGGGCCGCGGCCCGTATCCGCTGGCGAAGCTTAGGGCCGGAGACGCGGTCGGCGTCCTTGAGCAGGCCGGTGACCACGCGGCGGTGCTCACGCACGCTGAGGCCCGGCTCGGTCGTGGCGAGGATGTTGGCCTTGCGGGTATCGATGCGTCCGGTGGACAGGGCGTCGGCGACCTCCGGGTAGCTGTCCAGGCTGGCGGCGAGGTTGACCTTGGCCGACCCCACCGCGGAGGTGGAGCCCAGGCGGGCGCCGATCTCCGCCGCGGCCTGCTCTGCAGCCTTCGACGAGGTGCCCTGCCTGTCGGTCAGCTCCAGCACGAGCCGGGCCTGCCGGGCGATGGCCCACGACGCGATCCGCTCGTACCCGGCGATCGCCTCCACCAGGGTCGCCGCTCCGAGTTCCCCGGCCACCAGTGGGGCCAGCAGGGCGGCGAGCTCGGCCCCGCCGGGCAGGGTCTCGAGGACCGTGGCCCCGACCGCGTCGGCCTCCCGGTCAACCAGTCCCCGCTCAAGCGCCTCCCTCAGTGCAGGGTCGTCCGCGGCAGGCGGCGCAGTGCTCGGCGCAGGGGCCGCACCGGTCGGAACCGCCGCCCACCACGGCACCGCCCCGCCATGAGCGGCGGAGCTGGCCGTGCCAGCTCGTGCGTGCGGGTCGGCGGGTGCGCCGGGGTCGCTGGCGGCGTCAGTGGGGGCGGGTGCTCCCGGGTCGGCCAAGGCGTCCGCGCCAGCGGGTGCGTCCGTGGGGGCGGGTGCTCCCGGGTCGGCCAAGGCGTCCGCGCCAGCGGGTGCGTCCGTGGCGGCGGGTGTTCCTGGGTCGGCCAACGCATCCGCGCCAGCACCCGCGCCACGTACGGGTCGGCCGGTCTCGCGCGCCGCGGTCAGTACGTCCGGACGTCGGGACGACAGGTACAGCTCGAACCGGGAGGAACCGTTCTCGACCACGACCGGGACAACCTCCGCGGCCGCCGCCCAGTCGGCCAGCACATGGGCGTAGAGCCGCTCGATCTCGGACACGAGGCCGGGCGAGGCGCTGGAAACCGCCTCGCCGCCCGCCGCACCGACCTCGTCCTCGAACATGTGTCCAACACTAGGGCGGACCGCTGACATCGGCCGGCAGCCGAGTCAGACCTGTGGAGAAAGAGGCACAGAAGGCAAGAAAAGTCGGGGGCGCGCGACGAAGCCGGCACGGTGCGCGGAGCGTGTGCTGCCAGTCCTGGCGTCACGCACCCACCGCAGCGAAGCCGTGCCGGCCAGTGCCTACATCGCGACGACGCCCGCCACGTCCGATCGCAGGAGTTCCATGCGCACGGCGGCGGTGTGCCGGGCGGTGCTCACGTCGGTGGTCGACGGTACGACGACCTCGAGGTAGCACTTGAGCTTCGGCTCGGTCCCGGAGGGCCGGATGATCACGCGGTCGCCCGCGGCGGTGAGGTAGAGCAGACCGTCCGTCGGCGGCAGGTCCGCGGAGCCGGCCGCCAGGTCCGTCGTCGTCACCACGGGCGACCCGGCCAGCGTGGCGGGCCCGTCGGCGCGGAGCCGCGCCATGGTGCCCGCGATGAGCGACAGGTCGGAGACACGGACCGAGATCTGGCTTGTCTCGTGGACACCGTGACGCCGCGCGAGGTGGTCGAGGGCGTCCAGGAACGACTCGCCGCGGTCACGGAGCTGGGCGGCGAGGTAGGCGATCCGGACGGCGGCCGAGATGCCGTCCTTGTCGCGCACGGCTGCCGGGTCGACGCAGTACCCGATCGCCTCCTCGTAGCCGAAGGCGAGCCCCTCGGTCCGTGCGATCCACTTGAAGCCGGTCAGCGTGGTGCGGTGCTCCAGCCCGTGGGAGTCGGCGATCCGCTCGAGCAGACGCGAGGAGACGACGGAGCTGGCGAGCACGCCGCGCCCGGCGAACGCGGCGGCGACGGCGGTCTGCTCGCCGAGCAGGGCCCCGATCTCGTCGCCGGTGAGCTGACGCCATCCACCGACCTGGTTGCGGTCGGGCACCGCCATGGTGCACCGGTCCGCGTCCGGGTCGTTCGCGATCACGAGGTCGGCGTCGACGGCGCGCGCCCGGTCGAGGGCGAGGTCCAGGGCGCCGGGCTCCTCGGGGTTCGGGAAGGCGACCGTGGGGAAGTCCGGGTCCGGCTGCGCCTGCTCGGACACCACGTGGACGTCGCTGAAGCCCGCCCGGCGCAGCGCCTCGACCGCCGTCGCCCCGCCCACGCCGTGCATCGGCGTGTACACGATGCGCACCTCACGGGTGTGCCGCGGGGGGAGGAGCGAGGCCACCCGCTGCAGGTACGCCTCGTGGACGTCGTCGCCGAGCACCTCCCACCCGTCGGCGAGCGGCACGTCGGTCGCCGCGGGCGCGGCGGCGATGCGCTCGGCGATCCGCGCGTCGTAGGGCGGCACGATCTGGGCACCCTGGCCGGCGCCGGTCACGGCCCGGCCTCCCAGGTAGACCTTGTACCCGTTGTCCTGCGGCGGGTTGTGGGACGCGGTCACCATCACGCCGGCGTCGGTACCCAGGTGCCGGACGGCGAAGGCGAGCACCGGCGTCGGCAGGGGTGCGGGAAGAAGCAAGGCGCGGCCGCCCGCGGCGGTGACGACGGCGGCCGTGTCCTTGGCGAACCGGGCCGAGCCGTAGCGGGCGTCGTAGCCGATGACGACCGTGAAGTCCCGGCCCACCTCGCGCGCCAGGAAGTCACTGAGGCCCGCAGCGGCCCGGATGACGACCGCCCGGTTCATCCGGTGCGGCCCGCCGCCCAGCTCGCCGCGGAGCCCGGCGGTGCCGAACTCCAGCGGGCCGGAGAACCGCGAGTCGAGGTCGGCCTGCGCGGCGGCGGCCTCCTCGCCCGTGCCGGAGGCCTGCTCGAGCAGCTCGGCCAGCTCGGCGCGGGTGCGCTCGTCCGGATCGGCGGCGATCCAGGCGCGGACCTCGTCTGCGGTGACAGTCATGGTGTCGGTTCTCCTCAGGGCGTCGTGCTTCACAGGCTGCGGACGATGTCCGCGAGCAGGCGGGAGATCCGCGGGCCGGCGGCGCGGCCGGCCTCGAGGACCTCCTCGTGCGAGAGCGGCTCGGGCGAGATGCCGGCCGCAGGGTTCGTGACCAGGGAGATCCCGAGGATCTCCAGCCCCGCCTGGCGGGCCGCGATGGCCTCGAGGGCCGTCGACATGCCCACGAGGTGGCCGCCGATGCGGCTCGCCATCTGCACCTCGGCCGGGGTCTCGTAGTGGGGGCCGCGGAACTGCACGTACACCCCTTCGGCGAGGGAGGGGTCGACGTCGTGGGCGATCCTGCGCAGCCGCGAGGAGTACAGGTCGGTGAGGTCAACGAAGGTGGCACCCTCGAGCGGGGACGCCCCGGTCAGGTTGATGTGGTCGCTGATGAGCACCGGCGTCCCGGGCGCCCACTGCGGGTCCAGCCCGCCGCAGCCGTTCGTGAGGACGACGGTCGAGGCACCGGCAGCGGCCGCGACGCGCACGCCGTGGGCCACGCGGCGCACACCGAGCCCCTCGTAGAAGTGGGTGCGGGCGCCGAGCACGAGCGCGTACCGGTCCGTGCCCTCGATGCGCACCGAGCTCAGGGTCCCGCCGTGCCCCACGACGACCGGGGCGCTGAAGCCGGGCAGCTCGACCGCGGGGATCTCGGCGACCTTCTCCCCGAGCAGGTCGGCGGCCCCGCCCCACCCGGAGCCCAGCACGAGGGCGACGTCGTGCCGCTCGACGCCGGTCCTCTGTGCCAGCAGGTCGGCGGCCTCGCGGGCGACGGCGAAGGGATCGGTCGCGGGGGCGTCCAGGTCGGCACCGGCGGTGGCGTCGTACGCGGCGTGGTCCATGGTCCGACGTTATCGCGAGTCCCGTCCCGTTACCGGCGGCGACGGCGGAGCGGCGCTGCAGACAGTCCGGGCGCTCTCGACGGCGGGGCGGCCTTCTCGACGGCGGAGCGGCTCGCGCGGCGGCGGGGCGGTTCTCTCGACGGCGGAGCGGCGCGTTCGACGCGCCCCCGCGCCCCCGCGGTCGCCCGGCCGGCGTTCCCGGGCCCGAAAGGGGCGTCCGGCGAGCGGGACGGGCAGAATGCGTCGGGTGAGCACGCCTTCCGGACCCGTCCCGCCCCCCGCCGTCGAGCACACCGGTGCCGCCACCGCCGAGCCCGACCACCGCCGCGACCACGGCGCCGGCGCCTCACCGGTGCGTGAGGGGTCGCGCGTGGTAATCATCGGCGGCGGTCCCGGCGGCTACGAGGCCGCCCTCGTCGCCAGCCAGCTCGGCGCCCGCGTCCAGGTGGTCGAGCGGCAGGGCATGGGCGGCTCAGCAGTCCTCACCGACGTCGTCCCGTCCAAGACCCTCATCGCCACGGCCGAGTGGCTCACCGTCACCGAGCAGGCGGGGGAGCTCGGCATCGGCGCCGACGGAGGGCCCGACGGCGATCCCGGCGCCCTGCGCGCGGACATGGACATCGTCGACCAGCGCGTGATGCGCCTGGCGCAGAAGCAGTCCAAGGACATCCGGGCCCGCCTCGAGAAGGAGGGCATCGAGATCGTCGCCGGCACCGGCAGGGTGGGGCCGACGATCAGCGCGGAGGGCACGCGCCTGGTCCACGTCGAGCTGGCCGACGGCGGCGAGCGGGAGCTGGTGGCCGAGATCATCCTCGTGGCCACCGGCGCCACCCCGCGGGTGCTGCCGACCGCCCGGCCCGACGGCGAGCGGATCCTCACCTGGGCGCAGATGTACAACCTCACCCAGATCCCCGAGCACCTCGTGGTGGTCGGCTCCGGCGTCACCGGCGCCGAGTTCGCGGGCGCCTACAACGCGCTCGGCGCGCGGGTCACCCTCGTCTCCTCCCGGGACCGGGTGCTGCCGGGCGAGGACGAGAACGCGGCCGAGCTCATCGAGGGTGTGTTCCGCCGCCGTGGCATGACGGTGCTCTCCCGCTCGCGCGCCGCGGCGGTGCGCCGCACCGGTGACGGGGTCGAGGTCGAGCTCGCCGACGGCCGGGTCGTCGAGGCCTCGCACTGCCTGGTGGCGGTCGGCGGCGTGCCGGCGACGGCGAGCCTCGGGCTGGAGGAGGCGGGCGTGGAGCTCTCCGAGTCCGGGCACATCAAGGTCGACCGGGTCTCGCGCACCCGCGCCTTCCGCATCTACGCCGCCGGTGACTGCACCGGCGTGCTGCCGCTCGCCTCCGTGGCGGCCATGCAGGGCCGCATCGCCATGTGGCACGCCCTCGGTGACGCCGTCGCGCCGCTGGACCTGAGCACCGTCGCCGCGAACATCTTCACCGCGCCGGAGATCGCGACCATCGGCGTGACGCAGAAGCAGATCGAGTCGGGCGAGGTCGACGGCGCGATCACCCGCCTGCCCGTGGCCCGCAACCCGCGGGCCAAGATGCTCGGCATCAAGGAGGGCTTCATCAAGCTCTTCTCCGAGCGGTCGTCGGGCGTGGTGATCGGAGGCGTGATCGTGGCCCCGCGCGCGAGCGAGCTGATCTACCCGATCACCATCGCCGTCGCCCACCGGCTCACCGTGGACCAGCTCGCCAACGTCTTCACCATCTACCCCTCCCTCACCGGGTCCATCTCGGAGGCGGCCCGCACGCTGCACCTGGCGTGAGGGGGCCGGCCGGGACGTGGCCGTAGGGTCTTCCTCATGGCCGCCCCGACCTCTGCACCCGCCCTGCCGGACCTCGCCGGCGACGTCGTCGCCCTCACGGCGGCGGTCTGCGACATCCCGTCGGTCTCGGGGGACGAGCGGGCCCTCGCCGACGCCATCGAGGCGGCGCTGCGCGGCCACCCGCACCTGGAGGTCCTGCGCGACGGCGACGCCGTCGTCGCACGGACCCGCCTGGGGCGCGAACGGCGGGTCGTGGTCGCCGGCCACATCGACACCGTCCCGATCGCGTCCAACCTGCCGACGCGGCGCGTCCGCGCCGAGGACGGCGCCGAGGAGCTGTGGGGCCGCGGCACGGTCGACATGAAGGGCGGCGTGGCCGTCGCGCTCCACCTCGCGGCGGTGCTGCGCGAACCGCGGTGGGACGTGACGTGGGTGTTCTACGACCACGAGGAGGTGGCCTCCGCCCTCAACGGGCTCGGCCGGCTCGTGCGCAACCACCCGGACTGGCTCGCCGGCGACCTCGCCGTGCTCGGCGAGCCGACGGCCGGCGGCATCGAGGGCGGCTGCAACGGCACGCTGCGCGCCGAGATCCGCACCACCGGGCGCACCGCCCACTCGGCGCGCGGCTGGCGCGGGGTCAACGCGATCCACGCGGCCGGCGAGGTCCTGGACCGGCTCAACGCCTACGAGGCCAGCGACGTCGACGTCGACGGGCTCGTGTTCCGCGAGGGCCTCAACGCCGTGGGCATCACCGGCGGCATCGCCGCGAACATGATCCCCGACTCGTGCGTCGTCACGGTCAACTACCGCTTCGCGCCCTCGCTGGACCCGGCCGGGGCGGAGGCGCACGTGCGGCAGGTCTTCGAGGGCTTCGACGTCACCGTCACCGACCTTGCCGGCGGCGCCCGCCCCGGCCTGGACGACCCGCTCGTCCAGGGCTTCGTCGAGGCGGTCACCGCCGTGACGGGCGGCGCGCCCGGCCCGAAGTACGGCTGGACCGACGTCGCCCGGTTCGCCGAGCTCGGCATCCCGGCCGTCAACTTCGGCCCCGGAGACCCCATGCTCGCCCACGCCGACGACGAGCGGTGCGACGTCGAGCAGATCCGCACGTGCGCCAGGGCCCTGCAGGCCTGGCTGGCCTAGAGGAGAATCACCGTCATGACACGCGAGGTCCGCAACAACCACGCCCACGACAGCTCCCGGAGCTACCGCCGGGGCCCCGTCCTGCTGCGCAGGGACCTGATCCCCCAGGAGACGACCGACGCCCGGCTGCTGGCGCCCGAGCAGGACACCAGCTGGCTCCACCAGGACCCGTGGCGGGTGATGCGGATCCAGTCGGAGTTCGTCGAGGGCTTCGGGGCGCTCGCCGAGCTCGGGCCCGCGATCTCGGTCTTCGGCTCCGCGCGCGTGCGCCCCGGCGAGCCGGAGTACGAGCTGGCCGAGGAGATCGGCCGGCGCCTGGTCGAGGCGGGCTTCGCCGTCGTCACCGGCGGCGGTCCCGGCGTGATGGAGGCGGCGAACAAGGGGGCGTGCGAGGCCGACGGCGTCTCGGTGGGGCTGGGCATCGAGCTCCCGTTCGAGCAGGGCATGAACCAGTGGGTCGACCTGGGCGTGAACTTCCGCTACTTCTTCGCCCGCAAGACGATGTTCGTGAAGTACTCGCAGGGCTTCGTGGTGCTGCCCGGCGGTTTTGGCACCATGGACGAGCTCTTCGAGGCCCTCACCCTGGTCCAGACGCAGAAGGTCTCCTCGTTCCCGATCGTGCTGGTCGGTTCCTCCTACTGGGGCGGACTGGTCGACTGGCTGCGTGACTCGATGCTCGCCCGCGGCACGATCAGCGCCGCCGACCTCGAGCTCGTGCCCGTCGTGGACACCGCCGAGGAGGCGGTCGACGGGGTCCTGACCGGCATGGAGCAGCTCGCCAAGGAGGCAGAAGCGCAGGCCGCAGCCGCGGAAGAGGCTGGCGGAGCGGCCGAGTGATCTAAACTGGACGCAGTGATCACCCTGCCGGTTCGGCGGGGTCCGCCCTGCGCGGGGTGGTCGAGGATCCAGGGAGAAGAGGGGACACCACATGGCCGCGATGAAGCCGAGGACCGGAGACGGACCGCTCGAGGTGACCAAGGAGGGCCGTGGCATCGTCATGCGCGTCCCGCTCGAGGGAGGCGGCCGGCTCGTCGTCGAGCTCACCCCGGCCGAGGCGGGCGAGCTGAGCGAGGCGCTCGGCGCCGTCGCCGTCTGACGACCCGCACCGACGTACCGACATCCGGCCGGCCAGCCTCGCTGGCCGGCCGGAGGCGTTCCACCCCCTTCTCAGGAGCCTGATCGTGCCCTCGCTGCCGGAGTCTGCCGTCCCGGAGGTCTACCTGCCGGAGATCGTCCTGCCCGAGATCGTCGTCGTCGACGAACGGCCGACGCATCCGCGCGACGGCGGCCGGTGGGCGGACCCGCTGCCGGACGCGCTCGCGGTCCCCGTGGCGCCCGCCGCCGCGGGCGAGGAGGACCTCCAGCCCCGTGGCGGGGCCGCCGACGTCGCCGCGCTCTACGGCATCGACCTGCTCGCGGAGGCCGAGCGGGCCGACCTGAACGGGCGCCCGGGCACCACCGCCGTCGTCCGGCTCCCGCGCGTCCTCCCGGGCGTGGTCGACCTGCCCTGGAAGGGACTGCCGGACACGATCGTGCTGGTCGGCGTCGGGAACGGCTCCGCCGACGACGTGCGCCGCGCCGGCCTCGCCCTGGGCCGCGCCACGGCCGGCCTGGGCACGGTGGCCCTCAGCGTGGGGGAGGACCTGACGACGGCGACGCTGCGCGCCCTCGCCGAGGGCTTCCTCCTCTCGGCCTACCGCATGCCCCGCACCGGTCGCACGCCCGCCCCGGGCCGCCCCGCCGCCGAGCGCCTCGTCCTCCTCGGCCGCACCGGGATCCCGGGGGACGCCGCGTCGGCGCTCGCGAGGGCCCGGGCGAGCGCGGGCGCCACCTGGCTGACCCGCCTGCTGGCGGCGACGCCGTCGAGCACGAAGAACCCCGTCTGGCTGGCGGAGGTGATCAGCCGGCTCGTCCGCGACGCCCCCGCGGACGGCGGGACGCTCACCGCCGAGATCCACGACGAGACGTGGCTGCGCCGCCAGGGGATGGAGGCCCTGCTCGCCGTCGGCGGCGGGTCGCGCACACCCCCGCGGCTGGCGGTCGTGACCTGGGCCCCGCACCGTGCGGGCGGGCACGTGGCGCTCGTGGGCAAGGGCATCACGTTCGACACCGGCGGCATCTCCCTCAAGCCGCGCGAGGCCATGGTGCCGATGAAGACGGACATGGCCGGGGCGGCCGCCGTCCTGGCCGCGACGCTGGGGGCCGCCGACCTCGGGCTCCCGGTCAGGGTGACGGCGGTGCTCCCGCTCGCCGAGAACGCCATGGGCGGCGGTTCGTACCGGCCCGGGGACGTGGTGCGCACGTTCGACGGCACCACGGTCGAGGTCTCCAACACCGACGCCGAGGGCCGGATGGTCCTGGCGGACGCCCTCGGGTGGTCGGTCGCCACGCTCGGGGCCGACGCCGTCGTCGACGTCGCCACGCTCACCGGCGCCGCCGCGCGCGGGCTCGGCCGGGGCCACGCCGCGCTCTTCTCCACCGCCGACGACCTCGCCGCCGAGCTCCTCGCCGCCGGGGAGGCGGGCGGGGAGCGGGCCTGGCGGATGCCGCTGGTGGAGGACTACCGGGCGGCGCTGGACTCCGACGTCGCCGACGTCGCCCACGTCGCGACGGACCCTCACGTCGGCGGCGGGTCCGTCGTCGCCGCGCTGTTCCTGCAGCGCTTCGCCGGCGACGCGCGGTGGGCCCACCTCGACATCGCCGGCCCGGCCCGGGCCGGCAAGGGGGAGGGTGAGCTGCCGAAGGACGCGCCCACCGGGCACGGGGCCCGGCTGCTGCTGCGCTGGCTCGAGAGCCTGACGGCCTGACGGCCTGACAGCCGGCCCGACCGCGCCGAGGCCCGCCCGCCTCAGCGCCGGACGGCGACCAGCAGCCCGTCCCCGCTCGGCAGCAGCGCGCTGACCAGGCGGTCGTCGTCGCGCACCTGCTTGCCGAGCTCGCGGACCGCGACGGTGACCTCGTCGCGTCGCGCGGGGTCGGCCACGCGGTCGTGCCACAGGGCGGCGTTGACGGCGAGCACCCCGCCGGGACGCAGGAGACGAATGGCCTGCGCGACGTCGTCGGCCGCCTCCGAGGGGTCGCCGTCGACGACGGCCATGTCGTAGACCCCGTCCGCCAGGCGCGGCAGGACGTCCAGGGCCCGGCCGCCGATGAGCCGGGTGCGCGCGGGGCGCAGGCCGGCGCCCGCGAAGCTCTCCCGGGCGGCGCGCTGGTGCTCGGGCTCGACGTCGATGGTCGTGAGCACGCCGTCGGGGGCCATGCCGCCGAGGAGCCAGAGCCCCGAGACACCGGTGCCGGTCCCCACCTCGGCGACGGCGCGTGCCCGGCAGGCAGCGGCGAGGAACCGCAGGGCGGCGCCCGTGCCGGGGGTGACCGGCTGGACGCCGAGCTCCTCGGCGCGCATCCGTGCCTCGACGACGGCGTCGTCCTCGGTGACGAACTCTTCGGTGTAGGCCCAGGACAGGGCCTTGTCGGCGGTGATGATGGGCCTCCCGGGCTGGTCGGCGGCGGCTGCCGCAGCCGCCATGCTACCGGTGGGTCCCCAGCTCCCAGGTACTCCCCAGGTTCGCTCTCTACCATGGCGGGACCGATGACGGAACGAGGACGCCCGATGCTTCACGCCACCCGCACGACCGACGACGACGGCGGCGCCCTGGGTGGCGACGGCGGCGCGTCCGCCGGTGCAGACGACGCTCCGCAGGTCGGCACGGCCGACGGCGGTACGCAGGCGGGCCTGGCGGAGGAGCCGCCCGTCTGGTCCCCGCCGTCGTGGGAGCAGATCGTGGTGGAGCACTCGCCGCGCGTGTACCGCCTCGCCTACCGCCTGACCGGCAACAAGGCCGACGCCGAGGACCTCACGCAGGAGACCTTCGTGCGCGTGTTCCGCTCGCTCCACAAGTACGAGCCCGGGAACTTCGAGGGCTGGCTCCACCGCATCACCACCAACCTGTTCCTCGACCAGGCGCGGCGCCGCACCCGCGTGCGGATGGACCCGATCGGCGAGGCGACCGAGCGGCTGCCCGCGGCGCACGACTCCGGCGAGCCCGAGCGCGGGTTCGAGCACGCCCATCTGGACCTGGACGTCCAGGCCGCCCTGGACGCCCTGCCGCCGAAGTATCGTGCTGCCGTGGTGCTGTGCGACATCGAGGGCCTCTCCTACGAGGAGATCGCGGCGACCCTCGGCATCAAGATGGGCACCGTGCGCTCGCGGATCCACCGCGCACGGGCGATGCTGCGCGACCAGCTCGCCCACCGCCGCCCGGCCTCCGTCGTGAACCCGGCGCACGCCGCGCAGGCGGTGGGATGAGCCACCTCCGCGACGACGTCAGCGCGCTGGTCGACGGCCAGCTCTCCCCGGAGCGCGCCGAGGCCGCGATGGTCCATCTGGTCACCTGCGACTACTGCGCCGGCCTGGTGGCGGTGGAGCGGGCGTCGCGCCGCCACCTGGCGCAGGCCGGGGACGTGCGTCCGAGCGAGGACCTCACCGCTCGCCTGATCCAGCTGGCCCAGTCCCCGGTGCCCCCGGCGCCGCAGGGAGCGCGTGCGCTGGTGGGGCGCGCCTGGGAGCCCCTCACCTACGGTCGTGGGCGCCGGCGCGCGGTCGTCCGCGGCTCCGCCGTCCTGGTCGGGGCCGCCGGGATGCTGGGCGCCCTGGTCGTCATCGGGTCGCTCAACCAGCGCACGGGGGACCCGGCGGCGATGCTCGCCGAGGTCGCCGGCCCCGCCCATGAACCGGTCCAGCTCATGGTCACCGCGGACACGATGCGCCTGGCGGAGGCGCCGAGCGCGACGGAGGAGGCGCTGGCCTGGCTGCGGGAGAACGGCTGGGCGGCGCCCGGCGCGCTGCCGGCGGACGCGGACGTCCAGCACGTGGGGACCACCGGCGGGGCGGGGGAACAGGTTCTCACCGTCGAGATCGTCCGGGACGGCCACCACGCCACCGTGGTGGAGAAGCGCGGGGTGCTCGACCCGGCCGCGCTCGCGGACCTGCCCATGGTCGACGTCGGGGACCACAGCGTGCACGAGCTGCCCGGTCCGGGCACGACGGTCGTTCTCCAGTGCGACGGCACCACGGTGCTCGTCACCAGCAGTGACGCTCCCGGCCTCGTCCACGAGGTGGCTGGCGCCTTCCCGGCGACGGCGCCCGGCTCCGGGGTGGCAGACCGGATCGACCACGGCTGGCAGACTTTGGTCGACTGGACCGACCTGCTCGTGCAGACGCGGTGACGGCCGGCCCGCGAGGCCCGGAAGGAGCGCCCATGACCCCCGACGAGCAGTCGGCCACGCCCGTCGGGCCCGGGCGCGACGAGGGACCGGCCGACGCGCCGGAGCCCGGCCCGGGTCAGGCACCGTCCGCCGGCCCCGCCCGGGCGCGCTACGACTACGCCCCGACGCCGGCCCCCCAGCCCGAGGCCTACCACGCTCTCGGTCGCTCTCCCGGTCCGGCCTCGCCGGCGCCCCCGGCCGGCGTTCCCTGGCGCTCGCGGCGGTCCTTCCGCAGCGCCCGCCGCGGCGACAGGAACAGCGAGGGGCCGGGCCGCGCCGCCCCGACCGCCGTGACCCCGACCGCCGTGAACCCGGGTGCGGCTACCGGTACGTACGGCGTCGCGGGCGGTCAGCCCGCCCCGGGTGCCGGCCCCTCCGTGGGCGGCGACCCAGTCACCGGTGGGCCCCCGCCGTACTGGGCGCCCGTGCAGGCCGACGGCGGCGCCACGCGCGTGCTGCCGGCGCAGCCGGGGCCGCCCGCCGAGGCGACCGCCGGACCGTTCCCCGCCACCACCGGACCGTTCGCCGCCACCGCCACCGCCGGACCGTTCCCGGCCACCGCCACCGCGGTCGGCACGACGGACCCGGGCACGCGGATCGGCGACCTGTTCGGTCACGACCGCACCGAGGATCCGCCGCGCCGGCAGCGACAGGTGGCGCTCGGGATCGTCGTGCTGCTCGTGCTCCTCTCCCTCCTGGCAGGGATCCTCATCGGCGGGCTCGGCGCACGGTCGTTCTTCGCGGCCGGCGGGGGCGGTGCGCCGACGCTCCCGACGGCCTCCGCCGTCGACCGGGCGCCCGACTCGGTCGCGGGCATCGCCGAGGCGGTGCTGCCCTCGACCGTGTACATCCAGGCCCGCGGGAACGGGCAGGGCAGCTCCGGCACCGGCCTGGTGCTGCGCGAGGACGGCTACATCGTCACGAACAACCACGTGATCGAGACGGCGGCGGACGGCGGCCGCGTCGTCGTCGGTTTTCCGGACGGCAGCGAGGACGAGGCGGAGATCGTCGGCCGGACCGCGGACTACGACCTCGCCGTCCTGCGCGTGGACCGGGACGGCCTCGAGCCGCTCGTGCTCGCCGACTCGGACACCCTCGCGGTGGGCGACACCGTGGTCGCCGTCGGCGCGCCGCTGGGCCTGGAGGGCACCGTGACCTCGGGCATCGTCAGCGCCCTGAACCGGCCCGTCACCGCGGGCGCCGGCGGCACGACGACGTTCATCAACGCCATCCAGACGGACGCCGCCATCAACCCGGGCAACTCGGGCGGGCCGCTGGTGGACGCGAGCGGCCAGGTGGTCGGCATCAACACCGCCATCGCGCAGGCGTCTGGCGCCTCCTCGGCCACCGGGAGCATCGGCCTGGGGTTCGCCATCCCGGCGAACCAGGTGCGCCGCACCACCGAGCAGATCATCGCCACGGGCAGCGCCACCTACCCGGTCATCGGCGTCTCCCTCGACACCCGGTACACGGGTGAGGGCGTCCAGGTGCTCCAGGACGACGTCGACGACAACCCGGCCGTGGTGCCCGGCGGCCCGGGCGACCTGGCGGGCATCCGCCCCGGCGACGTGATCGTCAGCATCGACGGGCGACCGGTGACCGACCCCGACGAGCTCATCGTCGTCGTGCGGTCCAAGGCGCCGGGCGACACCGTGGTCCTCGGCGTGCGCCGCGGCGGGGGCGTCGAGGAGATCAGCGTTGTGCTCGGGGAGAGCTCCGGCTGAGCCGCCGGGCGCCCGGAGGCCGACGCGGCGAACGACGGCACGGCCGCCGCCCCCGGCGCCGTATCCTGAGCCCGTGTTCGGGATCAACGGGGGTGAGCTGGTCGTCCTGCTCGTGCTCGCCTTCCTCCTCATCGGGCCGGAGCGGCTGCCGGAGCTCGCCCAGCAGCTCGGCCGGCTCACGCGCGAGGTGAAGAAGATCGCGACGGGCGCCAAGGAGAAGGTGCGCGAGGAGCTCGGACCGGAGTTCGACGACCTCGCCGCCCTCGACCCGCGCCAGTACGACCCCCGCCGGATCGTGCGCGAGGCCCTGATGGAGGACGACGAGCCCGCCCGGCCCGCGCGCCCCCGGGCCGCGCGGCGGCCCTCCCCGGCGGCCACGGCCCGCACCGGCTCGACCGCGGCGGGTGCCGTCGCGGGCGCGAGCGCTGGTCTCGCCGCCGGTGCGGTGGCGGCTGGTGCGGCGGCGGGTGAGCGGGCGGGGACGGCTGCTGCGCCGTCAGCGCCCAAGGCTGCGCCGGCGACCGGGTCCACGGCAGCGCGCGTCGCCGTCACCCCGCCCGCACAGGTGCTCGCCGAGGCCCGGACCGCTGCGCCGACCGCGACGGCGCTCGCGGAGGAGCCGGTGCCGCCGGGCGCCGAGGAGGAGCCCTACGTCGTCCCGTTCGACGACGAGGCCACGTGACAAGGCCGGCTGACGCGGGGCCGGGCGCCGGGCCGGATCGGGCCCAGGCGGCCGGTCCGGCCCCTGCGTAGGTCCTACCGGGCGACCGGGCTGATGCCCAGCGAGCGGCCCGCCAGGCCGCGGGCCCGGTGGGACAGCGAACGGGACAGGGACAGCAGCGCCTCGGCTGCGGGGCTGCCGCTCTCGCGCAGCACCAGGGGCACGCCGGCGTCGCCGCCCTCGCGCAGCTCGAGCTCGATCGGCACCTGCGCGAGCAGGGGCACGTCGTAGCCCAGGGTCTTCCCCAGCTCGGTGGACACGCGCTCGCCGCCGCCGGAGCCGAAGAGCTCCACGCGCGTGCCGTCGGGCTGCTCCAGCCAGGACATGTTCTCGACGACGCCGACCACGTGCTGGTGCGTCTGCTCCGCGATCACTCCGGCGCGCTGCGCCACCTCGGCCGCGGCCACCTGCGGGGTGGTCACGACGAGGATCTCCGAGTTCGGGAGCATCTGCGCCACCGAGATGGCGATGTCGCCGGTCCCGGGCGGCAGGTCGAGCAGGAGGACGTCGAGGTCGCCCCAGAAGACGTCGGCGAGGAACTGCTGCAGGGCCCGGTGGAGCATGGGCCCGCGCCAGACCACCGGGCGGCCGTTCTGGGTGAACATGCCGATCGAGATGACCTTCACGTCGTGCGCCACCGGCGGCAGGATCATGTCGTCGACCTTGGTCGGCGGGTGGGCGACCCCGAGCATGCGGGGGATCGAGAAGCCGTAGATGTCGGCGTCGACCACGCCCACCTTGAGCCCGTCCGCGGCCATGGCGGCCGCGAGGTTCGCGGTGACCGACGACTTCCCGACGCCGCCCTTGCCGGAGGTGACCGCGTAGACGCGGGTGAGCGAGCCCGGCTTGGCGAAGGGGATCTCGGGCTCGGCGACGCCGCCGCGGAGCATGGTGCGCAGGTCCTTGCGCTGCTCGTCGGTCATGACACCCATGTCGACGCGGACGCCGGAGACGCCCTCGATGGCGCCGACGACGTTCGTCACGTCGCGCGTGATGGTGTCCTTGAGCGGGCATCCGGCCGTCGTCAGGTCGACGCCGACCACCACGAGGCCGCCCGGTTCGACGTCCACGGACCGGACCATGTTGAGCTCGGTGATGGGACGGCGGATCTCCGGGTCGATGACGTTGACCAGTTCGGCCCGGACAGCCTCGACGCTGGGTGCACTCATGCCCCCATCGTAGGTGGCGCCGCGACGTGCCCTGTCGCGGGGTACGTCACACCGGGGTCAGGCGCGCAGGCCTCCGCCGTCGCGGTCCTCGTCCCGGCGTGCCCCGCGGACGTCGTCGCGACGCGTCTCGCGGTCCTCGTCCCGACGTTCCTCGCGGTCGCCGTCGCCCTCCCGGAGCTCCCGCTCCATCTGGGCCAGCTCGGCCTCGAGCTCGCGGATGCGGGCGTCGCGCTCCTCGACGATGTCCTCCAGCAGCCCGCGCAGCTCCGAACGCACGAAGTCGCGGGTCGCCACCTCGCCCAGCGCTAGCCGCAGGGCCGCCATCTCGCGGGCCAGGTACTCGGTGTCGGCGAGGTTCCGCTCCGCCCGCTGGCGGTCCTGCTCGGCGCTGACCCGGTCGCGGTCCGTCTGCCGGTTCTGCGCCAGCAGGATCAGCGGCGAGGAGTACGAGGCCTGGAGCGAGAGCATGAGCGTCAGGGCGGTGAACCCCAGCGCGGCGGAGTCGAACTGCAGGTGCTTGGGGCCGAAGGTGTTCCACAGCAGCCAGACGGCGCAGAAGATCGTCAGGTACAGCAGGAAGCGCGGGGTGCCCATGAACCGCGCGATGCCCTCCGAGAAGCGCCCGAAGAACTCCGGGTCGATCTGGGGGCGCCAGCGGCGCCTGGCCTCCAGCGGGGTGTCGAGCCGCTCAGCCATGGGCGGTCCTCGTCATGGCCCGGTCGGTGACGTCGTCGTCCGCCTCGCGCCAGTCGTCCGGCAGGAGGTGGTCGAGCACGTCGTCGACGGAGACGGCGCCCAGCAGGCGGCGGTCCTCGTCCACGACGGGCAGCGCGGTGAGGTTGTACGTCGCGAGGAGGCGCGTGACCTTGCCGATGTCGTCGGTGGGCAGCAGGGCGTCGATGTCCTTGTCGAGCATGGCGCCGAGGAGCTCGTGCGGCGGCTCGCGCAGCGCGCGCTGGAGGTGGACGACGCCGATCAGCCGGCCCGTGGGCGTCTCGAGCGGGGGGCGGACGACGAAGAACATCGCGGCGAGCGCCGGCGTGACGTCCTGGCGCCGGGCGTGCGCGAGCGCCGTGGCGACCGTGGCCTCGGGCCCGAGGATGAGCGGCTCCGTGGTCATGAGGCCACCGGCGGTGTGCTCCTCGTAGGCGAGCAGCCGGCGGACGTCCTTGGCCTCCTCGGGCTCCATCCGCTCGAGCAGCTCCCGGGCGCGCTCGACCGGCAGCTCGGAGACCAGGTCGGCGGCGTCGTCGGGCTGCATGACGTCCAGGACGTCCGCGGCCCGGTCGAGGTCCAGACCGGAGACGATCGCGACCCGGTCCTCCTCGCCGAGCTCCTCGAGGACGTCGGCGAGACGCTCGTCGTTGAGCTCGGCGGCCACCTCGAGGCGGCGGCTGTCCGGCAGGTCGTGCAGCACGTCGGCGAGGTCGGCGGGCTTGAGGTCCTCCAGGGTGGCGAGCAGCGCCGTCGCTCCCTGCTGGACGGCGGTGCCCGCGAGGCCGGTGACGTCGTCGACGTCGACCACGAGCGCCTCGCCGCGCCGGCCGACGATCCCGCGCCCGGGATGGGTGCGTCGCACGAACAGCTTGGTGACGTACCAGTCGCGGTTGCGGTGCTGCTCCATCGCGACGTCCTCGACCGTGCCCGTCCCGGAGCCGTCCTTGAACGTCACCTGGCGGTCGAGGAGCTGACCGACGACGAGGGTCTCCGTGGCGCGCTGGGCGAAGCGGCGGATGTTGAGCAGCCCGGTGGTGATCACCGCGCCGGCGTCGATGCTGGTGACCCGGGTCAGCGGGACGAACACGCGGCGCTTGGAGCTGACCTCGACCACCAGGCCGACGGCCCGCGGGGCGCCTCTGAGGCGCATGACGACGACGACGTCGTGGACGCGGCCGACCTGGTCACCCAGCGGGTCGAAGACGGCCGTGCCCTTCAGCCGCGCGACGTACACACGGCTGGTGCTGCTCGGGCGCGCGGTCGGCTGGTTCACGTCGTCAGCCTAGGACAGGTCCGCCCCTGGCCACCGCGCCGGGCCGCGAGCGTGGTGACGACCGGGCTGGTCAGGCGCGCCGCTCTCCGGAGGAGCAGGTGCCGCACCGCCGGGGCGGCTTGGCGCCATCGGCCGCCAGAGAGGAAGATCGAGGCATGTCACTGACCGGCAAGCCCCCGGGCGGAACCGTGCCCACCATGCCCACCGGCGTGGAGGTCGCGTCCTACGCCACCTACCTCGAGGCCCAGAAGGCGGTCGACCACCTCTCCGACAAGGCCTTCCCGGTCCAGCTCGTCACGATCGTCGGGACGGACCTGCGGCTGGTCGAGCGCATCACCGGACGGCTGACGTACGCGCGCGTCGCCGGTGCCGGGGCGATGAGCGGGGCCTGGTTCGGGCTCATGATCTCGCTGCTGTACTGGATCTTCACGCCGTCCGGGGAGTTCCCGCTGCTCGCCGGCGTCCTCATCGGCGCCGCGTTCGGGATCCTCTTCGCGATCGTCTCCTACGCCTTCACCGGCGGGAAGCGCGACTTCACCTCGGCCAGCCAGGTGGTCGCGTCCCGTTACGCGGTGCTGTGCGAGCCGGGCCACGCCGGCCAGGCCGGCCAGCTGCTCGCCGAGGGCGGGTTCCACGGCCGGACGCGCCCCACACCGCCGGGCGCCCCGACCACGCCGGGCGGGCCGACGGGCGGGCCGACGGGCCCGTACGGCCAGCGGGCCGGGTCGGGCCAGCCGGGTCCCTACGGTCAGCAGGTGCCGCCGGGCGGGTCGGGCCAGCCGGGTCCCTACGGTCAGCAGGTGCCGCCGGCGCCGCCGGGGCGTCACGCGGACCGGCCGGCGTCGGCGTCGGCGTCGCCCGAGGACGCGCCGTCGCCCACCCCGGGGGACACTCCCGCCAGGCCGACCGAGTTCGGCTCCCGGCCCGACGAGCGTCCCCGCTACGGTCTCCGCCTGGAGGACCTCGACCGAGGCACGGACGGCGATGCGCCCGGTCAGGCGGGCCCCCAGGGATGACCCCCGCCATCCCGGTCGGCCTCTCGACGTCCTCGGTGTACCCGGGCGGGGTCGGGGAGACCTTCGCCCTCGCGAAGCAGCTCGGGTACGACGGCGTCGAGGTCATGGTCCTGCGCGACCCCGACAGCCAGGACGAGCGGCGGCTGCGCGAGCTCAGCGACGCGCACGAGCTGCCGGTGCTGAGCATCCACGCCCCCACCCTGCTGCTCACGCAGGGCGTGTGGGGGAACGACCCGTGGGACAAGGTGGACCGGGCGACGGAGCTCGCGCACGACGTCGGGGCGGGCGTCGTCGTCCTGCACCCCCCGTTCCGGTGGCAGCGGTCCTACGCCGAGCACTTCGTCGGTGCGGTGGCGGAGCGTGAGCGGCTCGACGGCATGCGTCTCGCCGTCGAGAACATGTTCCCGTGGCGCGCGCGCTCGAAGAAGCGTGAGCGCACCATGCAGGCCTACCTCCCCGGGTGGGACCCGCTCGAGCACGACTACCGTTCTGTCACCCTCGACCTCTCGCACACGGCCACCGCCGGCATGGACGCCGACGCCGCGCTGGCGATGGCCGACGAGCTGGGCGACCGCCTCGCCCACCTGCACCTGGCGGACGGCACGGCCAGCTTCATGGACGAGCACCTCGTGCCGGGCCAGGGCGAGCAGCCCTGCGCGGACGTGCTGCACATGCTCGGCGCCCGGGGGTTCGACGGCGCCGTCGTCGTGGAGGTCAACACCCGCAAGATGTCCGCCGTCGGCCGGCGGGCCGCGCTCGCGGACTCCCTCACCTTCGCCCGCGAGCACCTCGCAGCGGGGGAGGCCTCTCGGACCGGGGCACCTGCGGAGGACTGGCCGGAGGAGGGATGAGCAGGGCCCCGGTGCCGCGTGAGCGGTGCCGGGGCCCTCGCCCCTCACGGGCTGTCCCGGGTCGGCCTCAGCCGCGCAGGCGTGCCATCCAGGCCTCGATCTCCTCGGGCGTGCGGGGCAGCGCCGCGGAGAGGTTCTCGACCGAGCCGTCCTCGCGCACCAGGATGTCGTCCTCGATCCGCACCGCGATGCCGCGCAGCTCCGCGGGCACCTTGAGGTCGTCCTCGCGGAAGTACAGGCCCGGCTCGATCGTGAAGATCATGCCCGGCTCGAGGTCCGCGTCGAGGTACATCTCCCGGCGGGCCTGCGCGCAGTCGTGCACGTCGAGGCCGAGGTGGTGGCTCGTGCCGTGAACCATCCAGCGCCGGTGGTACTGCCCCTCCGGCGCGAGCGACTCCTCGGCGGTGCCGGGCAGCATCCCCCACCCGGCGAGCCGCGTGGCGAGGACCTCCATGGCGGCGGCGTGCAGGTCCCGGAACTTCGCCCCGGGCTGACCGGCGCGCGCGAAGGACGCGTCCGCGGCCTCCAGGACCGCCTCGTAGACCTTCCGCTGGGCGTCGGTGAAGACCCCGTCGACCGGGATGGTGCGCGTGACGTCGGCCGTGTACAGGGAGTCGACCTCCACACCCGCGTCGATGAGGACGAGCTCGCCGGGGCGCACGGCCCCGTCGTTGCCGATCCAGTGCAGCGTGTTCCCGTGGTTCCCGGCCGCGGCGATCGTGTCGTAGCCCAGGCCGTTGCCCTCCTCGCGCGCCCGGGCCCCGAAGACGCCCTCGATGACGCGCTCGCCCCGCGGGTGCTCGACGGCGCGGGGCAGGTTGCGCACGATGTCCTCGAAGCCCTTGGCCGTGGCGGCGACGGCGGCACGCACCTCGCCGATCTCGTAGGGGTCCTTGCGCAGGCGCAGCTCCGACAGCGCCTCGGCGAGGGCGGCGTCCGCCTCGGCGGCGCCCTGCGTCAGCCCGGACTGCTCGCGCACCGTGGCCACCCGCGCCTCGACCGCGGCGTCCGACTGCGGGACCACCCGCACCTGGACCTGCCCGGCGCCGACGTCCTTGGCGAGGGCGTCGCCGAAGGAGTCGATGTGCTCGGCACGCAGGCCGGTCTGCGCGGAGATCTCCTCCAGCGACGGGCGCACGCCGACCCACAGCTCGCCGTAGCGGGAGTCGGCGTAGAACTCCTCGGTGTCCCGGCCCGCGCGCGGGCGGAAGTACAGGACGGCCTCGTGGGTGGCGGCGTCGTCGGCCTCCTCGCCGGCGGCGCCCTGCTCGCCGGAGCCGAGCGGGTGCAGCACGAGCACGGCGTCCGGCTCCTGGTCGGTGCCCAGACCCGTGAGGTGCGCGAACGCCGAGTGCGGGCGGAAGCGGTAGTCGTTGTCGTTGTTGCGGGTGACGAGCTGCCCGGCGGGGATCACGAGCCGCTCGCCCGGGAACCGCCGGCCGAGCGCGGCACGACGGGCGGCGGCGTGGTCCGCGGCCGGCGAGCGCTCCGGCAGCGCGTCGGGGCGCGGGCCCCAGCCGTCGGCGATGAAAGCGCGGAACGCCTGGCTGGACGGACGTTGCGAGCGGTTGGAGCCGCGCTCGCTGAGCGGCTGCTCCTCGGGGATGGGGGTCTGCGTCTCGGTCATGCCACCCATCCTCGCACCGCAGCCGTCGGCGGAACTTCGTCCGGTCATTCCTGCCGGAGGTACGCCGACGCCGGCTGGCGTCCACGGCAGCCGGGAGCAGCGAGACCGCGGGCCACGACTCGTTGCCAGGCGGGGCCGCGGCAGCGGTCCGGAACCCCGTCGGCAAGCCCGTACCCTGACCTCTGTGTCAGCAGATGAGACGCGTATCGACCCGCACACCCACTCCGTGGAGTCCGACGGGACCGACAGTCCGGCGGACGTCCTGCGGGCGGCCGCCCGGGCGGGGCTCGACGTCGTCGGCCTGACCGACCACGACTCGGTCCGCGGGTGGGACGCGGCGGTCTCCGCCGTCGCCGGCACCGGGGTGGCGCTGCTGCGCGGCGCCGAGATCTCCACCCAGTCCCGCGGCATCTCCGTCCACCTGCTCAGCTACCTGCACGACCCCGCCGAACCGACGCTCGCGGGGGAGATGGAGCGCTCCCGCCGCTCGCGCCTGGACCGCGCGAGGACCATGGTCGCCCACATCGCCGAGGACTACCCGATCACCTGGGAGCTGGTGCAGGCGCAGGCCGCCGACGGCGCCACCATCGGCCGCCCGCACATCGCCGACGCCCTCGTGGCGGTGGGGGCCATGCCGGACCGGTCGACCTGCTTCGACACGGTGCTGTCCGTCCGGGGCCCCTACTACGTGCCCTACCACGCGCCCGACGCCGTCGAGGCCGTCGCGATGGTGCGCGCCGCGGGCGGTGTGCCCGTCATGGCTCACCCGCGAGCCGGCGTGCGCGGCCGCGTGGTCTCCGACGCCGTCATCGAGGCCATGGCCGACGCCGGCCTGTTCGCGCTCGAGATCGACCACCGCGACCACACCCCGGGCGCGGTCGCGGAGCTGGAGGCCCTCGCCGCCCGGCTCGGCCTCGAGCGGACCGGGTCGAGCGACTACCACGGCGACGGCAAGCCCAACGTGCTGGGCGAGCGCACCACCAGCCCCGCGGTGCTCGCGAAGATCGAGGAGGAGGGGCACCTGCCGGTGGTCCGGCCGTGAACGAGATCATCGACCTGACCCTGATGTCGACGACGTTCTTCACGCTGTTCGTCATCATGGACCCGCCCGGCACGGTGCCCGTCTTCCTCGCGCTGACCTCGACCATGACGGCGAGGCAGCGCCGCACCGCGGCGCGTCAGGCGACCGCCGTCGCGTTCGGCGTCATCCTCGTCTTCACGCTGTTCGGCCAGTACATCCTCAGCTTCCTGCACATCTCCGTGCCGGCGCTGCAGCTCTCCGGCGGCCTGCTGCTGCTGCTCGTGGCGATGGAGCTCCTCACCGGCAAGTCCGAGGAGCCGCGGCCCTCGGGCAGCGGGGTCAACGTCGCGCTCGTGCCGCTGGGCACGCCGCTGCTGGCCGGTCCCGGTGCGATCGTGGCCGCGATGCTCGCCGTGCAGGAGTCGGACCGTTCGCTCCCCGCGTGGACGGCGATCGCCGTCGCGCTCGTCGCCATCCACGTGGTGCTCTGGCTCTCCATGCGTTTCGCCGGCGTCATCCACCGCGTGCTCGGCGACGGCGGCACCACCCTGGTCACCCGGCTCGCCGGCCTGCTGCTCGCCGCGATCGCGGTGCAGCTGATGGCCGACGCCGTCTTCGCGTTCATCGAGCAGCGGTTCTGACCCGGCCGGGGCCGGGTGCCGGGCGGTGCCGGTATGGTGCGCGGCATCCAGCACCCGACGAAAGGGACCGACA
The DNA here is from genome assembly GCF_039537705.1 of Georgenia daeguensis. NCBI lineage: Bacteria > Bacillati > Actinomycetota > Actinomycetes > Allobogoriellales > Allobogoriellaceae > Georgenia > Georgenia daeguensis. The sequence goes on from NZ_BAABBA010000009.1 coordinate 147,162, forward strand.
TGGGCGCGCTGTGGCACCCGTTCTCCGACATGGCCGCCGTCGAGCGCGACGGCGAGCTCGTCCTCGCCCGCGGGGAGGGCGCGTACGTCTTCGACGAGTCGGGGAGGCGATACCTCGACGCCACGGCGGGGCTCTGGTACGCGAACGTCGGCCACGGCCGGACGGAGCTCGCCGAGGCGGCCGCACGGCAGATGTCCACGCTCGCGGCCTACTCGAACTTCGGGGACAACGCGACCCGCCCGACGAACGACCTGGCCGAGCGGCTCGCCGGGATCGCGCCCGTGGCCGGCAGCCGGGTGTTCTTCACCTCCGGCGGTTCGGACTCGGTGGAGACCGCCGCCAAGCTCGCCCGGCGCTACTGGGTCGAGGTCGGCAGGCCGGAGAAGACAGTCATGGTGGGGCGGCAGAAGGCCTACCACGGCATGCACTACGCGGGCACGGCGCTCGCGGGCATCCCGGGCAACCGGGAGGGCTACGGCGAGCTCGGGCCGCGGACCGAGACGGTCGAGTGGGACTCCGCGGACGCGCTGCGGGCGGCCTTCGAGGAGGTCGGGCCGGACCGCGTCGCCGCGTTCTTCTGCGAGCCGGTCATCGGCGCCGGCGGCGTGTACGCCCCGCCGGAGGGCTACCTCACCGAGGTGCGCAAGGCTTGCACGGAGTACGACGTGCTGTTCGTCGCCGACGAGGTGGTCACCGGGTACGGGCGCATCGGCGGGTCGTGGTTCGCCTCCACCCGGTACGGGCTCGAGCCCGACATGGTCACCACCGCGAAGGGCCTCACCTCGGGATACCTGCCGATGGGGGCGGTCCTGGTCGCCCCGCGCGTCGCGGAGCCGTTCTTCCGCGAGCCCGGCACCTGGCTGCGCCACGGGTACACCTACTCGGGCCACGCCACGGCGGCCGCCGTCGCGCTGGCGAACCTCGACATCGTCGAGCGGGAGGGACTGCTCGACGAGGCCGCCCGGCTCGAGGCGACGCTGGCGGCGGAGCTGGCCGCGCTCGCGGACCACGAGCTGGTCGCCGAGGTGCGCGCGGGCACCGGCGCGGTCGCCGCGGTGCAGCTCGCGGACGCGACCCTGGCCCCGCGGGCCGTGCTTGCGCTGCGTGGGCTCGGCGTCGCCACGCGCGCCGTCGGGGCCGGGGCGCTGCAGGTCTCGCCCGCGTTCGTCATGACGGACGAGCAGGTCGCCGACCTCGCCGCGGCCTTCGGTGAGGCGCTCGACTCGCTGCAGTGACCTGAGCGCCCAACCGCGGCGGCGTGACTCCTCGAGCGCCCACCCGAGCACCGCGCCGGGGGAACGGCGACGGCCGGGCGGGGACCGTGTCCCTCGCCCGGCCGTGCCGGTCCCGCCGACCGGTCGTAGCCGGTCCTCGGATCAGTTCTGCGTACCCTCGGCGGGCTTCCCGCCGCGCGTGCGGCGCCGCGGGCGACGACGGGGACGCTCGGCCTCGCCGTCGTGCGCGCGTGCGCCCTCGGAGCGCGGCCGGCTCCCGTCGTGCGCGCGACCGCCGCGTCCGCCGTCGCGGCCGCTCGCGTGACCGGAGCCGCCGTGGCGCTTGCCGGTCTCGCCGAGGTCCTCGACCTCCTCGGCCTCGAGGCCGGCCCGGGTGCGGGCGCCGCGGGGCAGGCGCCCCGTGGTGCCCTCGGGGATGCTGAGGTCGGCGTAGAGGTGCGGGGAGGTGTGGTACGTCTCCACCGGCTCGGGCGCGCCGAGGTTCAGCTGCCGGTTGATGAGCGACCAGCGCGGCATGTCGTCCCAGTCGACGAACGTCACGGCGGTACCGGTGTTGCCCGCGCGGCCCGTGCGGCCGATGCGGTGCAGGTAGATCTTCTCGTCCTCGGGGCACTGGTAGTTGACCACGTGCGTGACGTCGTCGACGTCGATGCCGCGGGCCGCGACGTCGGTGGCGACGAGCACGTCGATCTTGCCGGAGCGGAACGCGCGGAGCGCCTGCTCGCGGGCGCCCTGGCCGAGGTCGCCGTGGATCGCGCCGGACGCGAAGCCTCGCTCGGCGAGGTCCTCGGCCACGCGGGCCGCCGTGCGCTTGGTGCGGGTAAAGACGATGGTCAGGCCGCGGCCCTCCGCCTGGAGGATGCGAGAGAGCATCTCGACCTTGTTCAGTGCGTGCGCGCGGTAGACCACCTGGCGGGTGTTCTTGACCGTGGCGCCCTGGTCGTCGGGGTCCTGGGCGCGGATGTGGGTCGGGCGCGTCATGTAGCGGCGGGCCATGGCGACGACGGCGCCGGGCATGGTGGCCGAGAAGAGCATGGTGCGGCGCGTGGCGGGCGTGCGGGAGAGCAGCGTCTCGACGTCGGGCAGGAAGCCCAGGTCGAGCATCTCGTCGGCCTCGTCCAGGACGACGCTGCGCACGTGGGACAGGTCGAGGATGTGCTGCTTGAGCAGGTCGATCATGCGGCCCGGGGTGCCGACCACGACCTCGACGCCCTTCTGCAGGGCGTCGATCTGCGGCTCGTAGGCGCGGCCGCCGTAGACCTGGACGATGCGCACGTTCCGGCGGCGCGCGGCCGTGGTGAGGTCCTCGGCGACCTGCTTGGCGAGCTCACGGGTCGGCACGATGACGAGCGCCTGCGGCTTGCCGGGGGCGTCGAGGGTCTCCCAGCCCTCCTCGCCGGGGCCGACGAGGTTCTGCAGGAGCGGGATGCCGAAGCCGAGGGTCTTGCCCGTGCCGGTCTTGGCCTGGCCGATGATGTCGTGCCCGCCGAGGGCCACCGGGAGGGTGAGCGCCTGGATCGGGAAGGGGTGGGTGATGCCGACGTCGCGGAGGGCCTCGACGATGGCCGTCTGGACGCCGAAGTCCGCGAAGGACTTCTCCTTCAGGTCGGCGACGGAGACGTCGTCGGTCACGTCGGCGGTGCCCTCGTCGACGACGACGGCGGTGGGCAGCTCGGCGTCGAGGACGCCCGAGGTGGTGTGCTGGTCGGTCATGGTTGTGCCTTGTCGGTCGTGGCACGCGGGTGCCGCACCGCACCGGCTTCTCTCGGCCGGGGCGCGGAGGCCCGTCGTACCGTGCTCGTGGTAGCCGATCGTGATCATGTCGCGCCGCGCGTAGCGGCTCAGATTTGGGCTTCTACGAGACGACCGGGCAACCGTGTACCTCTCCAGGGTAGCGGGTGGGCCGCTGGAGCGGCAGGGCGAGCGCCGTGGCAGCGCTCACGTGCGCCGCCGTGCGGGTCCGAGGCCCGGACCGGGACCGGGAGCGCCGGGCCGGTCACTAAGGTGGGGCCATGCCCGGCACCCATGACGACCTGGACGAGACGACCCGCGGCGGGTCCGGCGTCGTCGAGATGGTGGGGCTCCACGGGTTCGTCCAGCTCGCCGCGTTCACCCGGCTGGCCACCGACGCCGAGCACGCGCCGGACCTGCGGGTGCAGGTGACCCTCGCGCGCATGGCGGCGGGCGAGCTCGCGGCGCTCGACCACCTCGAGCGGGTGGCCCGGGAGCACGGCGCCGACCTGTACGAGGCGATGTCCGGGTACGTGGACGTGCTCAGGGACTTCGACCGGCGCACGCCGCCCGGGGACTGGTGGGAGAGGCTGGTACGGACGTACGTGGCGCACGGCGTCCTGGGCGACCTCCAGCGCGAGCTCTCGCGCGCCGTCGACACGGACGGGCGCCCGCTTCTCGGCGACGTCCTCGCGGACAACGGCTACGAGGACTTCGTCGTCGCCATGCTCGGGCCGCTGGTCGCCGCCGAGCCCCAGCTCTCCGCACGGCTGGCGCTGTGGGGCCGGCGCGTGGTCGGCGAGGCGCTGGGGATCGCGCAGCGGGTCCTCGCCGAGCACCCCGGACTGTGGGCCTTCGCGGCGCAGCGGGACGAGGACGGGGCCGGAACCGACGACGGCGGGCTGCTGCGCCGGCAGCTCTCCGCCGGGCACGCCCGGCGGCTCGACCGGCTGGGCCTGACGGCCTGACGGCGGCCGGCCCAGCCCGGCTCGGTCAGCCCAGGCCGAAGCCCACGCGACGCTGCTCGGTGGGGCCGAGCTCGACGTAGCCGAGCGCCCCGGCGGGCACGACGACGTGCCGGCCCTTGTCGTCCTCCAGGACCAGCGACGTGCTGCCCGCGAGGGCCTTGTCCACCGCGGCGAGGACCTCCTCCGGGCTCTGCGTCGACTCGAGGCTGATCTCTCGCGCGACGTTCCGCACGCCGATGGTGATCTCCACTGTTACCTCCTGTAGGGCGGTGACGGACCGTCGCGCCGCCTCGGGCGGACGCGGCGGGTCCGGTGTGCTCCGTCCATCGTAGGTCGTCCGCGTGGGTCAGGCCGCGCCCGGGCGGCCGGGTGCGCTGACGGCGAATTCTCGTCGACGGGACCCGGCGGACCCGGCCCCGGGTGGGCGGGCCTCGGGGGCCGAAGCGGGGCCCGGGTGAGAAGATGGGTGCGTGCGCGCCCGATCTCGTCTGCTCCCGTCCGCCCTCGTGGCGTTCGGTGCCCTCGTACTCCCGCTCGGGCTCGTGACGGCGCCGGCCGGTGCCATGACGCCCGCCGGGCCAGCCACCTCCTCCCACGACGGCACCCGAGACCGTGAGGAGACGCGCGAGGTGCTCGAGGACGAGGCCGGGACGCCGGCCGTAGTCGGCACCGTGGGGCTGCCGTGGCTGTCCCGTACCGTCGAGCAGCTCGGCCTGGCGCTCCGTGCCCGGGCCGGCCTCACCTCAACCGAGGAGATGCCGCAGCGTGCGTCCGGCGAGCTGGTGACCGTGCCGGGCACGCAGGACGCTCCCCGCGAGGCCGCGACCGTGCGGCCCGTGCGCGTCCAGGTCGAGCAGGGCCTGCCGGTCGACGGCGAGGCGTTCGCCGAGTTCGTCATGCGGGTCCTCAACGACGAGCGCGGCTGGGGGCACGACGGGTCCGTCGTCTTCGCCCGCACCGACGGGCCGTCCGACATCTCCGTCGTCCTCGCCTCGCCAGACCTGACCGACGAGCTGTGCCAGCCGCTGCGCACGGTGGGGGAGTACTCCTGCGGGCGCAACGCGCGCGCGGTGCTCAACGTCGAGCGCTGGTCCGACGGCGCCGCCCCCTTCCTCGACGGCGGAGGGAACATCACCGAGTACCGCCAGTACCTCGTGAACCATGAGGTCGGCCACCTGCTCGGCCACCCGCACACGGGCTGCGCGGTCCCGGGCGAGCCCGCCCCGATCATGCTGCAGCAGACCATGCGGCTCGAGGGCTGCCGGCCGAACGCCTGGCCCGCGGGCTGACCGCGACGAAGGGCGTCGAGGCGGCCTGACGGCTGTCCCCGCCGCCCGGCGTGAGCGTCGTCCCCGCGGGGCCGACGGCCGTCAGTGCCGTCCCGGCCGCCCGGCGTGAGCGTCGCCCCGGCGGGCGGGGGTGATCGCCGTCCCGCGAGCCGTTCCGGCCCGATGTCGGTGGGGTGTGATGGCATCGGGGCATGGACGACAGGACCTGGGGGACCGCGCTGGCGCTGAGGCTGCCTGCCCCGACCCCCGGGCCGCCCACCCTCGACGAGCAGCAGGCCGAGGCGGTGGCCTGGCCGCGCGGGGCCGGCCACCTTCTCGTGGTCGGTGCACCGGGCACGGGCAAGACCACGACGGCGATCGAGTCCTTCCTCGCCCGCGCCTCGGCCGCGGCGGACGGCGGCGGGGACGTGCTGCCCGGCGACCAGGGCGTCCTGCTGCTCGTGCCCACGCGCCGCGGCGCGGCCCGGGTGCGGGACGCCGTCGCCGCCCGCCTCGGGCGGACCACCACCCAGGTCCTCGTGCGCACGCCGGCGTCCTTCGCCTACTCGGTGCTGCGGATGCGAGCGACCCTCCTGGACGAGCCGCCGCCCACCCTGATCACCGGCCCGGAGCAGGACCAGATCCTCGCCGACCTCCTCGACGGCCACCGGGCCGGGCTCGGCGCGCCCGTGCGCTGGCCGGCCAGCGTCGGACCCGAGACCCTCGCGCTCGGCGCCTTCCGCGACGAGCTGCGGGACCTGTTCATGCGGGCCGCCGAGCTCGGCCTCGGGCCGGAGGAGCTCGCCGAGCGGGGCCGGCGCCACGACCGACCGGAGTGGGTGGCCGCCGCGGTCCTGCTGCAGGAGTACCAGGAGGTGACCGCCCTGGGGGAACTCACGCCCGACCGCGGTGCCCGGCTCGACGCCGCCCGCATCGTCGACGAGGCGACGGCCGCGCTGCGCGCCTGGGAGGCGGAGGTGCCGGCGCACCCCCGACCGCGCTGGTCCGCCGTGGTCGTGGACGACCACCAGGACTCCACGCTCGCCACCGCCCGGCTCTTGCGGGTCCTGGCCGACGACGGCTCCCAGCTGTTCCTGCACGGCGACCCGGACGCCGGGGTGCAGGGGTTCCGCGGCGGCACCCCGGCTCTGGTGGGCCGCGCCGAGACCCGCGAGCCGCTCGGTGGCTTCGACGCCCACCGCATCGAGCTGCGCACCGCGCACCGTCAGGACGGCGCCCTGCGGGCGGCCACCGTCGCGGTCACCTCGTCGATCTCCACCCTGGGAGCGGCCGGCCACCGCCGGGCGCGCGCCGGTGCCGAGCCCGAGGGGCCACGGCCGGGGGGTGCGCCGCCCCGGGGGGTCGAGCCCGCGGTGCTGCGCTCGCGGGCGCAGGAGGGGGCGTGGATCGCGCGCCAGCTGCGTGAGGAGCACCTCCACCACGGCACGCCGTGGTCCCAGATGGCCGTGGTCGTGCGCTCCGCGGGTCATCTGCGCGAGCTCCAGCGCTCCCTGCGCAGCTGGCGCGTGCCGGTCGGCGGGCAGGCGGCGCCCGGCGTGCTGCGCGAGGAGCCGGCTGTGCGCCCGCTGCTGGTGGCGCTGGCCGCGGTCCTCGCCGGCACGCCGAGCCCGGAGCAGGCCGTCGAGCTGCTCACCTCGCCCCTGGGTGGCACCGACGCCGTCGGCCTGCGCGTCCTGCGCCGCACGCTGCGCGGGCTGGAGCGGGCCGCGGGCGGCGCGCGCCCCGTGGACGAGCTGCTGGCCGCGCGGCTGGCCGACCCCGAGCTGGCCGCCGGCCTGCCCCGCACGGCGGGTCGGGGCGCGGCCCGCGTCGCTGCGGTGCTGGCGGCGGGCCGGGCCGCGCTCGAGCGGCCCGGCGCCACGGCGGAGACGGTGCTGTGGGCGCTCTGGGACACCGCCGGCCTGGCCGAGCCCTGGCGCGAACGGGCCCTCTCCGGCGGGCCGGGGTCAGAGCGGGCGGACGCCGACCTCGACGCCGTCATGGCCCTGTTCCGGGCCGCCGAGCAGTTCACCGACCGCACGGTCGGTGGCGGGCCCGCCGGCTTCCTCGAGCACCTGCGCGCCCAGGACCTGCCCGCCGACACCCTCGCCGCGCAGGGCGTGCGCGCCGAGGTCGTCCACGTCCTCACCCCGGCCGCCGCGGCGGGCGAGGAGTGGCAGGTGGTGGCGGTGGCCGGGCTGCAGGAGGACGCGTGGCCCGACCTGCGGCTGCGGGACTCCCTCCTCGGCTCGGGCGCCCTCTCCGACCTGGAGGCGGGCCGTTCCGCCGACGGTCGCCGTGCTTTCGGGCCGGCCCGGCGTGCCGTCCTCGACGACGAGCTGCGCATGCTCGCCGTGGCTGTCTCCCGCGCGAGCCGCCGCCTGCTCGTCACCGCCGTCCTCGACGAGGAGGAGCGTCCCTCGACGTTCCTCGACCTGCTCGCGCCCGACCTCGACCCCACCCAGGTCCGCAGCGTGCCGCCGGCGCTCGACCTGCGGGGCCTGGTCGCCGAGCTGCGCTGCGCCCTGGAGGAGCCGGTCACCTCCGAGGAGGACGCCCGGCGCCGTGACGCGGCCGCCACCCTGCTGGCGCACCTGGCCGAGGAGGAGGTGCCCGGCGCCGACCCGGTCAGCTGGAGCGGCCTCGCGCCCGTGAGCACGGACCAGCCCCTCCGGCCGCCCGAGTCACTCGTCCCCGTCAGCCCGTCCGGCGTCGAGCAGGCCACGACGTGCGGCCTGCGCTGGGCGCTGGAGCAGGCGGGCGGGCGCGGGGACGCGAGCACCGACCAGTCCGTCGGGTCGCTGATCCACGAGATCGCCGCCGAGCACCCGCACGGGACGCTGGAGGTGCTCACCGCCGCCCTCGACGAGCGGTGGGCCGAGCTCGGCATGGGCGAGGGATGGGTGGGCCGCCGCCGGCGGGCCCTTGCCGAGCAGATGATCGAACGGCTCGCCGGCTACCTCGCCTCGGTCCCGGGTGAGGTCGACGTCGAGCGTGACTTCGCCGTCGAGGTCGGGCGCGCCCGCCTCGCCGGACGGATGGACCGGGTCGAGCACCTCGACGACGGCCGTGTCCGGGTGGTCGACCTGAAGACCTCCGCCAGCCCGGTGAGCAAGGACAAGGCGGAGGAGCACCCGCAGCTCGGCACGTACCAGCTCGCCGTCGAGGCCGGCGCCTGGGACGGCCTCGGCGCCGACGGCGCCCGGCTGGTCTACCTCGGCACCGGCAGGACCGCGACCCTGCGCGAGCAGCGTGCCCTGGGGAACGCCGACGACCCGCGCTGGGCCGCCGACCTCGTCGAGCTCGCCGCCGAGACCATGGCCGGTGCGTCCTTCGACGCCATCGCCAACGACCAGTGCGACCACTGCCCGGTGCGCACCTCCTGCCCGCTGCAGGACGACGGAGGACGGGTGACCCAGTGACGATCCAGGACCACACCGTTCCGGCGCCCGCCCCGCCGGGCGCCGCCGTCGCCACCGCCGCACGTCCACGCTGGTCGGCCGCGGAGATCGCCGACCGGCTCGAGCTGCCCACGCCCACCGAGGAGCAGGCCGCCGTCATCGAGGCGCCGCTCGCCCCGTTGCTCGTCGTCGCCGGCGCAGGGTCGGGCAAGACCGAGACGATGTCCTCGCGCGTCGTCTATCTCGTCGCCAACGGCCTCGTCCGCGGCGAGGAGGTGCTCGGCCTGACCTTCACCCGGAAGGCCGCCGCCGAGCTCGCCCACCGGATCCGCGCGCGCCTGCGGGCCCTGCGGGCGGCGGGCCTGACGCCGCCCGGCGCGGAGGACGCCGCGGAGGGGCCGGGCCTGGACGTCGACCGGCCCCAGGTGGCCACGTACAACTCCTTCGCCGGGAACATCGCCCGCGACCACGCCCTGCGGGTGGGCGCCGACCCCGACGCGCGGCTGGTGACCGAGGCCGGCGCCTGGCAGCTCGCCGACGACCTCGTGCAGGGTTGGGAGCAGGACCTCGCCACGGACCGGTCGCCCGGCTCCGTCACCCAGGCCGTGCTCGGCCTGGCGGGCGCGCTCCGGGAGAACCTGCTGGAGCCGGACGAGGCCCGCGAGCTCCTGGTGGACCTGCGCGCCGACCTGCTCGACAAGGTTCCGGGCAGACGGAAGAAGCCGTTGGCGGAGGTGCTCAAGGTCGCCGCCTCGCTCGACGAGCGGGTCGCCCTGCTCGATCTCGTCGAGGCCTACGAGCGGCGCAAGCGCGAGCGCGGCCTCATCGGGTTCGCCGACCAGGTCGCCCTCGCCGCGCAGATCGCCGACGCGGTCCCCGAGGTGGGTGCCCAGCTGCGGGAGCAGCACCGCGTCGTGCTGCTCGACGAGTTCCAGGACACCTCCGTCGCCCAGCTCGAGCTGCTCGCCAACCTCTTCGGCGGCGGTCACCCCGTCACCGCCGTCGGCGACCCGAACCAGGCCATCTACGGCTGGCGGGGCGCCTCGGCCGCCTCCCTGGCGGAGTTCCCCGCCCGCTTCCCGCACGTGGAGCCCGGCGGCGCGCCCCGCCAGGCGGCCACCCTCGCGCTGAGCACCTCCTGGCGCAACGACCGCCAGATCCTCGCCGCCGCGAACACCGTCTCCCAGCCGTTGCGCGCCCCCGGCGCCAGCCTCGGCCCGTCGGTGCCGGTGCCCGAGCTGCGCGCCAAGCCCGGGGCCGAGGCCGGCGAGGTGCTCGGCCTGTACGCGGCGACCCAGGCCGAGGAGGAGGCGCGCGTCGCGGACTTCCTCGCCGAACGGTGGGAGCCTGCGGGACCGCGGACCGCGGCGGTGCTGTGCCGCAAGCGCAGCCAGTTCCCGGGGATCGTCCGGGCGTTGCAGGCCCGGGGTCTGCCCTACCGGGTCGTCGGCATGGGCGGGCTGCTGGCCACCCCGGAGGTCGTCGACGTCCGGGCCGCCCTGCAGGTGGCGAACGACGCCGCCCGCGGCGACGCGCTCATGCGCCTGCTGACCAACCTGCGCCTGGGAGTGGCGGACCTGCACGCGCTGCAGGACTGGGCCCGCCACCTCGCCCGCAGCGCCGCGGTCTCACTGACCGAGGTCGAGGAGCGACGCCTCGACCCGCGTGAGGAGTCCAGCCTGGTCGAGGCCGTGGAGCACCCGCCCCGTGCCGGCTGGACCGGCCCGCGCGGGCACACGATGAGCGAGGAGGGCGCCGCGCGGGTGCGCCGCCTGGGCGACGTGCTGCGGCAGATCCGCGCCCTGACGCACCTGTCCCTGCCCGAGCTCGTCGTCGCCACCGAGCAGCTCCTCGAGGTGGACATCGAGGTGGCGGCGCGCGCAGGCACCTCGGCGACCGGCGCGGCGCGAGCCGCCCTGGACGCCTTCGCCGACGTCGCCGCGTCCTTCGCCGCCGACGCCGATCGGCCCACCCCGGGCGCCTTCCTCGCCTGGCTCGACGCCGCGGAGGAGCGGGAGCGAGGGCTGGACGCGGTCGAGACCACCGAGACCGAGCCCGACTCCGCCGTCGTCCAGGTCCTCACCGTCCACGCCGCCAAGGGGCTCGAGTGGGACGTCGTGGCGGTTCCCGGGATGGTGGAGAAGCAGTTCCCCGGGTACGACGGCAACGTCCGGCCGGACGGCTCCGTCACCGCGGCGGCCTGGCTGACCAGCGTCGGGGAGCTGCCCTACCCGCTGCGCAAGGACGCGGACGCCCTCCCGCGCCTAGACGTCGCCGGCGCGGCCACCCACGACGACGTCGAGGAGGCCCGCCTCGCCTTCCGTGAGGCGGCGGGCTCGCACCGGGTGGCCGAGGAGCGCCGCCTCGCCTACGTGGCCCTCACCCGGGCCCGGCACACCCTGCTGCTGTCCGGTTCCTGGTTCCGTTCCGGGAAGACCGCCCTGCCGCCGTCGAGGTTCCTCGCCGAGCCGCGCCGCGCGGGCCAGGTGGCGGACCTCGCCGGCGACGCCTGGGCGGAGCAGCCGCCCCCCGACGCCGAGAACCCGGGCACGGACGCCGCACCCGTGCGCTGGCCGGTCGACCCGTTGGGCCCCCGCCGCCCTGCCCGGGAGGCCGCCGCCGCGGCCGTGCGCGAGGCCCGTGCCTCCGCGGTGCGCCCCGAGCTGCGTGCCCGGACGGGTGACGACACCGTGGACCGCTGGCTCGCGGACGCCGAGCTGCTGCTGCGCGAGCGCGCCGAGGCAACGGCCCGCGAACGGGAGATCACCCTCGCCGGGCACCTGTCCGCCTCGGCGGTCGTCAGCCTCGTCACCGACCCACGCCGCTTCGCGCGCGACCGCCGCCGCCCCGTGCCCGCCGAGCCGACGCTGGTCTCGCGGCGGGGAACCCGGTTCCACCAGTGGGTCGAGCACTTCTACGGGCAGGCGGCGCTCCTCGACGTCGAGGACGTGGGCGGCAGCGGGGAGGACGCCGGGGACGCCGTGCTCTCCGACGAGGAGCTCCAGCGCTTCCAGCGCACGTTCGCCGCCTCGGAGTGGGCACGTCGCGAGCCGGTCGCCGTCGAGGTGGACCTGGAGACGCCGGTCGCCGGCACGATCGTGCGGTGCCGGATCGACGCCGTGTTCGACGGTCCGGCCGGCGTCGAGGTCGTGGACTGGAAGACCGGCCGGCCGCCGCGCGGGGACGAGGAGCTCGCGGAGCGCGAGATGCAGCTCGCCCTGTACCGGCTGGCCTGGTCCCGGTCGACGAGCACGCCGCTCGAGCAGGTGGGGGCGGCGTTCTACTACGTGGGCCACGACCAGACCGTGCGCGCGGGAGCACTGACGGAGGAGGAGATCGTCGCTCGCATCACCGCCGCCATCGAGGCCGGCAGGGCGCACTGACGGCGGCGGTTCGCGGCGAACTCAGGGAGCGATGGGCCGGTTGTGGAGCCGCGGGCCGCCGTTCTCAGCGGTCGCGGTGCCGGTCGTCCTCGCGCAGGAAGTCGGGCAGGTCGGTCCCCAGGTGCAGCTCCTCGGTGACCGCCGCGCGGTCGGGGCCGCCTTCGGCGCCACCGTGCTGCCCGCCCGCCGCCACCTCGGTGTCGGGGAGCTGCCTTTCCTCGGCAGGTGCCTCGGCCTCGGTGGGCCGCACGCCGTCGGCGGGTGCCTCGGCCTCGGTGGGCCGCACGCCGTCGGCTGGTGCCTCGGACTCGGACGCCGCGGTCCGAGCCGCCTCGGACCGGGCCGCCTCGGTCTGTGCCGGCTGAGCCTCGGCGGCCTGGGACTCCTCCGCCTCCTCGTCCGCGTCGTGCGGGGCGTCGGCCTCGTCATCCGGTGCCCACGCCGCGTCGTACTCGCGCACCACCAGAGGCTCGTGCGCGCCGATGCCGGGCGCGTCGGCAACGTCCTCGGCGAGCGCACGGAGCATGGCCGTGGCGTCCTCCACCACCGGCTGCTCGTCGTGGCGCACGCCGTGGAGCAGCCACCGGGCCAGGGCGAGCTCCGAGACGAGCAGCGCGCGATCCATGAGCGTGGCGTCGGCGCCCTCGGTGCGGGCGAGCGAGTACGCCTCCTCGATCGCATCGAGAGAGTCCTCCGGGGCCGCGGCGAGCAGCCAGGCGAGATCCTCGGCGGGGTCGCCCACGTGCACCTCGGACAGGCTGAGCAGCGCCGAGATCCGCCCGTCCGTGACCAGGACGTGCTCGGGGGCGAGGTCGCCGTGGACCGGGGTGGGCCGGAACCGCCACAGCGCCACGTCCTCCAGCGCGTGCTCCCAGCGGTTGAGCAGCGACGAGGGAACACGGCCGGTCCGCGCGGCCTCGTCCACCTCGGCCAGGCACCGGCGACGGTAGGAGTCGGCGTCGTAGACCGGGAGTCCGGCGTCGGCGACGACGGCGGGGTCGAGCTCGTGGAACGCGGCGATCGCCCGGCCGAGCTCGGCGGACAGGCCCGGCCCGGGGGTCAGCCGGTCCAGGACCAGCGGGCGGCCGACGAGGGCACGGAAGGCCATGGCGCGCCCGCCCTCCGGGAGAGCGGCGAAGCCGACCGGCCGGGGCACGTCGAACGGCAGGCGGCCCTCGTCGACCTCCTTGACGAGGTTCGCCAGCAGCGCCACCTCACCCTCGAGGGCGGCGCCGGCGGCGGGGTGCAGCGGCGCCCGGATGACCCAGTGGCGACCGCCGGCGTCGAGGAGGCCGGTCGTCTGGTAGTCGCTGTTGGCCGTCTGCGGTGGGCGCGTCGCGACCACGTCCAGGCCGGGCACGGCCGTGGTGGCGAGGGCGGCGAGGGCGAGCGCTGAACGGACCACACGGCAAACCTATGCGGGCGAGGCGGGCGGTGCGAGGCGCACGCGCCGGTGACGGGCGATGTGCGTCAGCGCGCGAAAATACGGGAATCCCGGCCCGAAAATGCAGGCAGCCCACCCGGTGGCGAAACCGGGTGGGCCTAGCGGACAACCTGTGGAAGAGGTTGGCCGCCACGCAGAAGCCTACGCGGGGCACGCTCGCGTTGTCGTCCCGGACCCGACGGCGACAGCGGGGCGTGCGTCACACACGTCTGCCCGTGTCATACGCGTCGGCGGCGTCACTCACCTCGGCCCACGCCGGGTGGGCCAGAGCCCCGGCGTGCGCTCCGACGGCCCGGCAGGCCGGCCGCTCCCCGCCTGAGCGCGTCCTGCTCCCGCAGGAGCCGAGCCGCCACGAGCGACACCCACGACATCAGCACCACGGTGACGAGCGCCAGGCGGACCGCGGTGCCGCCGAAGGGCCACCACGCGAGGGCGGCGCCGGCCACCGCCGTGACCACGCTGTACCGCGCCCAGCCGCGCTCGCCGGACCGGGCGAAGCGGCGGGCCAGCGCCAGGCACGCGAGCAGCCCGGCGTTGATGGCCAGGACGGTGCCGACGTCGTGCAGGAGACCGTCCCGGGCGGCGGTCGAGGGGCCGGCCGGAGCAGCGCCCGCAGGGAAGCCGCCGTAGGACCTGACCCGGAACGACCCGGCCAGGACCAGCCCGAGGCCTGCGACGCCGAGCAGCGGGGCGGCCAGCGCGCCTCGCCCTCCGGGGTGCGGCATCCGCGAGACGCCGACGGCGAAGCCGGCCACGAGCAGCCCGCTCACGACGAAGTTGGTCGTCTGCACCCACCCCAGGTCGCCGTGGCTGAGCAGGCTGATGCCGTGCCGGCGCAGGTCGAAGCCCTCGCGAGTGACGGCCTGGACCGCCGTCGTCGCCACGAAGAGGGCGCCCGCGACGACGCCGCAGCTCAGCATCGTCCGTGTCACCGCGCCTCCTCCCGCGGGTGTGCGCGCTGGTGCCCGGCGTGCGCGTGCCGGTCACCGGCCGTGCAGCTCATGATGACAGAACGGCGGGGCGGAACCCGTCTGGAGAACCGCACCGTTCCGCGCCTGAGAGGGCACGTCGGCCGTTACCGTTCCGGACGTGGGTGGGATCGTCCGGCGGGTCGTGAGCGTGGTCTTCGCGGACCTCGTGGGCTTCACCGCGCTGTCCGAGCGGCTCGACCCCGAGGACGTCGCCCGCATCCAGGAGGAGTTCTTCTCGCGCGCCGCCGCGACGCTCGCCGAGCACGGCGGGATCGTCGAGAAGTACATCGGCGACGCGGTCATGGCGACCTTCGGGGTGGAGGTCGCCTCGGACGACGACGCCGTACGGGCCGTCCGTGCCGCGACCGGTCTGCAGCACGCCGCCCGGAGGACCGAGGCGCCCCTGGGACTGGTGCCCGGCACCCTCGACCTGCGGGTGGGCGTGAACACCGGCGAGGTCGTGGTCTCACGCGTCGCTGCCGGATGGCGGGTCACCGGCGACGTCGTCAACACCGCCGCCCGCCTCCAGGCGGCCGCAGCCCCCGGGGAGGTGCTCCTCGGCCCCGAGACCGCGTTCGGCGTCGCGCACGCCTTCGCGCTCGAGCCGGCGGGCGAGCTGACCCTGCGGGGCAAGGCGGAGCCGGTGCCGGTCTGGCGGCCGGGCGGCACGCGCGCCGTCGTCCGCCGGGGGCTGGCGGCGCTCGGGCTGCACGCCCCGATGCTCGGGCGCCAGCATCTTCTCGACGAGCTCTTCGCCGCGCTCTCGTCGGCCGGCGCGGGCGGCGACGGCGGATCTCGCGACGGCGGATCTCGCGACGGCGGGTCTCGCGACGGCGGAGGTCGCGACGGCGGACATCCCGCCGGCGGACATCCCGCCGGCGGCGGTCGCGACGGCGGGGGACGACGCGCGGTGCTCGTCGTGGCGCCGCCCGGGGTCGGCAAGTCGCGCGTGGCCGAGGAGCTCTGCCTGCGCGCCGCCTCGGCTGGCCACCCCGCGCTGGTCGCACGGCCGGACGGGCGGGCGAGCGGCTACGGGGCCGTCGCCCAGCTCATGAGCGAGGCGCTCGCCGTCGCCGGGGTCGGGGCGGCGGCCCCCGACGACGACGCGCTGCTGGCGTGGCTCGTGGGCGAGGGGTTCGTGGACGGGCACGCGCGGACGGTCGCCCGCCACGTGCGCGACCTCATGCGCGGAGCGCTCACGGCGGAGCCGGGGGACCTGTTCGCCTCGTGGGCGGCCGCGCTGGACGCGGTCCCCGGCCCGGCCCCGCTGTGGGTGGTCGAGGACGTCCACCTCGCCGGGCCCGACCTGCGCGCCTTCCTCGCCCACGTCCTGGCGAGCCCCGGGCGTGGCCTCATGCTGCTCACGGCGCGGCCCGACGCCTCGCTGACCGACTCCGGCCCGCTGTCCGAGGTCCCGCTGCTGCACCTGCCGCCCCTCGCGGCCTCCGACACCGAGTCGATGGTGCGGGAGCTCGTGGGGGCGGACGCGGTGCCCGAGGAGTACGTCGACGGGATCGTGCGCGTCTCCGGCGGGAACCCGCTCTTCGTGGAGGAGCTGCTCCGCTCGTGGATCCTCGGCGGGGTGCTGACGTCGCGCGACGGGGGCTGGGCCTTCGGCGGCACGCTGGCGCCCGCGCTGCCGACGACCGTCCACGCCATCTACCAGGCGCAGCTGGACCGCCTGCCGCCGACCTCGCGCGAGGTGGTGGAGCGCGGCTCCGTCCCCGGCACCACGTTCCCCTCGGCGGCGCTGCCCGCGCTCGGCGTGGACGAGCCGTCCCCGGCCCTGGACTCCCTCACCCGCACCGGTCTGCTCAGCGGCCCTCACGACGGGCTCGTCCACGACCGGTCGTACACGTACCGGCACGCGCTGCTGCGCGACACGGCCTACGCCTCCCTGGGCCGCGGCCGGCGCGCCGAGCTCCACGCCCGCTTCGCCGGCTGGATCCGCGGGCGGGGACCGGCGGAGCTCGTCGGCCTGCACCTGGCGCTCGCCCTCGAGGCGCTGCCCGGCACCGCCGCCGAGCTCGACGGCCGAGAGCCCCGTGAGGTCGCCGACGAGGCCGCCGGCTGGCTCGAGCGCGGCGCGGCGGAGCACCTCGTCCCCTCGCCCCAGCGGGCGGCCGAGCTGCTGGGGCGGGCGCTCGACGTCGCATCCGGGGCGGTCGCGCCGGTGCGGCTGCGGCGCACGCTCGCCCGGGCGGAGGCTCTGCGCCGGGCCGGCCGGCTGGAGGAGGCGCTGGTGGCGTTCCGCGACGGCGGCTCCCTTGCCCGGGAGGTGGCCGACCCCGCCGGGCTGCGCGAGGCGGCGCTGGGTTACGAGAACGCACTCTTCGCGAGCCGGCTGCCGCGGGAGGTGTGGGGCGCGGCCGGCCTCGAGCTGCTCGACGCCGCCCTGCTGGTCCATCCCGCCCCCGGGACCCGTCACGCGAGCACCGACGGCAGGGCGCAGGGGCCGCCCCCTGCTGAGAAGAAGGACGGGGCGATCGACCAGGTGCACGGACGCGTCCGGCTGCTCGCCGCCCGCGGCCGCGCGCTGGTCTACTCGGGCCTGCGGGCCGAGGGCGTCGAGTCCGGGACGGCCGCCGTGCGGCTCGCGGAGTCCACGGGGGACGCGGTCGCCGTCGCCGAGTCCTCCCTCGCGCTGCGCGCGGGGCTCGCTGGCCCCGAGCACCTCACCGAGCGCCTGGACGGCCTCACCCGCGCCGTCGCGGCGGCGGAGCTGACCGGCGACGACGAGCTCCAGCTCGAGGCCGCGCGACTGCAGCTGGTCGACGCGCTGGAGGCCGGGGACCTCGCCCTCGCCGACGCCGCGCAGGAACGGGCCGCCGCGCTGGCTCGGCGGATGGGCCGGCCGCTCTACCTCTGGTACCCGCCGATGTGGGAGGCGATGCGCGCGCTCCTCGCCGGCAGCTACGCCTCCGCCCCCGGCCTCGTCGAGGCCTTCGCCGAGCAGGCGCGCCGCTCGCACTACGCGGACGCCCCCATGGTCCGGACCATCCAGCTCCTCGAGCTCCATCTCATGACGGGCGGCGCGCCCGAGGTGACGCCAGAGGTCGCCGCGTACGCCGAGGCGCTCCCGGACCGGTGGGGCTTCGCCGCGGCCGTCCTGCATGCCCGGGCGGGTGACGCGGCAGCGGCGCGCCGGACGCTCGACCGCTACGCCACGGCGCACTTCGGCAACGTCGTGCAGGACCTCGGCCGCAGCACGTCGCTCGCCTACCTCGCCGAGGCGGCGGCCGCCGTCGGGACGCCGTCGGAGTGCGCGCGCCTGGCCGAGCTGCTCGCGCCGTGGGCCGGGCACCTCGTCGTGCTGGGGTCCGGCGCGCTGTGCCTCGGCTCGGCCGACCACTTCCTCGGGCTCGCGCTGCGCGGGGCAGGCGAGCTGGACCGCGCCGAGCGGCACCTCGCCTCCGCCGTCGAGCTCAACGACGCCCTCGGGGCGGCCGGGCGGGCCGTGTGGTCGCGCGCGGAGCTGGGCCGGACGCTGCGCCTGGCCGGCCGGCCGGGCTCGGAGGCGCTGCTCGGCCGGGCCCGGGCCGACGCGCACGCGCTCGGGATGGTCCCGCTGGCACGAGAGCTGGAGCACGCATGAACGACGACGCCGCATCGCTGATCGGCAGGGACTGGGCCTCCTTCCTGGACCTCCTCGACGGCGCCGGGTGGGAGACGCCGACCCGCCTGCAGGGCTGGACGGTGGAGGACCTGGCCCGGCACGTGCACTGGGGGATGACCCTCGAGGCGGACGCGCTGGAGCTGCTCGCTGCGCGTTCGGCGGGGGAGGCGGTCGGACCGGCCGGAGAGGCGGTGCGAACGGCGCGCGGCGATCCGCTCGAGGCACCGCGGGAGCAGATCGTCGCGGCGCTCCGGGGGGCGCGCGGTCGGCTCCTCCGAGCGCTCGCCGCGGCGCCGTCGGACCCTGCCGCGCTCGTCCCGATGCCGTACGGGGACCTCCCGCTCGCCTTCGCGGTGCAGATCTTCGTCATGGAGGCCGCGGTGCACCGCAGCGACCTGGCCCACGCCGTCGGCGCCGACGACCGGCTCGGGCCCGGCACGCACGCGCCGGCGGCCGCGGTGCTGCAGGCGTTCTGGCCGGTGCTCGCGGCCGACGCCACCGCGGTCCCGCCCACCGGCACCGGCTTCCTGCTGCGCGGCACGAGCGTCGTCGTCGAGGCCGAGTACGACGGCGTCGCCTGGGCGGCGCCGACCGGACCGCACGCCGTGGTCATCAGCGGCGAGGACGACGAGGTTCTCCTCGCCGGGTACGGACGGGTGCCGGTGGAGGCGGCGAGGGTGCGCATCGACGGCGACGTCGCGCTGGCCCGGCGGCTGAAGGAGTACGTCCCGGGCCCCTGATCGGTCCCTCGGACGCTGTGCCCTCGCTGGCCGGCCGCCGGGGCGCTCAGCGTCCCGCTCGCCGAGGCCGGCAGTTCGTGACGAGACCGTGACGGAGCGAGCGCGCGATGGCGGCGGTGGCACGGTCGGAAACCTGCCAGCATGTCGCCATGACGAAGACGTCGTGGATCGGTGGGTGCCGCACGAAGGCGATGGCGGTCGGGGCGACGGTGCTGGTGGTCACAGGCGCCGTGACCGCGTGCGCGGCGGCGGACTCGGCGGGGGAGTCGTCGGCTGCCTGCGCCGCGCCGAGCGTGACGGTCGAGCCGGTCACCGTCGCGCCCGGCGACGAGGTGACGGTGCGGGGCGAGGCGATGATGGAGGGGTGTGCCGACGCGATCGGCATGGACGAGGACGGCAACGTCATCAGCAAGGAGACCGTGACCCCGTTCGCCGGGCTCGAGGTCAGGTTGCTCGCCGCCGGCACGGAGCGGGTGCTCGCGACGGTGGACGCGGACGAGCACGGTGCGTTCGAGATCACCGTACGTATCCCGCAGGACTCACCGGCCGGCGGCGCCGAGGTCGCCGTGGACGTGACGGGGGCGGAGAGCGCCAAGGTCGAGGTCGTCGGGTAGGCGCTTCCGTCGCGCCTGTCCACCGGTTCGGACGGCGGGCTACTGCTGGTGCGGCTTCGGAAAGAGGTGCGGCGGGTGGCCGTGCCACCCGCCGCACCGTCAGCAGCCTTCGAGCTCAGCGCTGCGCGAGATCGACCTCCGCCCAACCAGCCAGGACCTTGATGAGGGCCGAGGCGTTGAGGTCCCCGAGCCCGGCCGTCATCGCGGCATCGAGCGTCTCGGCCGCGACCATCGCCCCCGGCACCGGCGCACCCACCTGCTCGGCGAGCTCGCTGATCAGCCGTACGTCCTTGCGCATGAGACGCAGCGCGAAGTTCGGGGAGTAGTCGTCCGCGAGGACGGCTGCGCCGACGCCGTCGTAGATCGGTGTGCGGAAGTCCGTCACGGCGACGACCTCGAGCACCTTGGCCAGGTCCAGCCCGGCCGCGCGAGCCAGGGTGAGGCCCTCGCCGAGGGAGTGCAGCTGGGCCGCGACGAGCAGGTTGCCGACGAGCTTCATGCGCGCGCCCGAGCCGGCCGGGCCCAGGTGGTGCACCGACTCGCTCACGGCCTCGAGCACCGGCCGCACGCGGGCGAACGTGTCGGCGTCGCCGCCGACGACGACCCAAAGCCCGCCGGCCTCCGCCTCGCCCTTCGACCCGAACACCGGCGCGTCGAGCATGGAGATGCCCCGCTCGGCGTACGCCGCGTGCTCCTCGTCGCTGAGCGCCGCGGAGATCGTCGACATGTCCACGACGACGGTCGGGGCGGCGACGTGGGCGAGCACCCCGTCCGCGCCCAGGGCGACGGCGCGCACGGCGGCGTCGTCGGACAGGCAGTACAGGACCACGTCCTGCCCGCGCACGGCCTCGGCGATCGACGTCGCAGTGCGGGCGCCGGCGACGTCCGGGCGCGACCCGGCGGTCCGGTTCCACACCGTGACATCGTGCCCGGCGGCCACCAGGTTGGTGGCCATGCCGCGGCCCATGGTGCCAAGGCCGAGGACGGCGACGGCGCTCATCGGGCTACCACCGCGGCGGCCTTCTGCCAGGACTGAAGGAACCGCAGCATCGCCGTGGCGCCCGGGTCCTGCAGGCCGATGCTGCGCTCCTGCAGCCAGGACGCGCGGCCCCGGCGGGACTGCAGATCGCGGGTCTCGACGACGGCCTTCTCGGCCGCGGCGATGGCGTCCTCCAGGCCGGCCGCGCCGTCCGCCCCGGTGACGAGCGCGTCGGCGGCGGGCATGATGGCGTCGAGGATGGTCTTGTCTCCCAGCTGTGTCTTGCCGCGCTGGGCGATGTTGTCGCCGGCCGCGCGCACGAAGGCCGCGGCCGCCGCGACGTCGACGTCCTCGACGTCGGCCCACGCCTTGGACCCGGCGAGCAGGCCGCCGGCGACCAGCGCCGCCATCGTGGAGGGGTTGGCGTTGGCGAAGGCCTTGGCGGCGGCGCGGGCGATCTCGGAGGGCCGGGCGTCCTCGGGGACGGCGCCGAGCGCCTCGATGACGGCGTTGGCGCCGAGCGAGATGGTGATGCCCAGGTCACCGTCGCCCAGCGCCTGGTCGAGGTCGCGCAGCTCGTCGGCGTACGTGACCAGCTCGGCCAGGCTGCGCTGGATGGCGCCGACCAGCTCTGTGGACTTCATGATGATCAGACCTCCTGGAAGAACGGGGACGCGGCGGGCGCGTCGAGCAGGGCGAGGCGGGCGTCGTCGAGCTTGAGCAGCGAGACGGACGCGCCGGCCATCTCCAGGCTCGTGGCGTACTCGCCGACGTACTGACGCTCGATGGTGACGCCGCGGTCGGCGAGGAGCTGGTGGACGCGGCGGTACATGACGTACAGCTCCTCCAGCGGGGTGGCGCCCAGCCCGTTGAGGAGCACGGCCACCCGATCCCCGGCGGTGATCTCGAGGTCCTCGACGATCGCGGTGAGGAGACGCTCGGTGATCTCGTCGGCGGTCTCCAGCGGCCCGCGGTGGATACCGGGCTCTCCGTGGATGCCGATGCCGACCTCCATCTCGCCGTCGGGCACGTCGAAGCTCGGCTCGCCCGTGGTCGGCAGGATCGTCGGGGACAGGCCGATGCCCATCGTCGCGGTGTGCTCGACGACGTCCTCGGCGACGGCGGCGACCTCCTCGAGGCTGTCGCCGCGCTCGGCGGCGGCGCCGGCGGCCTTGTAGGCGAAGAAGATGCCCGCGACGCCGCGGCGGTCGTGCTTGCGCTCCTTCGGCTGGCTGGCGACGTCGTCGCGGCCGAGGACGGTGCGGGTCTCGATGTCCTCGAGCTCGGCGAGGTCCGCGGCGAGGTCGAAGTTGAAGACGTCGCCGCCGTAGTTGCCGTACAGGTAGAGCACCCCCCGGCCTCCGTCGACGGCCTTGGTGGCCTCGAAGACCTGCTGGGAGCTCGGCGAGCTGAAGACGTTGCCGATCGCCACCCCGGAGGCGAGGCCCTTGCCGACGTAGCCCTTGAAGAGCGGCAGGTGGCCGGAGCCGCCGCCGGTGACGATGCCCACCTGGCCGGGAACGGGGGCGTCCGCCCGGACGAGGATCCGCGGGTCCTCGCCCGGTGTCTTCACCTGGTCGGGGTGGGCGAGGAGGATGCCCTCGATCATCTCGTCGACGAAGTTCTCGGGCTTGTTGATGATCTTTCTCATGACGTTCCTTTCGTCGAAGCTGTTGGGGATGACGCTTACGCGGTGGTCGTCGCGCTGACGGCGCCGACGGGTGGTGCGGGCCGGCGTCGCCGTCGCCACTTGACCTGGTCGAGGACCATCACCGCCACGAGGATCACGCCCTGAGCCATGGCGTACTCGAAGGCCGAGAGGCGCACCGCCGTGAAGCCGCTCTGCACGATCTGCAGGGTCAGGGTCGCCAGGACGACGCCGAGCACGGTCGCGAAGCCGCCGTTGGGGTTGGTGCCGGCCAGGACAGCGATCACCACGACGAGCAGCACGTACGAGGCGCCGTAGTCGGCGGAGGCGGTGGGGTTGCGGGCCAGGAACAGCACGCCGGCGATGCCGCCGAGCAGACCGGTGGTCAGGTAGGTGCTCATGAGCACCCGCGAGCTGTTGATGCCTGAGAAGCGCGCGGCAGTCGGGTTGGCACCCTGCAGCGTCACCTTCAGGCCCAGCGGTGTGCGGTTCACCAGCAGGCCGATCGCCAGAGCCACGAGGACAAAGACGACGAAGAGGGTGGGGACCCCGCCGACCGTGGACTGCCCGAACGTGGTGAGTCCGGCCGGGGCGCCGTAGAGGGTCTTGCCGCCGGTCCAGGCGACGGCGATGCCGTTGTAGATCTGCATCGTGCCCAGCGTCGCGAGGATCGGGGTGATGCCGACCCAGGCGACGAGGACGCCGTTGACGAACCCGCCGAGGATGCCCACGGCGATGCCCACGAGGAGGATGACCGGAAACAGCTGCTCGGCCCGGGCCGGGTCGTCGGCCGCGATGGCCGTGTACAGGGTCGACATGGTGATCGCCGTGAGGTTCGCGATGGACACGAGCGAGAGGTCGATCCCGCCGGTGAGCATCGCGAGCATCATCGCGAGCGCGAGCACGCCGACCTCGGGCGAGGCGAGCGCGATGTTCTGCAGGTTGATCGGGCCGAGGAAGACCGCCGGGTTGAGCACGGTGAACAGCGCGAACGCCGCGATGACGAGCAGCAGCATCCGCCGCGCGCTGCGGTCCACGTGCACCGTGCCGAGCAGGTCCTTCCACCGGGAGTCGACAGACCGGTTGAGCCGTCGCATCGGCTGCTGGGTGTCGTTCATGCCGTCACCTTCTCGTGCTGGACGGGGGCGGTCGCCGGGCCGGTCGCGCCGTCGTCGGGCTCGTCGACGGTCCGGATCCGGCGGGCGGAGCGGCGGGCGGCGATCGCCTGGATGCCCACGCCGATGACGAGCAGCAGGCCGACGGCGGTGCGCTGCCAGGCGCTGGGCACCCCGGCGAGGATGAGACTGTTGTTGATGACCTGGATGAGGAGGACGCCGAGCACGGTGCCGGTCACGGAGCCGCGGCCGCCGAAGATCGACGCCCCGCCCAGGACGACGGCGGCGATGATGTCCAGCTCGTCGCCGACCAGCTCCTGGGGGGTGCCGCTGCGGCCCATGATCATGTAGATCATGCCGCCGACGGCGGCCATCATCCCGACCAGCACGTACATCCAGACCTGCGTGCGGACCACTCGGATCCCGGCGCGGCGGGCGGCCTCGGCGTCGCCGCCGATGGCGTAGATGCTTCGCCCGAACATCGTCCTGCGCAGCACCCAGGCGATGAGGACCGCCAGGAGGATCGCCGGGACGACCATGACGTGCAGGTAGGCGTTGCCCGTCGGGGACGTCACCGCGACGAGGTTGGTCGTCGAGACCGACGCCATGCCGGCGGGCAGGTCGGCGATGTAGCGGGAGCCGACGTAGGTGAGCAGCGCCCCCGTGAAGATGCCGCGAGTACCGAGCGTGACGATCATCGTCGGCAGGCGGAACTTGGCGATGATGAAGCCGTTGATCGCGCCAAGGGCGGCCCCGAGGACCAGGGCCACGACGAAGGCGCCGACGAGGCCGAGGTCGAACCCGCCGGCCAGCTGCAGCTTGATCGTGGTGTAGGCGGCGAAGACGGCGATCGCCGCGAACGACATGTCGATGCCGCCCGAGATGATGACCAGCAGCACCCCGAGGGCGAAGATCATCGGCACGATCGCGCTGCGCAGGATGCCGAACGCGGTCGGGAGCGAGAAGAACACCGGGTTGGCGATCGACATCCCGATGACGAGCACGAGCAGGACGAGGACAAGGACGCCCTCGTTGTTCCGCCCGCGCAGGCGGCGCAGCAACGCCGCCCTGGACCTGTCCGCACTCATGCGGCCACCTTCTTCCGGATGCTGTCGACGTCGACGTCCTCTTCGGCGAGCTCCTCGACGATGCGGCCGTGGCGCACGACCAGCACGCGGTGGCAGCAGGCCACGAGCTCGGGGACGTCGTCGGAGATGACGATCACGCCCATGCCCTCGGCGGCCTGGGCACGCAGGATGTCGAGGATCTCGGACTTCGAGCCGACGTCCACGCCGACGGTCGGCCCGTTGAGCATGAGCACCTTCGGCCGCCGCGCGAGCCACTTGGCGAGCACCACGCGTTGGGCGTTGCCGCCGGACAGGGATCGCACCGGGGCCTGGACGTTCGGTGCCTTGACCCGCAGGCGGCGGAACAGCGTGTCGATGGTGGTGTGGATCGCGCGCTTGTCGAGCGTGCGCCAGCGGGTGCGGTGCCCCTCGGCGGAGCTGGCGATGATGTTCTCGGCGATGGACTTCTCGAGGAACAGGCCCTGCGTGAGGCGGTCCTCGGGGACGTACCCGATGCCGGCCGCGATGGCGTCGTCGATGCCTCGCACCGCCATCGGGACGCCGTCGACCTTCACCGACCCGGACTCGTACGGGTGGACGCCGAAGAGGGACTCTGCGATCTCCGTGCGGCCGGAGCCGAGGAGGCCGGTCAGGCCGAGGATCTCGCCGCGGCGCAGCGTGAACGAGACGTCACGGAACGCGCCCGAGAGGGTGAGCCCCTCCACCTCGAGCACCGGTGCGGCGTCCTGGTCCAGCTGGGTGAGCCGGCGCGAGTCGTCGACCTCCTGGCCGGTCATGTGCTGGGCGATCGTGCGGGGGTCCAGGTCCGAAGCCGGGGCGGTGACGACGTGCTTGCCGGAGCGCAGCACCGTCACGCGGTCCGAGATCGCCAGCACCTCGTCGAGCTTGTGGGAGACGAAGATGAACGCCACGCCCCGTGCGCGCAGCCGCTCGACGATCGCGAACAGGTGCGCGACCTCGGTGTGGGTCAGAGCCGTGGTGGGCTCGTCCATGATGATGACTCGTGCCTCGTTGACGAGGGAGCGGCAGATCGCTGTCAGCTGCCTGTCCGCGACCGACAGCGTGCCGACCTCGGCGTCCAGGTCGAGGGCGAGGCCGAGGTCGTCGATGATCCGCTGGGCGGCCGGCCGCGCGGCGCGGGGGTTGAAGAACCGCCGGCGGGCGCCGATCGCCGAGGTGAAGACGATGTTCTCGGCGACGGTGAGGTTGGGGAACAGCGAGAAGTCCTGGTATATGACCTGGATCCCGCTCTTGATGGCGTCGGTGGTGTCCATCGACGCGAACGTCTCGCCGTCCACGACGATCGCGCCGGCGTCGGGCTTCTCCGCGCCGGAGATGATCTTGATCAGGGTGGACTTGCCGCAGCCGTTCTCGCCGGCGAGGCACAGGACCTCACCGGGACGCAGGTCGAGCGAGACGCCACCCAGGGCGGTCACGCCGCCGAACGTCTTGACGATGTCGCGCACCTCGAGGACGGGTGCAGGGGTGCCCGGACGGGCCGTGGTTGTCATGCCGTTGCGCCTCTCAGCACCGGCGCGGGGCGGACCACTGCCCGCCCCGCGCCTGTGGGATCAGAAGTTGTACTGCTTGGCGGCCTCGGCGTCGGCCGCGATGCCGGCGTCACCGACGAACACGTTGTCGTACCCGTCGAGCTTCCTGAGGCTGTTGTAGCCCTCGATGCCCAGGTCGGTGCCCTCCTCGATCGTGCCGCCCTCGGCGAGGATGCGGGCGATCTCCAGCTGGGCCTCACCGGCGAGCGCCGGGTCCCAGAAGAAAATCTTGTCGATAGAGCCGGTCGCCAGGTACTTCGCGGCGGCCGAGGGGATCGAGGTGCCCATGTTGCAGACCTTGTCCTCGAGGCCGGCCTCCTCGATCGCACGGGCGATGCCCGGGACGTCGTTGCCGGCGGAGCCCTGGAAGCCCTTGATGTCCGGGTACTTCGCGAGGATCTCCTTGGCCCTCTCGTACGCGGCCGTCTCGTTGTCGGTGCTCTCGATCGGGGTCTCGACCCGCGTCATGTTCGGGTAGTTCTCGGTCTGGTGGTCGTAGGCGGCGCCGACCCACTCCATGTGGGTCTTGGCGGTGAGGCCGCCGACGAACTGGACGTACTTGCCCTCCTCGTCCATGCACTGGGCGAGGTTCTCCATGATGTCGATGCCGTAGTCGGCGTTGTCGAAGGCCTCGATGTCGATGTCGACGTTCTCGATGCCGGTCGCCTCGTGCGCGACGACGACGATCCCCTGGGCCTTGGCCTGCGCGAGGACGGCGGAGAGCGCCTCGGGCGAGTTGGGCACGACGGTGATGGCGGTCGGCTTCTGGGCGATGAGGTCCTGGATGATCTGGATCTGCTTCTCCGGGGAGACGTCGTCACCGCCCTCGGTGCGCGTGTCGATGCCGGTCCTCTCGCCGTAGGCGACGACGCCCTCGTCCATCCGGTCGAACCAGGCGATGCCCTTGACCTTGACGACGGTCACCATCGTCTGGTCCGAGCCGCTGCCGCCGCTCGAGGCCTTGTCGCCGCTCGCGGCGGCGCCGTCATTGACGGACCCGCAGGCGGCCAGTAGCAGGGTGGCGAGACCCGCGGCGACAACGCCAGCGGCGCGCTTCTTCCTCATCCGTTCACTCCCTCGTGACAGTGCGCGGGACCCCCGTGTCCGCGCATCAAATTCCTGTTTCCGTGCGTCAGAGTGCCTGACTAGCGGCACACATTAGGGGGATGCTGTCTGAAAGTCCAACAAGTCGTGCAAGACTGTGCACGAATTAAGGCATCCGTGCGCGCGTAACCGTGCGGTTGCTACTGTTTGCCCAGGTCAAGCGGAAGGTCAACGATGTCGCGCCGCCAGCAGATCGCCGAGCTCGTCGAGGGGCATGGCTTCCAGAGCGTCACTGCCCTCGCGCAGCGGTTCGGCGTGGACAGTTCCACGATCCGGCGCGACCTCGACCGTCTCGCCGCCGATGGGGTAGTGGTGCGCACCCACGGTGGTGCCGCCGCGCCGGCGGGGGGCGGGGGCGAGGCGGAGGCGCCCCCGGATCGCGACCCGCAGCTGCCCGAGAAGCGCGCCATCGGGGCGGCGATGGCCGAACGCATCCACGAGGGGCAGACAGTGCTGCTCGACAGCGGTACCACGTGCCTCGAGGTGGCCCGCCACCTCGACCACGGCCGCCTGACCGTCGTCACCAACGACCTGCACGTCGGCCTGGAGATCTCGACGAAGCCGCAGATCAACCTCGTCTTCATCGGTGGCGAGCTGCTCCCGACAAGCACCTCGATGTGGGGGCCCACCTCGATCCAACAGCTGGAGACCATGCGAGTGCACGTCGCCGTCTTTGGCGCCGGCACCGTCATGGACGACGGCATCTACGCGAGCAGCAGCTACGCCATCGAGCTCAAGCGCAAGATGCGCTCCATCGCCTCGCAGGCCTTCTTCATCGCGGACTCCACCAAGTTCGGGCGCGAGGCGCTCTTCAAGGTGTTCGGGTTCGAGAGCTTCACGGCCGGCATCACCGACAACATGCTCGACCCGATCCGCGCGGCCCGGTTCCCGGTGCCGCTGATCCGGGTGACGCCGAGCAACGAATGAGCACCGCGGCTCCAGGCTGAGCGCCGCGACGGCGCACTGTCTTCGCACTCCATGGCAGGAGATCTCCGTACCGCCAGGTGAGGCGCATCCCGCGCGCCCGGACGGGATCATGACTGCGCCCCCTCGGGCCATCTGCCCGGCGAGTTCACACCCGCTCTCGCCGCGGGCCTCCGGGCGCCGGATCACTCGACTTCCGGTTCCCTCCCGCTCGCCCGCCCGCCCGGACGGTTGCGCTGACGGTCCTCGTCGCAGAAAGCCTGGTGAGCTCGCGGGGTCGCCTATCCGTGGCCGCACCGCTGTCGACATCGACGAGCTGCCGTCTCATGGCGACGTCTTCGTCGCCTCACAGGGTCTGGGGCTCCTGCCGTTGTCCACAGATTCGGACGCCTGTCTACCGCCAAGGCGGTTCCTCCGCTAGTTTCCGGGAAGACCGGTTTGGGCCGGTCTGCTCGACCGACCATGGGGGTGGCGGGTGGACGAAGGGGTGGCGCTCCTCGAGAGCGAGGTGCGCGAGCTCGTCCGGCGGCGCGGCGTGGACCCGGCTCGGGATGCCGACGGCGTGCGGGCGCTGGTGTCGGCCGCCCTGGCCGACTACGACGACCGCTCGGTGGCCGGGCTCGTTCCCCCGATCGGCGACCCCGAGGCGGCCGCGAAGGAGGTCGTCGACGCCGTCGCCGGCCTCGGGCCGCTGCAGCGCTACCTCGATGACCCGGAGATAGAGGAGATCTGGATCAACGAGCCGGGCAAGGTCTTCGTGGCCCGGTCCGGACGCTCCGAGCTGACCACGACCATCCTCGACGACGCGCAGGTGCGGGACCTGGTCGAGCGCATGCTCCGGGTCTCGGGCAGGCGCCTCGACCTGTCGACCCCGTTCGTGGACGCCTCGCTCGCCACGGGCGAGCGGGTCCATGTGGTGATCCCGGACATCACCCGGTCCGCGTGGGCGGTCAACATCCGCAAGTACGTCACCCGGGCCCGGCGCCTGAGCGACCTGGTCACGCTCGGCTCGCTCACGAGCCAGGCGGCGGCCTTTCTCGACGCCGCCGTGGTGGCGGGCATGAACATCCTCGTCTCGGGAGCAACACAGGCAGGAAAGACCACCATGGTCGGCGCGCTCGCGGGCGCCATCCCGGCCGGGCAACGGGTCATCACGGCGGAGGAGGTCTTCGAGCTCCGGCTGACGAACCGGGACACCGTGGCGATGCAGACCCGGCAGGCCAACCTCGAGGGGACGGGCGAGGTCCCACTGCGCCGACTGGTCAAGGAGGCGCTGCGGATGCGCCCCGACCGCATCATCATCGGCGAGGTTCGGGAGGCTGAGGCCTTCGACATGCTCGTCGCCCTCAACGCCGGAATTCCCGGGATGTGCACCCTTCACGCCAACTCCGCCCGGGAGGCCGTCACCAAGCTGTGCACGCTCCCGCTGCTGGCGGGCGAGAACGTCACCGCGGCGTTCGTGGTGCCGACGGTGGCCGCGGCCGTCGACCTGGTCGTGCACCTCGAGCTCGACCGTGAGGGCAGGCGCAGCGTGCGGGAGGTCATCGCGGTGACCGGCAGGGTCGAGGACGGGGTCGTCGAGACGGCCGAGATCTTCGTCCAGCAGGACGGGCGCCTGCGGCGGTCCTCGGGCTTTCCCGACGGCGAGGAACGGTTCCGACGGGCCGGCTACGACCTGGCGGCGCTGCTCGCCGACACGGGGAGCTGACGGTGGGCGTCGTCGTGGGGCTGCTCCTCGGAGCAGGGCTGCTCAGCATCTGGCTGTCCTTCTTCGAGCCCCGCGCGTCACGACGGCGGTCGGCACCGGGATGGGCGGCCCGGACCCAGGACCTCCTGGTCCAGGCGGGCGCCCCGTCGGTCACCCCGACGTCCCTGCTGATCACGTCCGGCCTGCTGGGCCTGGTCACCTTCGTCACGGCGGCGGCCCTGACCGGCTCCCCGCCGATCGCCGCGAGCTTCGCCGTCATCCTCGCCGGCGCCCCCTCGGTCGTCGTGCGCGCACGGGCCCGCAAGCGCCGCACTGAGCTGCGCACGGTGTGGCCCGAGGTTCTCGACGACCTCGCCTCCGCCATCCGGGCCGGCCTCTCCCTGCCGGAGGCGCTCATCGCGCTGGGCGAGCGCGGCCCGGAGGAGGTCCGCACCGAGTTCCGGCAGTTCGCCGAGGACTACCGGGCCACAGGCCGGTTCGTCGACGCGCTGGAGGAGGTGAAGGCGCGCCTCGCTGACCCTGTGGCGGACCGCATCGTCGAGGCGCTGCGGCTCACCAGGGAGGTCGGCGGCACGGACCTCGGCCGCCTCCTGCGCACGCTGGCGAAGATGATCCGCGACGACCTTCGCACCCGTGGCGAGCTCGAGGCGCGTCAGTCGTGGACCGTGGCAGGGGCTCGAATGGCCGTGGCGGCCCCGTGGGTGGTTCTCCTCCTGCTGTCCACGCGGGCCGAGACCGCCGAGGCCTACAACTCCGCGCTCGGTGTGATCGTGCTGGCGTCGGGGGCCGGGTGCAGCCTGCTCGCCTACGTGCTCATGGTCCGCATCGGGCGGCTGCCCGAGGAAGCGCGGGTGCTGCGGTGAGCCCGACGGCGCTCGGCGCGGTCGTCGGGCTGATGGGCGGCGTCGGCGTATGCCTCGTGCTGTGGCGCGTGGCGGCGCGCCGCATCACCCTGGACGACCGCATCGCGCCGTACCTGCGGGAGCGGCCCCGCACGTCCCGACTGCTCGCCGACCGGCCGGTGCATACGCCCTTCCCGACCCTCGAGCGACTCCTCGCGCCGATGGTCCACGACGCCGGGCGGGTGCTCGAGCGGCTCGGATCGTCCTCGGTCAGCATCCGCCGTCGCCTGCAGCTGCTGGGCGGGACGATGACCCACGACCAGTTCCGTACCGAGCAGCTGATGTGGGCCGCGGTCGGTCTGGCGGTCGGCCTGCTCGGTGCGCTGACCCTCGGGGTGGTGCGCGGTGCGCCGCTCGTCCCGCTCCTGATCGGCGTCCTGCTGTGCGCGGTGGGCGGTGCGGTCGCGCGTGACCAGTCGTTGACCAGCCAGGTCCGGCGGCGTCAGCAGCGGATGGCCATGGAGCTTCCCGACGTCGCGGAGCTCCTCGCGCTCGCCGTCGCCGCGGGGGAGGGACCGGTCGGGGCGCTCGAGCGGATCGCCCGCACCACCAACGGCGAGCTCGCCCTCGACGTGCGGCGGACCCTGGCCGAGGCGCGGTCGGGGGTGCCGCTCGCCGTCGCCCTCGAGCGCATGGCGGCCCGGACGGACGAGCCCGCCGTCGCGCGATTCGCCGAGGGCGTGGCCGTCGCCCTCGAACGAGGCACGCCGCTCGCGGAGGTCCTGCGCGCTCAGGCCCAGGACGCGCGGGAGACCGCCCGGCGCGAACTGATGGAGACCGGGGGAAAGAAGGAGCTCGGCATGATGGTGCCGGTCGTCTTTCTGGTGCTGCCGGTCACCGTTCTTTTTGCGATTTTTCCCGGACTCGCGGTGCTGCAGGTGGGTCTGTGAGCACCGACAGCCGCCCGGCGCCGCCGGGCCGGGACCATCCGCACTCAACCGGAGGTAGACGACATGTGGACCCTGCTCAACCTGATCGCGGCCCGGCTCGGCTGGTCGCTGGAGGACGATCCCGAGCGCGGCGACGTGCCGGGCTGGGTGCTGGTCACCCTGATGACGGCCGGTCTGGTCGTGGCGATCTGGGCGCTGGCCGGCCCGGCGCTGTCCACCGTGTTCGAGACGGCGATGAATCGCGTCCTGGCGTTCTGAGGGCGGTGGTTCGTGGCCGGTGGCGTGGGCTGTCGACGTGGTCCCGAGCGCGGTGGCGGGGGCTGGTGGTCGAGGGTGACCGCGGCTCGGCCGTGGTGGAGTTCGTCCTGGTCTCGGTGCTGGTGCTGGCGATCGTCGTGGCGCTGCTGCAGCTGGTGCTGGGGCTTCATGTGCGGAACACGCTGGTCGACTCGGCCTCCGAGGGGGCTCGGCATGCGGCGCTGGTGGGCTCGACGCCCGCCGAGGGGGTCGCGCGCACGCGTGAGCTCATCGGCCTGAGTCTTTCGCCCCGGTACGCCCGCGAGGTCTCCGCCTCCCTGGTGGACCGGGGCGGGACGACCCTGGTGCGGGTCCGGGTCAGTGCACCGCTGCCGGTGCTGGGGCTGCTCGGCCCGTCCGGTGTGCTCGACGTCAGTGGGCACGCGGTGCTCGAGGAGCCGCTCGGATGAGTGGGGTGCGGACGGGCGCGGTGCGGGTCCCGGGGAACTGCCTTGCCGGGTTCGTGGGTGTGGTGCGGGCGCGGCTGCGGGTGATGGGCGGGCCCGAGCGGGGCAGCGCCGTCGTGGAGTTCCTGGGCGTGAGCCTGCTGCTGCTCGTCCCCATCGTGTATCTGGTCCTGACGCTGGCGCAGATCCAGGCCGCGGCGTTCGCCGCCGAGGGGGCGGCGCGTGAGGCGGGACGCCTTCTGGCGCGGGCCGAGTCCCTTCAGGAGGGTGCGGCCGCCGCACGTCTCGCCGTCGAGCTGGCCTTCGAGGACCAGGGGCTCGACGTCGACGGGGCCGGAGCCCTTCAGGTCAGCTGCACCGAGGAGCCGTGCCTGGCGCCGGGCACCCGGGTGGTGGTCACCGTCGCCACGAGCGTGGACCTGCCTCTCGTCCCGGACGTGGTCGTGAACGCGGTGCCGGCGACCGTGCCGGTCAGCGCGACCCACGTCGCCGCCGTTCCCGAGTTCCGGGCGGCGCGGTGACGGCGCTGCGGCGCCGGATGGCGGCGGCCGGGGCGGGGGAGGAGGGTCAGATCATGCTGCTGAGTCTCGCGTTCGGGGTGCTGGTGCTGGCCCTGGTGCTCGTGGTGGCGAGCGCCTCGGCGGTGCACATCGAGCGCAAACGCCTTCTCGCCCTGGCGGACGGTGCCGCGGCCGACGCCGCGGACGCCATCGACGTCGCCACGTACTACGGCGCGCCCGCCGGGCCGGTGGACGGGGCCACCCGCGTCCCGCTGTCGGACGCCTCGGTCGACGCCGCGGTGCGTGAGTACCTGGGCGCCGCCCCGGCGGCGGTGGTCGGCGAGTTCGACGGCCTGCGGGTGGCCGAGCCGACCGGGACGCCGGACGGGACGACCGCGCAGGTCACGCTCGCCGCCACGGCACGCCCGCCGCTGGTCCCGTGGGTGCTGGTCCCGTGGAGCGATGGCATCGCGCTGCGGGTCACCTCCACGGCCCGGGCGGGCTGACGGCAGTGGGGAGCGAGGAGCTGATCGCGGTCGCGGGGGAGCTCTACGCGCTCGTGCCCGGCGAGTTCGTCGCGGCACGCAACGAGCGGGCGGCGCGGATCAAGACCGACGGCGACGCCGAGCTCGCGCGCGCGGTCAAGGCGCTGCCCAAGCCCGCCGCCGCGGCCTGGCTGGCGAACACCATGGTGCGGCACCTGAGCGAGCAGCTCGACCAGGTCCTCGAGCTGGGGGAGGCGATGCGCGAGGCCCAGGAGGACCTCGACGCCGCCCAGCTCCGGGACCTCAACCGGCAGCGGCGCCAGCTCGTCGCGGCCGTCGTCCGGGAGGGCCGCAAGGTCGCGGCCCGTCTGGGGCAGAAGGTGAGCGAGGCGGCGGCGGAGCAGACGGCGGCGACCCTGCAGGCCGCGATGGCGGATGCGGGGGCCGCGAACGCCCTGCGCACCGGGCTTCTGGTGGAGCCGATGGCCGCCGTCGGCATGGACCCCGTCGAGCTCGCCGGGGTCCTCGCCGTGCCGGAGGCCCTGGGCGAGCAGGCGCCGCGGGCGCCGCGCGGGACAGCGCCGAGGGCCGCCAGGCGCGCCGGCAAGGAGGACGCCGCCGCGGCGCTGCGCGCCGAGATCGCCCGGGCGCAGGAGGAGACGCAGGCGGCGGAACGGTCGGCGGCAACCGCCGAGCGGGAGCTGCGCTCGGCCGAGGACCAGGCCCACCGCCTCGAGGCGCGCGCTCTGCAGCTGCGCTCCGAGGTCGAGGAGCTCCGGCGCCGGCTCGACGAGCGCGAGCACACCCTCGCAGGCGTGGAGGACCGGCTCGACGAGGCCGCCGAGGCTCGCCAGGACGCGGCCGTCGCCCACGTCGAGGCGCAGGCCGCGGTGGAGGAGGCACGCGGGAAGCTGGAACGCCTCCGACGGAAATGACGGGGCGTCTCAGCGCGACAGCTCGGGTCAGACGGAGTCCGTCGAGCGTCGGGCGGCGACCGCTCAGGTCAGACAGAGTCCGTCGAGCGCCGGGCGGCGACCGCTCGAGTCAGACGGAGACGTCGTGCTTCAGGGGGTGACCGTTCAGATCGACGGGGTCCGTCGCGCCTCAGGCGGCGACCTTCTCGCGGGTGCGGCGACGGCGGCGGCCGGTGTGCTCCGGCCGTCCCGCCGGCCGGGTGGAGCCCGGGTGAAGCGGCCGGTCGGCGAGGGCGGCGGTGACGGGACCGGGCTCGGCGGTGAGCGGCCCGGTCTCCGCCGTCGTCCCGGGCTGGGCGGGGGAGACCACGGAGCGTCGGGCGGCGCGGCGGGCGCGGGCCACGTGCTGGCCGCGGAGCTGCTGGGCCGTGCGGGCGGCGGCCCGGAGACGGCGGGTGACGAGGTGGCGCTTCAGGGCGACGATCGCCACGACCCCGATCGCGATCCAGATGCCGTTGGCGACGGCGGAGGGCCACGCGCCGCTGGAGGCCGAGCTGGCGCCCACCGCGATCGCGCCGAAGACGTTGAGGCCCTGGTAGCTGACGGACCCGGCCGGAAGACGACCGGTGGAGAGCAGGGCGTAGGCCACCAGCTGGACGATGACACCGACCCAGCCGGCGGTGACAATCACGGAGGCGACGATCTCGGGCACAGGTCAATCGTGAGCCTCTCGGCTATAAAGATCAATCGAATGAAGTTGCACCCGGTATACAGTTTTGCTTCATGGACATCGACCCACGCAGGCTTGGCGTTCTCTTGGCCGTGAGCAGGTCCGGAGGCGTTCTCGCCGCGGCCGACTCTTTGCGTCTGAGCCCCTCTGCCGTCTCTCAGCAAATAGCGCGTCTCGAGGCCGAGACCGGCGTGCGGGTGCTCGACCGGCAGCCGTCGGGCGCCACGCTGACGCCGGCCGGCCGGGTGCTGGCGGAGGCGGCCGAGCGCATCGAGTCCGAGCTCGGCGAGACCCGCCGCTCGCTGGCGGCGCTGGAGGGCGACATCTCCGGCGTCGTCGTGGTCGGCGCCTTCCAGACCGCGATCCGCGCGGTGCTCGTCCCGCTGCTGGCCGAGCTCGAGCAGACCCTGCCCGGCGTGGATCTTGTGGTGCACGAGGTGGCCGAGGAGCACGGCCGGCGCGCCCTGCGCCGCGGGGAGCTCGACCTGCTCGTCATCGAGCACGACGTGTCCAGCCCGGCCCCGGCGCCGCAGGGCTCGCGCGACGTCCCCTTCCTCGACGAGCCGTGGGTGGTGGCGCTGCCGGCCACGGAGCCGGAGCCCGCGGGCCTGCTCGACCTGGTGGGCCGCACGTGGCTCGCGCCCGAGCCGCGTGGTGCCGCCGATCGCGCGCTCGCGCGGCTGGCGTCCGAGCTGTCCTTCACCCCGCGCACCGCCCACCGCTACCTCGACTTCGACGTCGCGCTCGCCATGGTCGCCGCCGGGCTCGGCGTGGCCCTGCTCCCGGAGCTCGCCATGCGCCGACAGCTGCCGGAGAACGTGCGGTGGGCGGCGCTGCCCGGCCTCGGCACCCGTCGCCTGTTCGTGCGTCACCGCGTCACCCGCAGCGAGCCGCGCGCCGCGACTCTCGCCGTGCTCGAGCAGATGGTGGCCGTCGCGGCGGCCCTTGAGCCGCTCTGACCGTTCCGCGTGAGTCCCTGAGCGCTAAGCCCTGAGCCCTGAGCCCTGAGCCCTGAGCCCTGAGCCGTGAGCCCTGAGCCGTGAGCCGTGAGTTGTAAGCGGGTAGCCGGGAGCCGCCGGCTTCGGGCGAGACGCTGACCGCTAGTTGCCAGGCGCCACGGGCTCAGTGGCCGGCGACGCGGGCTCGCATGCCACGATGGTCGCGTGACGTTCCCGGCCGGCGCCCGGCCTCCCGCCTCGTTCGTCCTCCTGCTCGGCGCCATGGCCGCGCTCCCGGCGGTCACGACGGACCTGTACCTGCCCTCCCTGCCCGTCGTCGCCGACGACCTCGGCTCCGGCGCGGCCCTCGTCCAGGCCACCATCACCGGCGTGCTCATCGGCGGCGCGATCGGTCAGCTGCTCGCCGGCCCGCTCTCCGACCGCTACGGCCGGCGTGGCCCGGCGATGATCGGGGTCGCGCTGCACGTCGTCGCGTCCGTGCTCTGCGCGCTGACCCCGGGCATCTGGCCCCTGATCGTGCTGCGCGTGATCCAGGGCGTCGGCAACGCCGCCGCCACGGTCACGGCGATGGCCGTCATCCGGGACCGGTACAGCGGCGCCGGGGCGTCCGTGCTGATGTCGCGCCTCATGCTCGTCATCGGTGTCGCGCCCCTGCTCGCCCCCACGGCGGGCGGCCTCATCGCAGGCTGGTGGGGCTGGCGAGCCACGTTCTTCGTCCTGGCGCTCGTGGGGCTCGCCCTGATACCCGTGATCGCGCGGGCCCTGCCCGAGACCCTGCCGCCGGAGGCCCGCCGGCGCGAGCCCCTCCGGGCGACGTTCGCCGGGTACGGGTACCTCCTGGGGGACCGGCAGTTCATGGCTCTCGCGCTCATTCCCGGGCTGGGCCTCGCGGCGCTGATGAGCTACGTGGCCGGCTCGCCCTTCGTCCTCCAGGAGGGCTACGGCCTGAGCGAGACGCAGTTCGCGCTGCTCTTCGCCCTCAACGGCGCCGGGCTCGTGCTCGGCTCGCAGCTCAACGCCTCGCTCGTGAAGCGGTTCCAGCCGATCGCGCTGCTCCGGGTGGCGATCCCGCTGGCCACCGCACTCGGTGCGGTGCTCCTCGTTCTCGTGGCCACCGGCACCGGGGGCCTGTGGGGGCTGGTGGCGCCGCTCTGGCTCCTGCTGAGCGTGAACTCCCTCGTGCTGCCGAACGCCACCGCGCTGGCCCTGACCCTTCACGGTGAGCGGGCCGGCACGGCCGCCGCGCTCATCGGCGCCCTGCAGGCCGGAGTCGCCGGGACCGTCTCGCCCGTGGTCGGCCTGCTCGGCGGCGACGATGTCGCGATGGCCGGTGTGATCCTCGCCGCCGTCGTCGCCAGCCTCGTCGTCTTCCTCGCCGCCGGACGCAACTACCGGCGGCCCGAGGTCGGGGGCGCTGGCGCGCCGTCGTGAGGTGGCGGTCCGACGGCGGACCAGTACGCGCCGTCGTCAGGTTGTGGTCCGAGGTCGCCCCGGTCGCGCGTCGTGAGGTGACGGTCCGACGCTGACCCGCACGCCCCGCCGGGCGATCGCGTAACCTTGCCGTTCGTGGCCACCGACTTCTCCAGCGAGATCCAGCACCTGCGCGCGACGTTCGAGTCCATCCGTGCGGTGACGGACCCGGACGCCCTGCGCGGCCGGATCGCCGAGCTGTCGGAGAAGGCGTCCGCCCCCGACCTGTGGGACGACCCCGACGCCGCGCAGGTGGTCACCTCTCAGCTATCCCACGCGCAGGCCGAGCTGAGCCGCGTGGAGAAGATGGGCGAGCGCATTGAGGACCTCGCCGCCCTGGTCGAGCTGGGTCAGGAGGAGGAGGGGGCCGACGCCGACGCCTTCCTCGTCGACGCCGAGGCCGAGCTCAACGCGATCCGCAAGGACCTCGGCGAGCTCGAGGTCCGCACGCTGCTCGCGGGTGAGTACGACTCCCGCGAGGCCGTGGTCACCATCCGCGCCGGCGCGGGCGGCGTCGATGCCGCGGACTTCGCCGAGATGCTGCTGCGGATGTACCTGCGCTGGGCCGAGCGCCACGGCTACCCGACCCAGGTGCTCGACACCTCCTACGCGGAGGAGGCCGGCCTGAAGTCGGTCACCTTCGAGGTCAAGGCCCCGTACGCCTTCGGCACACTGTCGGTCGAGGCCGGCACGCACCGCCTGGTGCGGATCTCCCCGTTCGACAACCAGGGCCGCCGCCAGACGTCCTTCGCGGCCGTCGAGGTCATCCCGCTCATCGAGCAGACCGACAGCATCGAGATCCCCGAGAACGAGATCAAGGTCGACGTCTTCCGCTCGTCCGGGCCCGGCGGCCAGTCCGTCAACACCACCGACTCGGCGGTGCGCATGACGCACATCCCCACCGGGATCGTCGTCTCCATGCAGAACGAGAAGTCCCAGATCCAGAACCGGGCCGCCGCCCTGCGCGTGCTCCAGTCCCGCCTGCTTCTGGTCCGGCAGGAGGAGGAGAACGCCGCGAAGAAGGCGCTCGCCGGGGACGTCAAGGCCTCGTGGGGCGACCAGATGCGCTCCTACGTGCTCCAGCCGTACCAGATGGTCAAGGACCTGCGGACCGAGCACGAGTCCGGGAACCCGTCCGCGGTCTTCGACGGCGAGATCGACGAGTTCATCGACGCCGGGATCCGCTGGCGCAAGTCGCAGGAGAGCGTCCCCGCCTGACCGCGGGTCCGGGGTTCGCCGGAATCCCCGACGGCGGGGCGCGCGGTTCGCAGGAATCCCCGACGGCCGCCGGAGTACCGCCGTCGGAATATGCGACGGCCACCGCAGGTAGTTGCGGGGCCGTGCGGCGTGTCTGCGCAGGCTCACGGCGCGCGCGTGCCTACCCTGCCAGGTGGCCAGTGGTTGTTCTGCCCCCACTGTCGAGACTGGCCGCTACACACCTGTGATCAGATTCGAGAACGTCTCCAAGGTCTACGCCCGGGGTGCACGCCCCGCGCTGGACCAGGTCAGCCTGGAGATCGAGCGCGGCGAGTTCGTCTTCCTCGTCGGCGCCTCCGGCTCCGGCAAGTCCACCTTCCTCAACCTCGTCCTGCGCCAGGAGCGGCCGACGTCCGGGCAGATCTACGCCCTGGGCAAGGAGCTCTCGCAGGTCTCGCGGTGGAAGGTGCCGCACCTGCGCCGTCAGATCGGCACGGTGTTCCAGGACTTCCAGCTGCTGAGCAACAAGACCGTCTTCGAGAACGTCGCGATCGCCCCGCAGGTCATCGGCAAGCCGCGCCACCACATCCTCAGCGCCGTCCCCGAGGTCCTCGAGCTCGTGGGACTGGACGGCAAGGAGAAGCGCCTTCCGCACGAGCTCTCCGGCGGTGAGCAGCAGCGCGTGGCGATCGCCCGCGCGATGGTCAACCGTCCCGCCGTCCTCCTGGCCGACGAGCCCACCGGGAACCTCGACCCCACGACCTCGATCGGAATCATGCGCCTGCTCGACCGCATCAACCGCACCGGCACCACGATCGTCATGGCCACCCACGACGACGAGATCGTCGACCAGATGCGCAAGCGCGTCGTCGAGCTCTCGGGCGGCGTGATGGTGCGCGACCAGTCCCGCGGCGTCTACGGCGCGAGCCGGTAGGGGCGGACCCGTGCGACTTCGGTTCGTCCTGTCCCAGACCTTCCAGGGCCTCTCGCGGAACCTGGCGATGACCGTCTCGGTCATCCTTGTCACCTTCGTCTCGCTCACGTTCGTCGGGGCGGCCGCCCTGCTCCAGATCCAGGTCGGCAACCTCAAGAACGACTGGTACGACAAGGTCGAGGTCTCCGCCTTCATGTGCCCGGCCAACTCCGCGACCCCCGCGTGCGCGGGCGGCGAGGCCACCCAGGAGCAGGTCGACGCCATCGGCGAGCTGCTCGCGTCCGAGAGCATGGCGCCCTACGTCGACGAGGTGTACCTCGAGTCCAAGGAGGACGCCTTCGAGGCGTTCCAGGAGCAGATGGCGGACACGGTCTGGGCGCAGTCCCTCACCGTGGAGCAGATGCAGGTCTCCTACCGGGTCAAGCTCGTCGACCCCGAGCAGTACCAGATCGTCGCCGACGAGCTCGAGGGCCGTCCCGGCGTCGAGGTGGTGGTGGACCAGCGCGAGCAGCTCGAGCCGCTGTTCCTGATCCTCAACCGCACCACCCTGCTCTCGGTCGGGCTCGCCGGCGTCATGATCGTCACCGCGGTCCTGCTCATCACGACGACGATCCGCCTCTCCGCGATGTCCCGCCGCCGCGAGACCGGCATCATGCGGCTCGTCGGCGCGTCGAACCTCTTCATCCAGCTGCCGTTCATGCTCGAGGGGGCGATCGCCGCGCTGATCGGCGCCGTCCTCGCGGTCGGCGGGCTGTTCCTCGGCGTGCGCTACCTCGTGGAGGACTGGCTCGCCGGCTCCACGCCGTGGGTGCAGTTCGTCGACACCGGCGACGTGCTCACCGTCGCCCCGTTCCTCGTCCTCGCCGCGATCCTGCTCGCCGGCATCAGCTCGATCGTGACCCTCGGTCGCTACACGAAGGTGTGAGGTGAACCCCGTGCGCCGTCCTTCTCCCGCCCCCCGCGCCGCCCGACGTCCGATCCGCGCGCTCGGCAGCGCTGTCGCCGCCGCGCTCGTGGCGCTGAGCCTCGGTGCCGTCGGAGCGGTGGCGCACGCGGACTCCCGGGACGACCTGGTGCGCGAGCAGGAGCGCAACGAGGCGGAGCGCGAGAAGGTCGAGTCCTCGCTCGAGGGCGTCGACGCCGACCTCGCCGCCACCTACCTCAAGCTCGAGGACGCCAAGGCCAAGCTGCCCGTCGCCCAGGAGAAGCTGGCCGCCGCCGAGAAGGCGCTGGCCGCGGCCGAGCGGAAGCAGGAGCAGGTGGCCGGCCGCCTCGACCTCGCCGAGGCCGAGTCCGCGGCCCTGGAGGCCGACCTCGCCGCCGGGGCGAAGGAGATCGACTCGACCCGCGCCGCCATGGGTGAGCTCGCCCGCAGCACCTACCGCGGCGACAACGCCGTCACCACCCTCGAGGTGGTGCTCGACTCCTCCTCCACCGACGACTTCCTCCAGAGCTACGCCGTCATGGGCTCGGCCGTGCGCTCCCAGACTCAGGTGCTCGACGACCTGGAGACCGCCTCCGCCGTCGCCCGCAACCAGCAGGAGCGGCAGACCGCGGTGACCGCGCGCATCGGCGAGCTCAAGGCTGAGGCGGACGCCGCCGTCGTCGCGGCCGACGAGGCCCGCGCCGCGGCCGCCGACCACAAGGCCGAGATCGAGAAGATCCAGGCCGACATGACGGCCCTGTCCAAGCAGCTCGAGGACCAGAAGAAGCAGTACGCCGGTCAGCTCGCCGAGCTCGAGGCCGACAGCGCGGAGCTCGCCCGCGAGATCGCCCGCATCGACGAGGAGAACCGCCGCAAGGAGGAGGAGCGCAAGAAGCGAGAGGCGGCCGCCCGGGCCGA
The DNA here is from genome assembly GCF_039537705.1 of Georgenia daeguensis. Lineage (NCBI taxonomy): Bacteria > Bacillati > Actinomycetota > Actinomycetes > Allobogoriellales > Allobogoriellaceae > Georgenia > Georgenia daeguensis. Next base: position 188,177 of record NZ_BAABBA010000009.1, read on the forward strand.
GGCCGAGCGCCGGGCCGCGGCCTCGCGCAACCAGTCCCGCCCCGCGCCGGCGCCCGCCCCGGCACCCGCGTCGAGCAACTTCCTCGCCCCGCCGGTCCCCAACCTCTACGTGACCTCCCCGTACGGCTACCGGGTCTACCCGATCACCGGCGGCTGGTTCATGCACAACGGCGTCGACCTGCGCTCGGCCTGCGGCAACCCCCAGTACGCCTCGGCCGGCGGCACCGTGGTGGGTGTGCGCGGCGCGTACGGCAACGGCACCCACGGCAACCAGGTCCTCATCAACCACGGCGTCGTGGGCGGGAACTCCTACATCACCGTCTACAACCACCTCTCCGGCTTCGCCGTGAGCCAGGGCCAGCGGGTCTCGCAGGGCCAGACCATCGGCTACACGGGCGCCACCGGCAACGTGACCGGCTGCCACGTGCACTTCGAGGTGTGGAAGAACGGCTCCACGATCGACCCGATGACGCTCCCCGGCTTCTGAGCGGCCCGACGCTCAGAAGTACCGGTCGAGGCTGACGAAGCGGTAGCCCCGCGCCCGCAGCCCCTCGATCACGGAGGGCAGCGCATCCGCGTCCAGGGTGGAGCCGTCCGTGGGGTTCGCCCCCACGTGCATCAGGACGATCTGCCCCGAGCGCGCCGTGGAGAGGACGCGGTCGCGCACCGAGGCCGCCGAGCGCCCGCCGGAGGTGCCCTGCCACCCGAGCGTGTCCACCGTCCACCGGAAGGGCACGTAGCCGGCGTCGTTGACCACCCGGACGTCCAGCGGTGTGCGCGAGCCGTAGGGGAAGCGGAACAACGGCTTCGCCGGGCGGCCGGTCAGCGCCGTGATCGTCTCCTCGGCGCGCGCGAGCTGGGCGCGGATCGCCTCGTTCGTCAGGTCGGGGAACGCGGGGTGGTTGTCGGAGTGGTTGCCCACCGGGTGGCCGGCGGCGGCGATCTGCCGCACCGCCGACGGGTAGCTGCGCGCGAACTCGCCGGTCACGAAGAACGTGGCCGGCACGTCGTGCTGCGCGAGGACCGCGAGGATCCTCGCGACCGCCGTGCCGGAGGCTCCGCCGTCGAAGGTCAGCGCCACGACCGGTTCGGAGGTGGGGAGCACCTCGACGTCCTGCCCGCGCCAGGACGCGGGCACGGCCGGCGCCGAGGGCGGAGCGGTCGTGGGCGGCGGCGTGGCCGGCGGCGAGGTCGGGTCGGGGTCCGGGGCGGGCGGGGGAGCCGGGCTGGTCGTCGGCGCGGCAGTCGGCCCGGGCGGCGGGGTCGCCGTCGGGCTGGACGACGGCGGAGCCGGGCTGTCGCCCGGCGTCCCCGACCCGCCGGGGTCGGCGGGGGAGGGGGGCCCCGCGGAGCCGTCCTGGCCGGGGCCGTCCTCGGAGGGGCCGGAGCCGGTGGTGGGGGCGCTCGGCGCCGGCGTCGCACCGCTCGATCGGGTGTCCGTCGCGGCGGTGCCGGCCGCCTCCGGGCCGCCGCCGGGCCACCCCGCGCAGGAGGCGAGCGCGCACGCCGCGGCGACGGCGGCGAGCACGCGCCTCGCCCGCCCGTGCGCCGGTCGCCGGCGCCCCGCTGCGCCCTCCATGACCCGATTCTCCGCGCGGGGTGCGCGCGCAGTCCCGGAATGTTGGTACCGGTTCGGTCACGCCCGGGCAGAGGGTCCGGCACGGGCCGCGGCCCGGCAGCCGCGGTCGGGCAGGTGCTGGGCCCGCGGTCCGGGCAGGTGCTGGGCCCGCGGTCCGGGGCGGCGTCTCGCGGACGGGCAGCCGCTCGCTCAGTACCCGCGCAGTCGCTCGATCTCGCGACGCTCGCGCTTGGTGGGGCGGCCGGAGCCGCGCTCGCGGCGTGGGACCGCGTACACCTCCCGCGGCAGCGGTTCGGGACTGCGGTCGATCATCGCGGCGGCCGCGACGGGCGCGCCGACGCGCTTGACCAGGACCCGGCGCACCTCCACCACCCGCTCGCGCTCGCCGCCGCGGACGACGATCTCGTCGCCGATCCCGACCGCGGTGGCAGGCTTGGCCCGCTCGCCGTTCACGCGCACGTGCCCCGCCCGGCAGGCCGCGGTGGCCAGCGAGCGGCTCTTGAACAGCCGCACGGCCCACAGCCAGGCGTCCACCCGGGCCGAGGTGGGGGCGTCCGTGGTCATCCCCCGAGCGTACGTCGCCGCGCTCAGGGTTCCCCGGGCCCCTCTCCGGCGAGCCACTCGTTGACCGCGGCCGGCGCGAACACCCGGTCGACGACGCTCCGGGTGATCCCCACGAGCGCGGCGTCCCCGCCGATCGCGGCCAGCTCCACCTGGAGGTGGCGCGTGGCCCGCGGCAGGGTCCGGCGGTACAGCCGCTCCCGCACGCCGCTGAGCAGCGCCGTCGAGGCGAGGTCGCCGCCGAGGAGCAGCGTGCCGGGACTGAGCAGGCTCACGACCGTCGCGGCGACGTCACCGATCAGCCGGCCGGCCTCGCGGGTCAGCCGGGCGGCGTGCGGGTCGCCCGCGGCGAGCAGCAGCTGCACGTCGTGCCCGGAGGCGGCGGGGACCCCCAGCGCGGTGAGGTCCTCGGCCACCGCCCACCCGCTCGCCGTCGCCGCGAGGCATCCCCGGGCCCCGCACCGGCACATCCTGCCCTCGTGGTGCGTGCGCACGTGGCCGATGTCCCCGGCGCCGCCGTCGACCCCCTGGTAGACCTCCCCGTCGATGACGATCCCGGCGCCGATGCCGGTGGAGACCTTGATCAGCACCAGCGGGGGACCGTCCGGCCCGCGGCGCACATACTCGCCCAGGGCCATGGCGTTGGCGTCGTTGTCCACGACGACGACGGGGACGCCCGTGCGGGAGCTCACGTGCTCGATGACGGCGAACCCGTCCCACCCGGGCATGATCGGCGGCTCGCTCGGCCGGCCGGTGACGGGATCGACGGGGCCGGGCAGGGACACCCCCACGCCGCGGACGGCCGAGAGGTCGGTGCCGTGGTCCCGAAGGAGCCGGAGCAGGGAGGAGCAGACGGCGTCGAGGGTCTCCCGCGGCCCGGCCTGCACGCTGACCTGCGGCTCGCCGGTGCGCAGGATGCGGCCGGCGAGGTCGGTCACGGCCGTGCGGCAGCGCGTGGTCTCGAGCGCAGCCGCCAGGACCACCCCCTGGCCCGGGTTGAACTCCAGCCCCTGCGGCGGCCGCCCGCCGGTGCGCCCCTGGGGGCCGGCGTCGCGCAGGAGGCCCTGCTCGGCCAGGGGAGCGAGGCGCTGCCCCACGGTCATCCGGGACAGGCCGGTGATCTGCTGGATCTCTGCGCGGGTGCAGACGCCGGAGCGCCGGATCAGCGCCAGGATGTCCCCGGGGCCCGTCCCGGGGACGGACGGCTTCACCCCTTCTCCGCGCCGCTCGTCAGACCCTCGGTGAGCCCTCGTTCCGCGACGGCGTACAGGACCACGACGGGCACCGTGAGGAGCACCGACCCGGCCATGAGGGTCGTCTTGGCCACCTCGATGCCGTCGGCCAGCTGCGAGAGCCCGAGGGAGACGGTCCACAGGTCCCGCTCCGCCACCAGGAATAGCAGGGCGAAGAGGAACTCGTTCCACGCGATCATCCAGATGTACAGCGCGGTCGAGAGGATGGTCGGGCGCGCGAGCGGGATGGTGATGTGCCACATCGTCTGCACGCGGCTGGCGCCGTCGATGCGGGCGGACTCCTCGATGGACATGGGGATGGTGTCGAAGTACGACCGCAGCAGGTAGATCGACACGGGCACGGTCAGCGCGATGTAGACGAGCACCAGGCCGATGAGCGACTGGCGGATGCCCAGCGCGGAGAACCCGACGAACAGCGGGATGGCGATGATGATCGCCGGGAACAGGTACACGACGAGGAACAGCGCGTTGACCTGGCGGCGCCCGCGGAAGCGCAGGCGCGAGACGGCGTACGCCCCGGGGATGACGAGCAGGAGCGTGAGGATCGTCGTCGCCGTGGCCGCGATGAAGGAGTTGCGCATGAACCGGGCGAAGCCCTGCCCGCCCTCGTCGAGCGGGCGCAGCACGTCCTGGTAGGTGCCCAGCGTCAGGTTCGCCGCCGCGGGGAACAGCATGCCCGGGTCGCGCAGCAGCTCCTGGATGGGCACGAAGCTCATCATCAGCATGTAGTAGAAGGGGAAGAGCGTGACGACGACGAGCGCGGCGATCGTCAGCCACCGCAGCACGGCGAACGTGCGTTGCTCCAGCTGAAGGCGTCTCACGACCGATCCTCCGCCCGTGCCGAGAGCCGCAGGTAGGCGGCCAGGAAGATCGCCAGCACGATCGCGAGCACCAGCGCGGTCGCGGCGGCGCTCGAGATGTCGAAGCTGCCCATGAGCTGGTTGTAGACGCGCACCGCGGCCACCTCGGTCCCCGCGGCCCCGCCGGTGAGGAGGTAGACGTCGTCGAACTTGTTGAACGTCATGATCAGCCGCAGCACGGACAGCAGGGCGATGGTCGACATCAGCTGCGGCAGCACGATGTGCCGGAAGTTCTGCGACGGCGTCACGCCGTCGACGAGAGCGGCCTCCTCGATGTCGCGCGGCAGGGCGACGAGCCGGGCGGTGAGGAAGAGGAAGGCGAACGGGAAGTAGCGCCAGATCTCGAAGACGATGACCGTCAGGAGCGCGAACGGGGCACGACCGAGGAAGTCGATGCCCTGGTCCCACCCCAGGAACCGCTGGCCGTAGTGGTTGAGCACGCCGTACTGCGGGTTGAGCATGACCTGCCAGACGAAGGTCACGGCGACGACCGGGGCGACGTAGGGCAGCAGCATCATCGAGCGCAGCGCGCCCCGGCCCCGGAACGGGGACCGGAACGCCAGCGCGGCGACGAGCCCGACGACGATGGAGCCGAGGGTGGACAGGACCGAGTAGATCACCGTGGTCCACAGCGAGCGCCAGAACCCGGCGCCGGTGACCACGGCGAGGAAGTTGTCCATGGTGAGCTCGCCGCCGAAGATGCCCTCGGCCGCGATCGACGTGAACGACTTGTCCTGGAACGCCAGGATCACGTTCCACAGGATCGGGACCACGATCACGGCCACGACGATGATCGCCGTCGGGCTCACGAGGATCCAGGCGTCCCGGTTCTCGCGCTGCTGGCCGCGGAACCGGTTCCGGCTCCTGGGGGTGGTGGTGACGGCGTCGCTCACTGCTCCGGCAGCATCTGCTGCGCCGCCTCGGCGACCTGGCCGGCGGCCTCCTCGGCGCTGAGCCCGCCGCCCGTCATGTCGGCGACGGCGGTGGCGAGGGGCAGCTCGGCGGTGAAGGAGCCGAGCAGCTCGCCCTGGCCCTCCTTGAGCGCCCAGCGGTCGATGGTCTCGCCCACCGAGGTGAGCACGCCCAGGACCTCCTCGTCGTAGAACTCGCTCAGCGGCGCGCGCCGGTCCACCCCGGCCTCCAGGCCGGCCCAGGCGTCGGCGAAGGCGGTGTCGTTCTCGCCGTCACCGGTGCGCATGGGGGTCTTGCCCTCCGGCGCCATGGCCAGCCAGTCCACGTACGCGTCCGACATCATGTACTCGATGAACGCCTGCGCCCCCGCGGGGTTGTCGCCGTTGATGGCCACGAAGGAGGCGATCTCGCCGTAGCTGCCGGCCGACTCGCCGTCGGGCCCGGTGATCGTGGTGACCACGCCGCTGTTCTCGGCCAGCCAGGCGTCGTCGCCCGCGCACTCGTCACAGGTCGGCAGGGCGTCGTCACGCAGGCCGGCGAGCTCGTCGAGGATGTAGGTCGACCACATCACCATCGCCGACTGCCCGGCGAAGTACGAGGCCCGGGTGGAGTCCACGGACTGGGTGCCGGACGGGGAGTACTCCGAGCCGAGCGCCTGGTAGAGGCGGAACGTCTCCTGGCACGCCGGGGAGTCGATCGTGATCTCGTCGCCCTCGACGAGCTGGCAGCCGTTGCCCAGCGCCAAGGCCTCGAAGGACTGCTGGGTGAAGACGTCCGAGGCGTCGGTGGCGATCGTGATGCCGAACTGGTCGCCGGTCGTGAGCGTCCTGGCCGCCGTCTCCAGCGCCTCGTAGGTGGTGGGCGGCTCGAGGCCCGCCTCCTCGAACAGGTCGGTGCGGTAGACCAGGATCTGGCTCCAGCCGTCCGAGGGCACGGACAGCTGGTTCTCGCCGTCGCTGGTCAGCTCGAGGGCTGCCGGGTCGAAGGTGTCCTCGCCGAGGGTCTCGATCACCGCCTGGGTCGTCTCCGTGTCGACCATGTCCAGGCCGCCCATCTGGTGCACGAGCGCCAGGGGGAAGGACGCCATGACGTCAGGGAGGTCCCCGGACAGGGCGTTGGACTGGATGAGCTGCGGCGCCTGAGCCTCCTCGATCCCGACGAGCTCGACCTCCACGCCGGTGGCCTCGGTGAAGTTGGCCGCCATCTGCTGCTGCGCCGCGAAGCGGTCGGGCAGGCTCTCCATCGTCCAGACCGTGATGGCGCCGCCGGCCGTCTCGCCGTCGCCACCGCCGCCGCCATCGTCGCCGTCCGACCCGCACGCGGCGAGGACGAGGGCGGCGGCGAGGGTTCCGGCGAGCAGGACGGGTCGTGTGCGCAAGGACATGACGGCTCCTCTCCGAGCATCAGCCAGGTGAGCGGAGCGTATCGGACCTTCTGTCGATCTGGTATACGTATCGTGCCGACCACGCGATCGGATCTGGTGCTCGACGAGGAGATGCCATGGCCAGGGTCCTGCGGTTCGCCGCACCCCGGAAGGTCGAGACGGTGCGTGAGGAGCCGCCGCCGCTCGGCCCGGGCACGGTGCGCGTCCGCACCATCGCCTCCGGCGTCTCGGCGGGCACGGAGCTCACCGCGTTCCGCGGCACCAACCCATACCTGACCTTCGACTGGGACCCGGACCTCCGGCTCTTCCGGGAGCGTCCCCGCGGACCGACGGCGCGCTACCCGGTGGACGGGTGGGGCTACTCCGAGGTGGGGCGGGTGGTGGAGGCGGGGCCGGTGGCCGGCCTCCCGCACCCCGACGACGTGCATGTCGGCGACGTGGTCTGGGGGATGTGGGGGCACCGCACCGAGGCGGTCGTCGAGGCGTCCGCGCTGCGGGGGCACCGTCTGCCCGACGGTGTCGACCCGGCGGTCGGGTGCTTCGTGCGGGTGGGTGCCATCGCGCTCAACGCCGTGCTCGCCGCCCACGCCTCCCTCGGCTCCGTCGTCGCGATCCTCGGCCAGGGCGTCATCGGGCTGCTGGCCACCCGCTACGCGGTGCTGTCGGGGGCCACGGTCATCGCCGTCGAGGGGATCCCCCGCCGGCAGGAGGCGGCCCGCCGGATGGGCGCCCACCACGTGCTCACGCCCGGCGTCGAGCTGCCCGTGGAGCTACGGAGGATCACCCGCTCCGCCGGCATCGACGCGGCCGTCGAGATGTCCGGGACCTACGCCGGCCTGCAGTCCGCGACGCGGCTCGTCGGGCCCGACGGCGTCGTGGTGGCTGCCGGGTTCTACCAGGGTGAGGGGGCGCTGCGCCTGGGGGAGGAGTTCCACCACAACCGCGTGCAGATCATCGCCTCGCAGATCGGTTCGGTGCCCTCGATGCTCCGGGCCCGGTGGGACGTCGCCCGCCTGCAGCGCACCGTCGTCGACCACCTCCTGGCGGGGGAGCCGGAGGTCCTCTCGCTCATCTCGCACCGCTACCCGCTGGAGCGGGCGGCGGAGGCCTACGCGATGCTGGACGCCGCCGGGGGCGAGGCGCTCCAGGTGCTGCTGGAGATGCCGTGAGAGCTGCCCGGGAGGCGGCGCCGGCCGCGGCCCGGCACGCGGCCCTGGAGCTCCTCGGCCGGAACTGGACCGGCACCCACACGGTGCCCGCGGCGGGGCTGTACCCGCACCAGTGGAGCTGGGACTCGGCGTTCGTCGCCGTCGGGCTGCGCCACCACGACCCGGTGCGCGCCCAGACGGAGCTCGAGACGCTCCTGGCCGCCCAGTGGTCCGACGGGCGCGTGCCGCAAATCGTCTACGACCCCACGGTCGCGGACGAGTACTCCCCGAACGCGGCGTTCTGGGGCAGCACGCGCCTGGCGGCCGCCCGGGGCCGGGCGACGTCGCTGCTCGTCCAGCCACCGGTGCACGCGTGGGCGGCGTGGCTGGTGCACACCGCCGACCCGGAGGTCTCGCGGCGGCGCCGGTTCCTCGAGCGCGTCCACCCCCGGTTGCGTGCGTGGCACGAGTACCTGCGACGGGAGCGGGACCGGGGCAGCGGACTCGCGGCGGTCGTGCACCCGTGGGAGTCCGGGACGGACAACTCGCCCCTGTGGGACGACGCGCTGGCGCGGCTGCCGGAGCGGCCCGGGGCGTCCCCGCCCCGCCCGGACCTCGCGCACGCCGACGCGGCGGAGCGGCCCTCCGACCGCGAGTACGGCCGGTACTTCTGGCTGGCCGAGCACTACCGCGACCGCGCCGGGGACGACGGCGACCCGGAGCCCCCCTTCGCCATGGAGGACCCGGCGTTCAACGCCCTGTGGGCGCTGTCGGAGCAGGCGCTCGCGGCGACCGCCCGCGAGCTCGGCCTGCCGGCGGAGGAGCACGAGCGGCGGGCGGCGGAGATCCTCGCCGCCCTCGAGCCGCTCTTCGACCCGGTGCTCGGCGTGTACGTGGCCCGGGACGCCCTCACCGGCGAGCTGGTGCGCCGGGCGACGGTCTCCGGGCTCGTCCCCGCCGCCGTGCCGGGGGCGCACCACGCGGGGGCGGTGGTGGCGGCAGCCCTGGGCCCCCGCTTCCTGGGCAGCGGTGCGGCCCTCGTGCCGAGCTACGACGCCACGGCGCCCGACCTGGACCGCGCCCTGTACTGGCGGGGGCCGGCGTGGTTCAACACCACCTGGCTCGTGGCCGGGGCGCTGCGCCGGCACGGCCACCACGACACCGCCGCCCGGCTCGGCGAGACCATGGTCCGCCTGGCCGTGGGGCAGGACTTCCCCGAGTACGTCGACGCCTGGGACGGCAGCCCGCACGGCACGCGCGGGTTCAGCTGGACGGCCGCCGTCGTCCTGGACGTCCTCGCCACACCTACAGGCGACCGGCGGCCTTGAGCGCGAGGTAGGTGTCCGCCAGCGCGGGCGCGAGATCGTCGGGTGCGGCCTCGACCACCTCGACCCCGCGGCGCCGCAGCCGCAGGGCGACGGCGTCGCGCTCGAGCTCGCCGCGCTCGGCGGCCGCCGCGTCGTAGACGGCGTCCGCGCTGGAGCGGTCGGCGCGCAGGGCGGCGACCTCGGGGTCGGAGGCGGAGGCCAGGACCACCATGTGGTCGGCGGTGAGCGCCTGTGCCACGGGCAGCAGCCCGGACGTCACCGCGGAGGGCTCCAGGGCGCTGAGCAGCACCACGAGGCCGCGCTGCGAGAGGGAGTCGCGCACCACCTGCGTCACCGTCGTCCAGCTGATCTCGACCAGGGACGGCTCGAGGGGCGCCATCGCCTGGGCCAGCGCGTTCATCAGCCGCGGCCCGTGCTCCCCGCTGACCCGCGCCCGCACCTGCGTGTCCACCGCCACGAGGTCCACCCGGTCCCCGGCGCGGGAGGCGAGCGCCGCCAGCAGCAGCGCCGCCTCGATCTGGGCGTCCAGGCGGGGCGCGTCCCCCAGGCGGGCGGCGGAGAGACGGGCGGTGTCGAGCACGATGAGGACCCGCCGGTCGCGCTCGGGGCGCCACGTGCGCACGACGACGTCGCCGCGGCGAGCGGTGGCCCGCCAGTCGATGGCGCGCACGTCGTCGCCGATGACGTACTCACGCAGGGAGTCGAACTCCGTGCCCTGCCCCCGCACGAGCACGGCGGCGCGCCCGTCCATCTCCCGCAGGCGTGCCAGGCGGGAGGGCAGGTGACGGCGCGAGGAGAACGCGGGGAGGACCCGCAGGGTGGCCGGGGCCGCCAGGGACGCCTGGCGGGCGGCCAGCCCGAGGGGCCCGAAGGAGCGCACGGTGACGAGGTCCGCCGGCCGGTCGCCGCGGCGGACGGGCAGCAGCGCGGTGCGCACCCGGCGCCGCTCCCCGGCCGGCACCGTCACACGGTGCCGGTTGCGCGCCGCACCGGCCGAGGGCGGCCAGGCGTCGCGCACGAGCGCGCGCAGGGTCCGCGGGCCGGGGTGGGCCAGGGTGAGGGTCGAGGACGACGGCTCGCCCAGCCGGACCGACGCCGGCACGGCGCGGGTCAGCTCGACACGCCTGGGGGAGGCCGCCAGGACGGTGTCGACCACGCACGCCAGCACGACCAGGCCCACCCACAGCCACAGCGTGAGCGCGCGCGGCCACAGCAGCACGGGCACGACGCCGGCCGCGGTGAGCAGCGCCGCACGGGTGGTGGGGATCATCAGCGCGGGACCGGCACCGAGCCGAGCACGCCGTCCAGCACGGTCTCGGCCGTCACGCCCTCCAGCTCGGCCTCGGCCCGCAGCTGCACCCGGTGGCGCAGGGTCGGGTGGGCGAGCGCCTTGACGTCGTCGGGCGTGACGTAGCCCCGGCCCGAGAGCCAGGCCCACGCCCGGGAGGTGGCGAGCAGCGCCGTCGCCCCGCGCGGGGAGACGCCGAGGGAGAGCGACGGGGAGGTCCGGGTGGCGCGCACCAGGTCCACGATGTAGCCCAGCACCTCGGGCGCCACCTCGACCGTGGCGACCTCGGCGCGCGCGGCGGCCACGTCCTGGGGCCCGGCCACGGCCGTGACCCCGGCCGACGCGAGGTCGCGGGGGTTGAAGTCGTGCGCGTGGCGGTGCAGCACCTCGATCTCGTCTCTGCGCTCGGGCAGCGGCAGGATCAGCTTGAGCAGGAACCGGTCGAGCTGCGCCTCGGGGAGGGGGTAGGTGCCCTCGTACTCCACGGGGTTCTGGGTCGCGATGACCATGAACGGGTCCGGCAGCGGGCGCGGCACGCCGTCGACGGAGACCTGCCGCTCCTCCATCGCCTCCAGCAGGGAGGCCTGGGTCTTGGGCGGGGTGCGGTTGATCTCGTCGGCGAGGAGCAGGTTGGTGAAGACCGGTCCCTCACGGAAGGAGAACTCGGCCGAGCGGGCGTCGTAGATGAGCGAGCCGGTGACGTCGCCGGGCATGAGGTCCGGGGTGAACTGCACGCGCTTGGTCCCCATGGCGAGCGACGCCGCCAGCGTGCGCACCAGGAGGGTCTTCGCCACGCCGGGCACGCCCTCGAGCAGCACGTGGCCGCCGCACAGCAGCGCGATGACCAGCCCCGTCACGGCCGCGTCCTGCCCCACGACGGCCTTGCCCACCTCCGCGCGGAGCGCGCCGAGACGACGCCGCGCGGCCGAGTCGGCCACCGCCGGGACGTGCCGCTGACCCGGGCCGGCGGCGTGCGCGCCCGCCGGGATGCCCTGGGCGGGCGCGCCGGGACCGGACGCGCCCGGCGGCTGCGCGCCGCGGTCGGGGGCGGCGTAGCCGTCCTGCGG
>NZ_BAABBA010000010.1:0-186944 GCF_039537705.1 Georgenia daeguensis
CATCCCCTCCGACTTGTGGAGCCGTCTGATCTCGGCCCAATCCTCCACGCTGATCACTCCCTCACTCTGTCCGAGGGGGTCAACTTTCACTCGGCACCAGGGGGTCAGTATTCACGTGGCACTGACAATGTAGTGGATGGCCTGCGTCATGAGCACGCCACCGCCATCGGTGTCCCATTTTCCTCGCCATGGATCTCTCGTGAAGTAGTCCGGGTCGCGGTGCAGGAGCACTGAACAGTGCGCCAGGAACGGAGCGCCCAGGACCCCTTCGTCAATGGTCCTCCGGACTTTCTGGCTGGCCGGCCAGAATCGACGCTGAAACAAGACGCCGAGCTCCACGCCCGCAGTGTCGCAAGCATCGACCATCCGCTGCGCAGCTGCAGTTGTGAGAGCGATGGGCTTCTCGCACAGGACGTGCACCCCTGCTTTCGCGGCGTCAATAACCGCCTGCTCGTGCGTGGGGTGCGGCGTGCAGACGCTCAGGACATCGATGCCTACCTCAAGCAGTTCGCCCAGTGATCCAACCCAGATCGGCAGGTTGTACTTCTCTGCGAACGACCGCGCTCTCGGACGGTCGACATCCGCGCATGCGACTACCTCGACTTCGGCGACCTCCCGGTATGCCTCCACGTGATTACCCGCGATACCACCACAACCTAGGATCCCCACCCGGATCGTCATGGCGCCTCAGCCGGTCGTCCCGATGACGTCGGCGCGAACCGCGCCCTCTCCGGCCACACTCTGGCCTTCGAGCCAAGCTGCGCCGTCGCGATAGAGCTGCTCGGTAGCCGCTCCTGTCAGCTCAGGCAGACCTGTCCGCACCTTCATACCGAGCTGTTCTTGAATGTAACCGAGGTTCCTGTAACCGAATGGCAACGACTCCCAGCGCCCCATGTCGAGCTCCGGAACCGCGCCGGGCACGACCGGGACCATCCGATCCATCTCGTAGATCGGTTGCCGTCGCCTCAACAACCACTCTCCGGCATCGCGAATGAAGAAGTCGTAGAAGCGCCCGGTGCAGATGACGTCCACAAGAACGCCGTGCACCTCGGCGCGTTGTGTGATTGTCATCTTGGTCTCGCTCACCGCCCGGTCGCCCGTCACGTCCACAGCTGATCCCCCCAAGAAGTGGAGGATCCGCACGCCGGAGTCAAAGCCTCGACGACTCGCTTCGATGAAGTCCCTGTAGCCGCCCACGAACCAGGTGGCGCTCATGGTGCCCTCGTCGTGCCAGAGTGTTGCGAACCGGTCCCAGTAACCCGCGTCCCGCCAGACAGCCCATTGCTCAACTGCCTGCCGGACCATGTGTGCGTCATTCATAATCTCGCCTCCAAATTGGTGTCTGCGCGTTGTTCTGCCTGCTGCTGAGCCGCCGTCCTTACTCGGACTGCCATCTGCGATCCAGCTGCCACATGCACAACCTCGCCCGTGATTGCCCGTGCGCCTGGCGAGGCTAAGAAAGCCACGGTCTCCGCTACGTCCTCAGGGGTGACCGGACGATTGAGCGGGCTGGCGTCCATGAACCGCTGCGCGAAATCCTCAATCTGATCCGCGTCCCCCTTGACGTTGCTGAGCTGCGACCTGACAAAGCCCGGAGCAACGGCGTTGCTTGTCACGCCCAGGTACCCCAGCTCGGATGCAAGGGCACGCGTCAGCCCGACGAGCGCAGCCTTCGAAGAAACGTAGGCAGCGTCGCTTCCACCACTCAGCCATGTCCGCGAGGAAATGTTCACGATGGTGCCAGCTCGCGTGCGAAACCATATCGGTAGAGCCGCCCGCGCAAGCAGGAATGGACCGGTGACGTTAACCTCGAAGATTTGCCTCCAGTCGCTCACCGTCAGGTCGGAAAGAAGAGCTCCGCTCTCAATTCCAGCATTGTTGACCAGCACATCGAGCTGACCGTGCTTTTCTTCGACGCGACCCATCAGCTGACTGACGGAACCCTCGTCGGTCACGTCGCACTGGTGGATCTCCCAGGAGCCGGTCAGCGTTTGTGCGATTCGCTCCAAGCCCTCGATCTCGACATCGACAAGCAGAACATGAAAGCCTGCCTCGGAGAGTCTGCGACAAACCACGGACCCCAGGCCGCCTCCGGCACCCGTCACGAGGGCGATCGATTTCATTGTCATCGAGACACGCTCGCTGGTCCGGAAATCGTGACCGCGGGCTCAGAACCTGGGCGCCTCACCCCACTGAGGAAGGCTCTGAGCAGATCCGCAAGGTCTACCGGCTGTTCTTCGGGCACCCAGTGTCCACAGTCCTCGATCACTGCACCGGTGACGTCGTGGGCGAATTCGCGCATGATGGACTCCATCTGAGATCCCCACCGCGCGCGGCCCCCGATGGCAAGCACCGGGAGCGTCAGCTTACCCAGTTCGAGACGCCCTCGATTATCTTCGGCATCCTCGGGAAATGCTCGGTACCAGCCGAGCATCCCATGCTTGGTGCCAGGAGCTGCGAAATTCTGCGTGTACGTGTCGAGGAGCCCATTCTCGAATGCGTCCAGATTGACTGCACGCTCGCGAACAAACTCACGAATGTAGAGAGCCTCTTTACCCTCCAGCAGAGCTTCCGGAAGGTTCTCCTTCAGGTGGAACGCGAAATGCCACAGAAGCGGGTCCCTCAGGGCGTCGTCCCAGAAGCTCACGCCGGGGATCGGGACGTCGATCACCGCGATGCGCGAGACCCGGCCGGGGTGGAAGGCCGCCCACGAGTACGCGATCATCCCTCCGATGTCGTGGCCGATCACTGCCACCTCGTCCAGACCAAGCTGATGACACGCGGCATCGATCTCAGCAGCTAGGCGTTTCTTGTCGTAGCCGGCCGCCGTTTTCGAAGATCCACCGCTCCCCTTCAGGTCGAACGCTATTAGTTCGTAATCGTCCTGGAGCAGCGGCGAGATCTGGTCCCACTCATGAAGATCCTGGGGAAATCCGTGCAGGAGCACAACCGGATAACCATGGCCCACGCGTACACCATGGAGCACAACCCCGTCATCGACCTCGATCTTGAAATGCCTTCTGGACTCGGTCACTTGTCGCCCTCTCCAACCAATCGTGTAAATAACGTGAACCTACTGACGGACGTCGGGACAGCCCGTTCCTCGCTCACCCGGGACGTCCTTGGGAGACCAGCCCGCGTCCGAGAACGTCTGTCGCCGCCGCGTACAACTGTTGGGCCGCTTCACGCTGATCGAGATCATTGAGATCGTCGGACCACACTTCGACGGCATACCGCGGCTCGTGGCCGAGGCGGTCCAGCGTTTCGACGAGTTGTCGGGACTGTTCACCGGGCAGTTTCCGGTGGTGACGCGCCTCCCACCTGAGGTCCGCCGCCGCTTGCTCCTGGGTATCGCACAACTGGACCGAGCAGATGGAACCAATCGGGATGTTGTGGATCTCCGACCATGCCCCTGTCCGCTCCACGTGCCATGTGTCGAGCAGCAACCCGACACTGCCACCGTCCACGGCGTCCAGAACGTCGAGAGCGCATCGCAGGTTCGGCACCTGACCGAAGGGCATGAACTCCAGTGCGAACACGGAGTTGCGCTCTTGCACGAGCGTCGCCCATCGACGTAAGCCTGCACGAATTCCGCGGCCGGTTGCCGGAGCCAGCTGCACCGCAGTCACCTGTAGGGGTCCGAACGCGTCGAGGAGTTCTAGCATCAGCGCGTCTTCTTCGTTCATGTCGCCTTGGTGTGCCCAATCCCAGGGCCCCTCGATCTCCGTCAGCGCCAATCCGTTTTCTGCGAGGATCGCCTTGATCGTTCGCGCGCCCGCGCCTCGGTGGCGCTCGGTCAGCCACTGCCGGAGGCTGATGCCTATCCCGGTAAATCCTGCCGCCGCAGCCGCTTCACATCTTTGTTGGAAATTGAGTAGCGGAAGGTTCATTGCGGAGAGGGTGACACCGAACGCCACCGAGTGTTGCATTACTTCACCCCTATCAGGAAGGATCGCCGGATCAACCGCCAGCAGCTCAGTCAGTTGCCCGCGATTAGTTCGTCGACGTCGATGGGGGCCTCGATGAGTCCGTCGTCCTGGGCGAGCTGTGCCTGCGTACGGATCGACTCGGCGTTGATGCTTTCCGGGTACTGGGGAAGCAGCACCTTGGCTGTCAGATCGTCGTCCATCTCGGTGAAGTTGGAGGTCTGGGCGCGCACCTCGTCAGGGTTCTCGGAGGCGAACTTGGAAGCCTCCGAGATTGCCGCGGTGAACCGCTCAACAGCGTCTGGCTGCTCCTCGAAGGTCTGCTGCATCGTGAAATAGACGCCCGCCACATTGTTGGGGCTGGTGTCAAGGAAGGGCCAGGAGAGGACCTTGTTGCCTGCATCCTTGTGAAGAGAAACGAAGGGTTCGACCGCGAAAGCGGCGTCAACGCGGGACTCAGCCAGCGCCGGGACCATGTCCGGGTAGTTGAGCTCGACGAAGTTCACCTTGTCGGGGTCGCCCCCGGCGGCCCTGATGGACTGGCGGGTCGTGACATAGGCATTGCCCGCCAGTGTGTTCACCGCGACCGTCTTGCCCTCGAGTTCCTTGGCAGAGGTCAACGTGCTCTGCCCGTTCACCAGGACAGCGCTGTAGTCGGGTTCCTCATTCAGCGACGCACTTCCGGCGGCGATGATCGTTACATCCATGCCTCGCCCACGAGCGACGGCAAGCGACACTGGGTTGCTGAACCCGATGTCATATTGTCCGCTGACCACGCTCGGGAGTAGGGCTGCGCCACCCTCGGCGACTTCGAAGGTCACGTCAAGACCGTGCTTGTCGAACATCCCCAGTTCCTCAGCCAGGTAGGCCGGCGCCACGTCGAGGCTCGTGAGTACGCCTACGGTGAGAGGAATGGCTTCCGTTGCGGACCCTTCGGTTTCCGGCGCGCCGGCACTGGACCCGCAGGCCGCCGTGGTGGCCAGCACAGCAGCAACGGCGATGAGGGTGGTCGAACGTCTACGAAGCGGCATCTTTGCCTCCTGGTGAGTCGCGGAGTGGCTCTGGGGGACGAGCCGGGCAAGACGCTAACTCGGAGGAAGAGGGCTTGGTGCCGATGCTCCCGCTGAGCGGAAGTGACCCTTAGGCGCCGCCTCCCACGGCGGGGGACAGCCGGCGGCCGATCGCTGATGCAGATGTTCGAAGAGCTGGTACGAGACGTGAGTAGTTGGTCCCGGCTCGAGCGACGATGGTAAGTGCGGCCGCGAATTGTCCGGCCGAATTGAACACCGGCACCGCGATGGAGCTGACACCGATAGTGAACTCACTGTGCACGGCAGCGACCTGTTCTTCTTTCACCGTCGCTACGACCTGACAGAGGCGCCTGAAGTTGGTGACGGTGTAGGGCGTGTACTGACGCAGGGGTGTCTCGCCGACTGACGCCAGGAGGTCATCTCCGCCGAACGCGAGAATTACCTTCCCGACGCTCGTTGCGTGTAGGGGCGCCCTCCGCCCGATGTTCGTTTCCGTGCGAACGGACTTGTGGCCGGAAATAACTTCAATGTAGAGAGCCTCGAGCGCATCCTCCACGGCGAGATGCACGTTTTCGTGCGTTGCCTCGTAGAGGTCTTGCATGTACGGCAGGGCGACTCGCTGCAGTTGTGCTCGAAATGGTATCAAAGACGCAAGCTCCCAGAAACGCAGTCCGATTCGGTAACGCCCTGCAGAGGTGCGGTCTAGCGCCCTGACATCCACAAGCTCGGCGGCAAGTCGATGGACCGTGGAAAGCGGAATTCCGGTCGCGCTGGCTATTTCCGTCAGCGTCATCGTCGGTCGCGTCGAGTCGAATGCGCCTAAGACTGACCAAGCACGATGGATCGTCGTTCGGCCCGGCTCTCTGGAATTGCCACTCATACGAGCACGTCCAAGTCTTCTACTTGTCGGACACTTGCAACACCCGTCACCGTGGACTGGATGGTGGACGCCAGCGGTATCTCAACAGGCATTCCGCAACCGCCGCTAGCGGACGAAAACGGCTGGGACCGACATCAACTGGCTCCTTCTCCTACGCTAGCGCCACCCGCCTCGCACGCTGCTCACCATGGGTGGGGGTGCCGGCGGAGGACGCCCGCGAGGTCGCCGCGCGCCCGCTCCCGCAGCTGCCCGCGGGTATCTGACCCGGCCCGCTGGGCTAGTCGGGACGGACGGCCGAGGAGCGGCACCCGGGCGTCAGGCACGCGTCCCCGAGAACTCGGCCTCCGGGTCGTGGCCGTAGATCCAGCCGTTGGCCACCAGCGGGTCGCCGTCCGCGAGGGCGGCGTCCCGCGCTGCCTGCTCCGGCCCGTCGGGAAGGTGGTTGATGTGTGCGCGGGCGTGGCTGACCTGCTGGATACGGGTGGTCCGCGGCAGGCGGAGCTCCTCGTACCGGCGCAGCGCCTGCCCGGGGTCCGACTCGGCTGCGAGGCAGGCCGCCAGGGTGGCGGCGTCCTCGAGGGCCTGCGCCGCCCCCTGGGCGTAGAACGGGAACATCGGGTGTGCGGCGTCGCCGAGCAGGGTGACGCGCCCGGAGGTCCAGCGGGTCAGGGGCGCCCGGTCCAACAGGGCCCACCGCCCCGGGGTGCCGGCGGCGCTGATGAGGTCCGTCAGCCGCCGATCCCAGCCCTCGAACTCTGCGAGGAACTCCTCGACCGTCGCGGTCGCGCTCCAGGACTCCTCGGTGTACTCCCCGGCAGGTGCGAAGGCCACGAGGTTGACCAGGCGCCCGGCGGAGATCGGGTAGTGCACCAGGTGGTGGTCCGGTCCGATCCAGAGCGTGTGCGCGCGTCGGCGGGCGAACTCCGGCGCAGCGTCCGCGGGGACGAGTGCACGGAAGGCACTGATGCCCGAGTACTCCGGCGGGGACGGGTCCGTCGTCGCGCTCCGGACCACCGAGTGGACGCCGTCGGCCCCGATGACGACATCGGCCCGCTCCGTCATGCCGTCGGCGAACGTGAGGCGGGCGCCGTCGTCGTCCTGCTCGACGGCGACGCACCGGGCACCGAGGCGGACGGCACCGCCCGGCACCGCCGCGCGGATCACGTCGAGGAAGTCCGCGCGGTGGACCGTGTAGGTGCGCTCGCCGTAGTGCCGTTCGCACGCCTCGCTGAGGTCCTCCGCGGAGATGACCTCCCCGTCCCGCCACCGCCGGAACTCCCAGCCCACCTCCATCCGTACCGCCGACCTCTCGAGCAGGTTCATCACGCCGAGACGGCGGACCAGCCGGCCCGCGTTGGGGGCGACGACCAGACCCGCCCCCACTTCCCCCAGCTCGCCAGCCTGCTCGTACACCGTCGCACCGATCCCGGCGCGGCGCAGGAACGCCGCCGTCGCCATCCCGCCAATGCCGCCGCCCACGACGGCGACGCGCGGACCGTCTGATCTCATGCTCATCTCGCTCCTCGTCCTTCCGGCCGGGTCACGGCAGGAGGGCTGCGACGTCGACCGGCTCGCTGACCAGCCCGTACTCGAGCGCGAGGTCGGCGTGCAGCTCGACGGCCTCGGCGCTGAGCTCGGTCGGGAACTCCGGCATGACCAGCTGCTCCCGGACCTCGGGCGAGATCTCGGTGTACTCGCCGAGGATGGCGCGCGCGTCGTCGGGGTTGTCCCGGGCGAACGACTGGGACTCGGCCATGGCGGCGGTGAAGGCCTCGACGGTGTCGGCGTTCTCCGTGGCGTAGTCGCCGGTGGTGAAGTACGCGGCGATGAGGAGGTCGGGGTCCGTCTCGGCGTAGTTGTGGCTGATCACGCGCCCGCCGTCGTTCTTGGCGATCGTGAGGAACGGTTCCAGCACCCAGATGGCGTCGACCCGTCCGGAGGCCAGCGCGGCAGGCATGTCGGGGAACGGCATCTCGACGAACTCGATCGCCGAGGGGTCGCCGCCCGCGCCCTTGACGACGTGGCTGACGGTGACGTCCCCGATGTTCTTCAGGGTCGAGACCGCGACCGTGTGCCCGGCCAGGTCGCTGGGGTTGTGGATGTCCGAGCCCTCCGGGACGACGACGGCACTGAAGTCCGACTTCGTGTCGCCGGTGGTCGTGTTGGCTGGTGCGATGAGCCGGAGCGGCAGGCCTTGGCCCGTGGCGACGATGAGGGAGGGGACGTTGGAGAAGCCGAAGTCGTAGGTGCCGCTGACGACGGCCGGGATGATCGCCGCTCCGCCCTGCGCCATCTCGAAGGTCAGGTCGAGGCCGTGCTCGGCGAAGATTCCCTCCTTCTCGCCGAGGAAGATGGCCGCGGTGTCGACGATCGGCATGACACCCACGGTGACGGGGGTCAGCGTGCCGGCCGTGGCTGCATCACCACCGCCACCTCCACTCTCAACCTCCCCGCCGCCACAGGCGGCAAGGGCGACGGCCGCGGCCAGCGCGGCGGCGGGAGCGAGTGTCTTCTTCATTCGGCGGACTCCTTCGTCACGGGCGTTCGGGGTGGAGCTCCGATGCTTTCCGATGTTGCGTGCCGGGAGAACGGCTATGTTCATTCAACGATCGTCGGCCGGTTGCGTCGGAGGAGAGGCATGCCGCGAACGAGCCAGCCGGGCCGGAGCGTCAGCTCGAGGCTGTTCGAGATCCTCTACGCGTTCGGGCCGGGGCGGACGCGGCTGACGCTCGCCGAGCTGACCCGCGTCACATGCCTCCCCCACGCGACCGTACGGCGGCTCGTTCTCGAGCTCGTCCAGGCCGGCGCCCTCGACCGCGCCGCCGACGGCACGCTCACGATCGGGCTCCGACTGTGGCGGCTCGGCACCCTCGCGCCGTTGACGGTCCCGCTCCGCACGGCCGCGCAGCCGTTCATGGAGGACCTCTACACCGCGCTGAACCAGCACGTTCAGCTCGCAGTGCGAGAGGGCACGGAGGCGGTGATCGTGGAGAGGCTGTCCGCGAGCCCCGCGGTCGACGTCGTCTCGCAGGTCGGTGGTCACCTGCCGCTCCACAGCTCCGGGGTGGGAAAGGTGCTTCTGGCGCACGCACCGGAGGAGATCGGCGAGCGCCTCCTCACCGCCGGGCTCCCGCGGCTGACACCGCGGACCATCACGGACCCCCAGCGGCTCCGGCAGGTGCTGGTCGAGTGCCGACGGACCGGCATCGCCACCGTCCGCGAGGAGACGAGCACCATGGCCGACTCCGTGGCCTCGCGGGTCATGGATGCCGACGGCAACGTCGTCGCCGCCCTGTCCGTGGTCGTCCGGTCGGGCACCGTCGACCTGCGGGCCGTCACACCGACCGTCATCGCCTCGGCGCTCGGCATCTCCCGGCGGCTCGGCTGGACCCCGAGAGCCGGAGTTCGGTAGCAGGGTGGGAGCAGTTGCCGATCCGCTGTCCCCGCATCGCCACGGGCCACGACCCATGGACCACGGACCACGAACCACGGATGAACGTCCCGCAGGTGTGAGCCGGCCCACCCCGGATTCGGAAACATCACGCACTACTTGCCGGTTCAACCACTTGTGACTACTACTGCTGACCACCAGACCCAGGACGCCCTCGTTCTCGACGAGCACGCCCAGGACCTGCTCTTCCGCGAGGCCCGTACCGCCAACACGTTCACGGACGAGCCGGTCACCGACGAGCAGATCGACGCGATCTTCGAGCTCGTCAAGTGGGCTCCGACGTCGATGAACACCCAGCCGCTCCGGGTCGTCGTCGTCCGCTCCGACGAGGCCAAGGCCCGCCTCCTCCCCCACATGTCCGAGGGCAACCGGGCGAAGACGGCGGCCGCCCCCGCCACCGCCCTCCTCGCCGCGGACATCGACTTCCACGAGGAGCTGCCGCGGACCTTCCCGCACTTCCCCGGCGCCCGCGACATGTTCGCCGGCGACGAGGAGTCGCGCGCCCGCACGGCCGAGCTCAACACGGGCCTCCAGGTCGGCTACGCGATCATCGGCATCCGCGCGGCCGGCCTCGCCGCCGGCCCGATGACCGGCTTCGACGCCGACGCGATCTCCCGCGAGTTCTTCCCGGACGGCCGCCACCGCGTGCTCGTCGCGATCAACATGGGCAAGCCCGCCGAGGACGCCTGGCACGACCGCCTGCCCCGCCTCGGCTTCGACGAGGTCGTCACCACTCTGTGAGCCTCTGAGCTGACACCGACGGGCGCGGCCTCCGACCGGGGCCGCGCCCGTCGCGTCTTCCCGCCCGCCCTACCGCGCAGCGGCGATGCTCGGGCTCACCGGGATGTCGCGGCGCATGACCAGCCGGGGCATCCTGCTCGCGACGGCGTCGGTCGTGCCGATCACCCGGAACCCGGCCTTCTCGAACATCGCGCGGGTGCCGACGAACGCCATGGTCGTGTCCATCCGGCCGGGCGGGTCCACCGGGTAGGCCTCGACCGCCGGCGCGCCGCGCGAGGCGGCGTACGCCACGGCCCCCTCGAGCAGCGGCCCGGTGACGCCCTTCCTCCGGTGCCCGCCGCGCACGACGACGCAGATGATGCTCCACACCGGCACGTCGTCGACCGGGCGGATGAGCTTGGAGCGCGAGAGGCGCGGGATCTCGGCGCGCGGCCCGACGTTGCACCAGCCGACCGGGACGCCGTCGAGGTAGGTCACCACCCCGGGCGGGTTCTCCCGCTCGCACAGGGCGCGCATCGCCCGCTCCCTGTCTCCACCACCGAGCTCCTCGATGTCCTTGGCCTGGAGGCGGTGCGAGAGGCACCAGCAGTGGGTCGCCCGGCGGTTGGGGTTGATGATGTCGGCGAAGTCGTCGAAGCGGTCGGGCGTGACGGGATGGGTCTCCCAGGTCATGAATGTCCTTCCCCCCACGTGGGCGCTCCGAAGCGGCGCCGACGCACGCCCTCAGTGTGGCGCGTCCGCCGGCGGCTGACGGCCGCGCCGTCGTCACTAGGCTGCGGCCATGCACAGGGACGGGCTGGGACGGCTCCAGGTGGTGTGCGGGCCGATGTTCGCCGGGAAGTCCGAGGAGCTGCTGCGGCGCGTGCGCCGCGCCCAGCTCGCCGGGCTCGCCGTCGAGGTGGTCAACCACGCGCTCGACGAGCGGCACGGCGCCGGCCAGGTGGCCTCCCACTCCGGACTGAGCGTCCCCTCCAGCGCGGTACCGGACGTCCCCTCGCTGGTGGAGCATCTCGACGGCCGGCGGCTCGACCTCCTCGCGATCGACGAGGCCCAGTTCTTCGGCGCGGGCCTCGTCCCCGTGGTCGGCGACCTCGCTCTCCGGGGCGTGACGGTCGTCGTCGCCGGCCTGTGCGTGACGTTCGACGGCCGCCCGTTCGAGCCGCTCCCCTCCCTCATGGCGCTCGCCGAGGACGTCACCAAGCTGACGGCGGTGTGCGCGGTGTGCGGGGAGGACGCCCCGTTCCACCAGCGCGTGCGGGCGGGCGACGTGGGGGACGCCCGCGTCCCCACCGCCGAGCACGTCGGCGGGATCGAGTCCTACCAGGCCAGGTGCCGGCGTCACCACGAGGCGCTCCCCTGATCCGAGGCGGCCCGGCGGCCGGGAATTTCCCCACGAGCGCGGTCGCACGTCCGAAAACGCCTCGCGAGCCAAACTTCTCCCGAATAATCCGGCGAATGAAGAAGTGGTTCCAGCGCGACTACCGCCCTCTGCTGGACGCCGGCAACGGCGAGGTCATCGAGGTCTCGGCGTCGGTCGAGATCGCCGCCACGCGCCAGAGCGTCTGGGCGCTGATCAAGCCGGCGGAGAACGGCCCGCTGCTCAGCCCGCACATCCTCCGGGGGTTCCACGTCCCCGGGACGCCCGAGGGCACCGGTGAGGTCCAGGGGTTCCTCACCGTGCACGAGGGTCGCAAGCACATCGTCGGCATCGAGCTGGTCGACGAGGTCCCGGGGACGATCGCGGTGACCCGGGTGCTCGGGAGCCTCGACGACGCCTCGCGGTCCACCTACGTGCTCGGCGACATTCCCGGCGGTTGCCGGTTCGAGCAGCGCGAGCGGTTCACCGTCCCGCTCGGCCACGATCCCGAGACGGTGGAGCGTCAGCACCAGGACGTCGTCGATCTCCTGGTCCAGCGGGTCAAGGTGGTCGCGGAGCGGGGGTGGACGCCCTACCCGGCAGCCGCGGACGGGCGCTCCGACCAGCGGTTCAGCCCCGAGTACCGCGCCGCCCGCTCGTAGTCCTCGGAGGCGGACGCCGACGTCGTCCCCTCTCCGCCGGCCTCCCCCCTCCGGCCGGGACTCTTCGGGAATTTCCGGCATCCCACCCAGGTTCATGCAAATACATGAACATGCGACCGCCACAGGGACGGCCGCGAAGCCAGAAAGAAGTGAGCAGCATGTCTTCCGTCGACAGCAAGGTCGCCATCGTCACCGGGGCCGGTTCGGGCCTGGGCGCCGCCATCGCCGAGGAGCTCGCGGCCGGCGGGGCGCGCGTGGTCGTCACCGACATCAACCTCCCCGCCGCGGAGGCCACCGTCGGGCGCATCACGGAGGCGGGCGGGACGGCCATGGCGGTCCAGCAGAACACCGCCGTCGCCGCCGAGTCCGAGAAGGTCGTCCAGGCCGCGCTCGACGCCTACGGCCGCCTCGACCTCGCGGTGAACAACGCCGGCATCGGCGGCAAGGCCGCCCCCACCGGCGAGATCGACCTCGAGGACTGGGCGCGGGTCATCGACATCAACCTCAACGGCGTGCTCTACGGCCTGCGCTACCAGATCCCGGCGATGCTCGCCTCGGGCGGGGGCGCCATCGTCAACATGGCCTCCATCCACGGCGCGGTCGCCGCGCCCGGCAACACCGCATACACGGCCGCCAAGCACGGCGTCGTCGGGATGACCAAGAACGCCGCCGTCGAGTACGGCACCCAGGGCGTGCGCGTCAACGCCGTGGGCCCGGGCTACATCGCCACCCCGCTGCTCGAGAACCTGCCGCAGGAGCAGCGCGACGCCCTCGCGGCCAAGCACGCGCTCGGCCGCCTCGGGCGCGCGGAGGAGATCGCCCACCTGGTCACTTTCCTGCTGAGCGACCAGGCGTCGTTCCTCACCGGCGGCTACTACCTGGCCGACGGCGGCTACACCGCGAGCTGACGCGGAAGGTCCCACGTTCCGAGTCGAGCAGGTCCGTAGGCTGGTTCCGAACCGGCCCGAAGGGATGAAGTCATGAAGGCATGGATGTTCAACGGTGCAGGGCAGCCGCTCGAGCTGGCAGAGATACCTGACCCAACCGCCAGACCCGGCGAGATCGTCATCGACGTCAAGGCGAGCGGCCTGTGCCACTCGGACGTGTCGGCGCTGGACGACCCGAACTGGCGCGTCAACTTCGGCGATCTTCCCGTCGTCCTCGGTCACGAGCCGGTCGGCGTGGTGACGGAGATCAGCGAGGGCGTCACGGAGGTCCAGGTGGGCGACCGGGTCGGCATCCCGTCCGGCCCGCCGAACGTGAACGGCTACTTCCGGGACGGTGGCTACGCCGAGAAGACCACCGCGATCGCTGCCGAGGTCGTCAAGATCCCGGACGGGCTCGACTTCCTGCGGGCCGCCTCCGGGACGGACGCCGGCAACGTCGCGCACCACGCGGTCGTGACCCGCGGGAAGGTCGAGGCGGGCCAGAAGGTCGGCATCATCGGGATCGGCGGACTCGGTCAGGTCGGCGCCCGGATCGCCGTGCTCAAGGGCGCCGAGGTCTACGCCGCCGAAATCAAGGAAGACGTCTGGCCGATGGCTCGCGAGCTCGGCGTGGTGAGGTGCGTCAAGGACATCCGAGAGCTCTCGGACGTCGGCCTCGACACGATCATCGACTTCGCCGGCTTCGGCACCACCACGACGGGCGCCATCGAGGCCGTGCGGGAGTACGGCCGGGTGGTCCAGGTGGGCATGGGCAAGCTGGTGTTCGAGATCAACTCGAACCCGCTCATCATCAAGCAGATCGAGCTGGTCGGATCGATGGGTGGGGGCGTCGAGGACCTCCGGGGCGTCTACGAGATGATGGCGTCCGGTGGCCTGGACCCGAAGATCACCACCACGACGTTCGACAAGATCGACGAGGGCCTCGACCTGCTGCGGCACGGCAAGGTGCAGGGCCGCATGGTGGTCGACATGCAGAACGGCATCTAGCCAGCCAGGCGAGACGGTCGGCCCCGCTCCGTCGGAGCGGGGCCGTCGTGCTGGGCGCGGGAGGGCTCCCCCCGAGCCGTCCTTCCCGGCGCGGCGGGGCGTCGTGCTTGACGCAGGCCATAGCCTTCGGGCCATGAGCCCCACGCCCTACGTCCTCTTCCCCGGCACGGCGCGCGAGGCCCTCACCTTCTACGGCGAGGTCTTCGGCTGCGGGGTCCAGCTGCACACCTACGAGGAGTTCAGCCGGGAGGACGGACCCGCCGACGCCGTGGCGCACGGCCTCCTCACCGACGGCCCCGTCGCGCTCTACGGCTCCGACGCGTCAGGCGACCAGGCTCCCGTGCGGCTCGAGGGCATGATGCTGTCGCTGCTCGGCACCGCCCCGCCGGAGACCATGCGTGGCTGGTTCGCCAGGCTCTCCGACGGCGGCCGGGTGGTGGAGGCCCTGGAGACGCGGCCGTGGGGTGCGTCCGACGGCCAGGTCGTGGACCGCCACGGCCTCCACTGGTTGATCGGGTTCGAGGCCTGACGAGAGGCGGCCTACGCGGACGTCCCCGAGGCGGGCCCCGCCGTCACCTCCGCGTCGGGACCAGGCTCCGGCGTCGTCCCCCGGTCGGCGGGTGCGTCCGACTCCCGCAGCGCCGCCTCCGCCTGCTCCGCCGTCACGGCCTCGCCGCGCGCGATCATCCCGGCGACGTCGGACAGCGCGATCTCCCGCACGAAGAACGCGAGGACGAAGCCGAGCGCCAGCAGCGGCACGAGGTACCAGAACGCCGGGGCGAGGGCCTCGGCGTAGGCCTCGACCACACCGTCCTTCAGCGGGGCGGGCAGGGACTGCACCGCCTCGGGCGTCAGCGACGACGGCGCGGCGGCCTGGCCGGTCTGCGGCACGCCGGCGAAGACGTCCTCGAGGCCGTCGACCAGCCGGGAGGTGAAGATCGAGCTGAACAGCGCGGTCCCGAGGGCGGCGCCGATCTCGCGGAAGTAGTTGTTCGCACTGGTGGCGGTGCCGATCTCGTGGGGGTCGACCGCGTTCTGGACCGCCAGCACGATCGTCTGCATGACGAGCCCGAGCCCGGCGCCGAGCACGAAGATCATCGCGGAGTACTGCAGCATCGAGATGTCCGCGGTGATGGTGGTCATCCACACCAGGGTGGCGGTGGCGATGCCCATGCCGGTGATCGTGTAGATCCGGTACTTCCCGGTCCTGGTGATCGCGACGCCGGAGGCGATCGCCGTCGCCATCATGCCGACCATCATCGGGATCATCAGGAACCCGGACTGGGTCACGCCCACGCCGGTGGCCATCTGCAGGAACGTGGGCAGGAAGCCCAGCGCCGCGAACATGCCCATCCCGATGACCAGGCCGATCACGGTGGACAGGGTGAAGACGGAGTTGCGGAACAGCCGCATCGGCAGGATCGGGTTCTCCGCGCGCAGCTCGACCGCGACGAACGCGACCGAGGCGGCGAGCGTGCCGAGCAGGAGCCCGGCGAAACGGGTGTCGCTCAGGTCGTAGCTGCCGACCAGGCTCTCCCAGCTGGCGACGACGACGAGGCCCGTGGTGCCGAGCGTCATGAGCACGGCGCCGAGGACGTCGACCCGGTGCTCGGAGCGGTGGCTGGGCAGCTTGAGGGTCACCCAGGCGACGGCGAACGCCAGCAGGCCGACGGGGATGTTGATCCAGAACGCCCAGCGCCAGTCGTGGACGTCGGTGAACCACCCGCCGAGCAGCGGCCCCGCCACGGCCGCGACGCCGAACAGCGCACCCATCGGGCCCATGTACTTCCCGCGCTCCCGGGCGGGCACGATGTCCGCGATGATCGCCTGGGACAGGATCATCAGGCCGCCGCCGCCGAGGCCCTGGATGCCGCGCCAGGCCACCAGCTCGGTGAAGCTGCCGGCGAACCCGGCCCCGGCCGAGGCCGCGGTGAAGAGCGCGACGGCGATGAGGAACGGCCAGCGCCTCCCCCAGCTGTCCCCGGCCTTGCCGTAGATCGGCATGACGACGGCGACGGCGAGGATGTAGATGGTGATGAGCCAGCCCTGGTGCTCGACGCCGTCGAGCTCGCCGACGATGGTGGGCATCGCGGTGCTGATGATGGACTGGTCCAGCGAGGACAGGAACATGCTGGCCATGAGGGCCGCGAAGATGAGCCACACCGTGCGGCGGTCGAGGACGATCGGGGCGCGGTCGGGCGGGGTGGTTGTCAGGGGCGCGGCGGTCACAGTTCTCCTACGCGGGAGCGTCGTTGGTGGGGGGGCGCACGCCAGGGGGACCTCGTCCCGGTGGTGGCTGGTAGAACGCTACGCGTAACGGCCGGGGCCGCCCAGATATTTCTCGACGACGCCGGAACAGCACGGTGCTAGCGCGAACCGGTGCCGGGTTCGGCGTCGTCGTCGATCTCCTCGTCCTCACGGCGCTTCGGCCGCTGCTCGAGGTAGGCGACGCCGGAGTCCAGGTCGACCGGCCCGAACGGCGGGGCACCGTCCCCGGGGCGCCGCACGTCCAGCTCCAGGCGCTCACGCTCCTCCACGAGGTGCCGCAGGCCCGGCTCGAAGATCATGAAGAACTCCGACATGTCCGCACCGTACGCCGCGGCGGCACGGCGCGGCGGACGTTCGGGCGACCCCGACCGCCGCCGCGACGGCGGTCGGGGTCGCCACCGGGATGAGCTAGGCGTTCACCTGCTGCCCGGCCGCCTCGCGTCCGGCGATGTGCCCGAAGACGAGCCCGAGCGAGATCGTCCCGCCGGCTCCGCCGTAGAAGCCCTTGGTCGGCGCGCCTCCGGCGTTGCCGGCGGAGTACAGGCCGGGGATGACCCTGCCCTCGGTGTCCAGCACCTGCCCGCGGGCGTCGGTCTTCGGGCCGCCGACCGTGCCGAGCGCGCTGGCCTCGACCTTGAGCGCGTAGTACGGCGCGGTGTCCACCGGCCCGAGGACGCTGGACCGGGGGCTCTTGAGGACCGGTCGCATGATGGCCGCGAGCGGACCGACGACGAGGGAGCGCAGCCGGTCGAAGTCGGCCTTCTTCGCCGTCCCGGCGGCGGCCTTGTTGGCGACCGGACCGATCAGCTTGGCGATGGCCGTCCGCGCCCTGGCCGTGGCGGCCGGGAAGAGCGCGTCGGGCGAGGCCTTGCCCAGGCGGGGGTAGTACGCGCCGAAGTAACGGTCGAAGAGCGTGCCGCCGCGGTTGAACTTCGGGTCCTGGCCGCGTGCGGCGTGGGGGTTGAACTCGTCGACGGTGCGGAGCAGGCCGACCTCGTCCACCCCGATCTGGGCCGCCAGGCCCGCCAGGGTGTCGGCGCGGTGGAGGTACTCGGGCACCTCGCCGCCGGGCGTGACGCCGAAGATGCCGAACTTCTCCCAGTAGTTCTGGTCGAAGATGAGCCAGGCCTCGGCGTTCGGCTTCTCGCCGGTCGCCGGGTCGGTCTCGCTCATGATGGCGCCGAACTGGTCGTACGCGAGGGCCTCGTTGGCGAAGCGCTCACCCTTGCGGTTGACCATGATGCTGTGCGGGAGCGCACGCTCGCCGAGGAACACGCGGGCGAGCGGGCGGCCCTCGAGCTCCTCGCCGGGCAGCTGGACGCCGGGCATCCACCACGCGTCCTCCATGCCGGTGAGGTCGGCCCCGATCTCCTCGGCCAGCTGCACCGCGATGCCGTCGTGGCCCTTGGGCGAGACCTGCGTGCCGAACGGTGCGCCGAGGTGCTTGGTGGTGAGCTCGTCGTTGGTCTCGTAGCCGCCGGTGGTGAGCAGCACCCCCCTGGTCGCGCGGACCGTCCGCTCGACGCCGTCGGCCCGGACGACGACGCCGCTCACCCCGGACTCGTCCGTGACGAGCCTGACCGCCGGCGCCTCGACGCGGACGTCGACGCCGTTGCGCAGGCTCGCGTCGAGCAGGGCGCCGACCAGGGCCGGCCCGGCCATCCACACGTCGTCGGGGCTGATGCCGTTGAGCATCCAGAACGGGAGCGGGTTCTTGGCCATGCCGGTCGTCAGGGCCGGGCGCACGTACTTGGCGGCCTCCCCCAGCCGCTCGGGCGAGAAGGGTCCGGGGAAGAGCGCCCGCCCGACGGACGCACCGTCGATGTCGGACCGGTAGTCCGGCCAGATCGCCGGGATCCACCCGAAGGCCGTGTGCTCCTCGATGTAGCGGGCGACGTGGGGGCCGGTCTGGAGGAAGGTCTCGACGATGTCGTGGTCGAGGGTCTTGTCCCGGCCCTGGCCGTACATGTAGCGCCGGACCTGGTCGAGGTCATCGCGCACCTTGAGCTGCTTGGTCGAGAAGCCGTGGTTCGGGATCCAGGCGGCCCCGGCGGAGATGCCGGTGGCACCCCCGACGAGCTCGCGGGACTCGACGACGAGCACCCGCGCACCCTGCTTCGCGGCGGTGAGCGCGGCCATCAGCCCCGCCCCGCCGGATCCGACGATCGCCACGTCCACCTCGTCGGGGAGGCCCAGCTGCGACACGGTCCCGATGGAGCCGCGGTGCGTCGTCGCGCGAGCGCCCGCCCCGCCGAGGCCCTGGGAGCGAGCCGCTGCCTTCTTGCCGTCGGACTGCATGAGATGTACTCCTCTCGGCCGGCCATGGTGCAGCCGGCCACGATTACTCCGAACAATTGATGCGTACGCATCGACGTGTCCAGGGCAACCCCGGGGAGCAGCCGGAAATTCCGGTTCCGGACTCGACAGTCGTGAAACAGAGTGGCGGGAGACCGGCCCGCTACCGCAGCGGCGGCTCGGGCCCTGCGACGAGAGGCTCGAGCATGTGGCCGGCCCACTCGTACGCCTGCAGGTACGCCTCGTAGACGGAGAAGGTGCTGGGCCGCTCGATCTCCAGGAGCAGGTCACCGTCGAAGCAGCCGGGCAGCGCGGCGAGGACGCGGTCGAACGGGACGACGCCGGCGCCGGGCTCGGCCCAGAGCCGCCGGGTGGCGACGAGCTCGGGATAGCTCTTGCCACGCCCGCGCCGGGTGGGCTGCACGTAGTCGGCGTAGACGTCGGAGAGGTGGACGGCACCGACGCGGTCGGCGTAGCGGGCCACCATGTCGGCCGGGTCCATGCCGGCCCACCGCAGGTGACCGGTGTCCGGGCCGAAGCCGACGACGTCGGGCCCGAGCTGGTCCAGCGCGGCGACGACCTCGGCCTCCGTCTCGACCAGCCCGCCCACCCGTGGGTGGAGCAGCGGGCGCAGGCCCTCCGCCCCGAGCACGCGGGCCGTCTCGCCGATCTCCTCGAGGGCGCGGGCGAAGGCCTCCCTGTCGTGCTTGGCGCCGACCGCCGGGCGGGCCACCCGTGCCGGGACCGGGTCGGGCAGCAGCATCACGCGGTCCAGCCCCAGGGCGGTGTGCTGGGCGGCGGTGCGGCGGGCACGCTCCAGGATGCCCGGCAACGTCTCTGCGCCGTCGAACGTGGCGGCGAAGACTCCGGTGGCCGGAGTGAGCTGGTAGACGCCGAGCCAGTGCGCGTAGTCGTCCAGCGGGAGGTCGTCCGGGACGTCCACGCGCACGGCGGTGAAGCCGATGTCGTGCAGGTCGGCGTAGCACTGTGCCATCTGCTCGAGGGGGGTGGTGTCCACCGAGCCCCACAGGTACCCCAGGGTGCTGACGGCCAGGCGCGGCCGGGTGGTCGTTCGGGTCGTCATCGTGGGGCCTCGCCTGGCGGATCGGTCGGTGTCTGCGATCAGACTGTGCCACCGCCGTCACTCTGCCCACTGGTTGCCGTTTGTTGCCCGAAATGCCGCGTTTTCACGCCGGCCAGACCGGCGCACGCGCCGCCCTCGCCCCCTCCCACGCCGAGCAAGAAGTTCTGTGCCGAGAAAGAAGGTCTGATCCCGCTTGCTCGGCACAAGACCTCTTGCTCGGCCGGGAGCGCCAGGCCGCCGCGAGCGCCTACTCGGCGTCGTCGGGGTCCACCGGGGCGTGGTGGTCGTGGTTGGCGACACCGCGCTTCCAGTAGCCGCTGCACTCCACGGTCGAGGCGTCCAGGGCGAGCTCGCGGCGCAGGTAGCGGCGGATCGGCCGCAGTGTGCCGGCCTCGCCCCCGAACCACCAGAAGACGAGCCCCTGGGCGGGCGGGAGGGCGCGCACCGCGTCCTCGAGAAGGGAGGTGGTGCCGGGCACGTCGTCGCCGCGGTGCAGCCAGGTGATCCGGCGGCCGGGCCCGGCAAGCCCCGCGAGATAGGCCTCGTCGTCGGCGTCCTGGATCTCGGCGAGCACGGTGACGTCGGCGTCGCCGGGCAGGATCCGCAGCCAGCGCGAGAGCGCGGGCAGCGCGGACTCGTCGCCGCCGAGGACGAACCGGTCGGCGCCGGTCGGTGCCAGCTTGGAGCCCCGCGGGCCGGCGACGACGATCTGGTCCCCCGCGCTCACGCGCGCGGCCCAGCCGGCGGCGGGTCCGCCGTCGCCGTGGAGGAAGAAGTCCAGCTCGAGCTCGCCGTCGTCGTTGACCAGCGGCGTGTAGTCGCGGCTGACGAGCTCGACACCCTGGGGCCGCTCGATGCCGCCGCCCGGCGCGACCCGGGGGGCGTGGAGCTCACCGGTGTCCGGGTGCGGGAAGAACACCTTGACGTGGTCGGCGGGGCCGTCGCTGGCGAAGCCGTCCATCGGGCCGGCGAGCGTCACGCGGCGCATGCGGGGCGTGACGTCGCGCCAGCGGGCGACGGTCATCGGGCGGACGGCGAACTCGCGGCGGACGCGCTCACGGACGAGCGCGGGAGAGGAGAGGTTCATCGTCGGTCAGGAGACACGGCCTGTCCGGCCGATGC
This sequence comes from Georgenia daeguensis, assembly GCF_039537705.1. Classification (NCBI taxonomy): domain Bacteria; kingdom Bacillati; phylum Actinomycetota; class Actinomycetes; order Allobogoriellales; family Allobogoriellaceae; genus Georgenia; species Georgenia daeguensis. The sequence goes on from NZ_BAABBA010000010.1 coordinate 20,752, forward strand.
CCCGTTCCCCTTTCGGTCGTGCGTGCGGTCCTTCCGCACGCGGGTGGTGGTCGTGGCGTCAGCGCCCCGGCCGGAGCAGGTCGAAGAGCGCGCCTGGCGCCGGCCGAGCACCTGCTCGAGCAGGACGATCTCCGCCGCCTCGACAGCGCCTCGAGGTCGGAGTCCTCTGCCGGCGATGACGAGACGCCAGGCGGCAACAGACCGTCGGGGGTCGGCGGCGGGGCAGCGGGGACATGCCGACCACAACGTACCTCTCACACGCCTGCCGCTGTGACGTCGCCCGAGAACCGGGTAGCGAGTTGCAGCGGCTGCCCGATCCTCGTGCACGTGGCTCGTGGCCGCGATGTCGTCGAGGTCCGGCAGCCAGCTCATCTCCCAATCGCCGACGGCGACCGGGCCTCCAGGATGGGTCTGCACCGCTCGTACCGGCGGACGGTGTACTGGAACGCCTCGTGGTCCTCGGGCCTACCCGGAACCGGTGGGCGTGGCGTGAGCGGTCGCCAAGCCGTCAGACGCAGGTCATCAGCTTCGCGGCGGTGCTGTGGAGCAGCGGGACGATCGTCATGACCGTGTCGATGGTGAGGCGCGAGTCGGGGCCGAGGATGGAGAGCGCCATCGGCACGGGCGCCTCGGGGACCGAGACCGCGATGCTGCGCAGGCCCTTCTCGGACTCGCCGTCGTCCACCGCGAAGCCCTGCTTCTCGATGGTGGCCAGCTCCTCCTTCAGCTCGGGGAAGGACGAGATCGTACGGGGCGTGTAACCGAGCATCTGGGTGCGCGTCATCAGGTGCTTCACCTGGCTGAGCGGAAGCTGCGCGAGGATCGCCTTCCCGACGGCGGTGCAGTGGAGCGGCGAACGATGCCCGACCTCGATGGTCATCCGCATCGCGAACCTCGAGGGTGCCTGGGCGACGAAGGCGGCGCTCTCGCCGTCCAGCGCGGCCAGACCGGCGGTCTCCCCCACGATCTCCACGAGCTCCTCGAGGAAGGGGTCCGCGCACGCGCCCAGCATCCGCGAGGCCACCGCCCCCAGGCCGATGAGCCGGGGCCCCAGCGCGTACCCCCGCTCCTGCAGGCGGCGGACGTACCCCTCCGACACCATCGAGTTGACGACGCGGTATGTGGTCGGCAGGGGGAGCCCGGACTGGCTGGCCAGGTCGCTGACCGACATCGAGCCGCCGTTGGCCGCCATCAGCTCGAGCAGCTGGAACGCCCGGGTGAGCGACTGCATGCGCTGCTCGCTCCGGTCGCCGTCCGGCACCTCGGGCGTCTCGTGCGCCTCCAGCTTGGGTGCAAGACTCATGGCATCCTCCGGTCCTCGTGCCGATCGACAGACATCACGCTCTCCCTCTCATGGCGTGGCGAGCTGGAGGAGCTCTCCGAGCTCCGCGACGAGGCTGGACTTCGTCCTGGCGCCCACGATCGTGTGGACGACCTCGCCGCCGCGGAACAGCTTGAGCGTGGGCATGGACCCGATGGCGTACCTCTCAGCGGTCAGCGGGCTCTCGTCGACGTCGACCTTCCGCACCGCAAGCACTCCCTCGTACTCGCGGGCGAAGTCGTTCAGCGCCGGGAACATCAGCTGGCACGCGCTGCACCAGGTCGCCCAGAAGTCGACGAGCACGGGCTGGTCGTGCTCCAGCACCTCGCTCGCGAAGGTGTCGTCGTTGACGGGCTGCACGTCGTTCGCAGTCATCTTCCTCGTCCCCTCCGTCGCGGGCAGGACCGCCTGGATCGCGGTTCGAGCCACGTCCGTCGGCCCTGTCGCCACCGTACTCGCGGGGCTAAAGGCCCGGCTATCTGACGGCACCCCGAGGTCGCCGAGGTACCGCTGGGCGTCCAGAGCTGCGGCGCAGCCGCTCCCCGCAGCGGTGATCGCCTGGCGGTACCGCGCATCCACGACGTCGCCGCACGCGAAGACGCCGGGCAGGCTGGTCGCCGTGGTCGGGGACTGCACGCTGATGTGGCCGCCGGCCGTCAGCTCGAGCTGGCCTCTGAACAGGTCGCTCCTGGGGACGTGCCCGATCGCGATGAAGAGGCCGTCTACCAGCAGCTCGCCGAGGTCACCGGACCGAGCGTCGGCAAGCTGGACCCCCCTGAGCCTGTCCTCTCCCACCAGGCCGATCACCTCCTTGTTCCACGCGAAGGAGATGCGCGGGTTCGCGCGCGCCCGGTCCTGCATCACGGCCGAGGCGCGCAGGGCGTCTCGTCGGTGGATGATGGTCACCGAGCGGGCGAAACGGGTGAGGAACAGGGCCTCCTCCACGGCGGAGTCCCCGCCGCCGACCACGGCGACGTCCTTCTCCTTGTAGAACGCCCCGTCGCAGGTGGCGCACCAGGAGACCCCGTACCCGGTCAGTCGCGCCTCGTCGCTCAGTCCCAGCTCGCGATAGCCGGCACCGGTAGCGACGATCACAGCCCGCACCTCGTACTCCGCGCCGCTCTCGGTACGGAGCCGCTTGGTCTCAGACGCCAGGTCCACCTCGACGACGTCCTCCGTCACGAGCTCGGCGCCGAACTCCTCGGCCTGCCGGCGAAGCAGCGCCATGAGGTCGGGTCCCTGGATGCCGCCCGGAAACCCGGGGAAGTTCTCCACGCCCGTGGTGGACATCAGCGCGCCACCGGCGCTGATCGACCCCTCGAGGACGAGCGGCGCGAGGTTGGCGCGTGCGGCGTACAGGGCGGCTGTGTATCCCGCAGGGCCGGATCCGATGATCGCGACCGCTCGGACTTCAGGCGACACGGGTAACTCCTCAGGTGTTGGTGCGCGGGTGTTCCCTGAACGCACAGGCGGAGACCGGGGTGGAGCACCGACCGGACGGGGACGAGAACGCCGACCGGAAGGAGATGGAGCACCGCCGGAAGGGGCGAAGCACTACGGGAAGTCGTGAGCCACGGCAGCTCCCCGGTCTTGCCGGGTTCCGGCGGGCAGGTGCCCGCCGGAACCCGGTGGATCTAGCAGTCCAGCTTGATCTCCGCGACGGCCAGCTTCTGGAACGTCGCTGGGTTCGGGGTGTACTGCACGCACTCGTTCGCGGTGATGAGCGTGTCGGTCGTGTACGCGACAGGCACCAGGAAGGTCATCTCGTCGTGGGCGTACCGTGCTGCATCCTGCAGGAGGCTCTCCCGCTCGTCGCCGCTGGCGGCGCCGGCGGCGTCGAGCATCTGCTGGAACGTCTCGTCGCAGACCGGCGACTGCGGGGCTCCGCAGCCCAGCTTGCCGGCGAGGCTGAGATGGGCGTCACCGAGCGAGTTCCCGTGCACGTTGACGATCATCATCGGCAGTGCGGCGGGGTCCTGCGGAGCCTCGAACCGGTCCCGGTACTGCTCGAACTCCATCACCACGGTCCGGGCCTTGAGGCCCACCTCGCCGAGCATGGCCGCGAGCGTGTCCATGGTCTCGGAACCGTTGGAGTTGCGGAGCCCCGCGCGGCCGAGAATCTCGATCTCGCGGTCCACGTCGACGCCGTCGGCCTTGGCCTCGGCGATGAGCCGCCTGGCCTCGTCGGGGTCGTACTCCCACGTCACGTCGGGGTTGTAGCCGACCACGTTGGGCAGGAAGATCTCGCTGGCGGGCTCCCCCTTGCCGCCGAAGACGTTGTCGATGAACGTCTGCCGGTCGATGGCGAGGTTCACGGCCTTGCGGACCCGTGCGTCGTCGAACGGCGGGACCTCGCTGTCCAGCCGCGCGTAGAGCGTCTCCGAGATGGTGTAGGTCTGCGCGTTGGGTGCGTCGGCGTCCTGTGCGGTGATCGACATGGCGAGGTCCACCTCCCCGGTCGAGGCCATGGCCGCGCGCACCGCGCTCTCACTGCGGAAGATGTACTCGACCTCCTCGACGTCGGGCGCCTCTCCCCAGTAGTCCGCGTACCGCTCCATGGTGAAGGACTGGTCGGGGGTGTAGTTGACGAACTGGTACGGGCCGGTGCCCACCGGGTCGGTGACCTCGGCCAGCGGGTCGTCGGTGGGGGCCCCGATCGGGGTGAACGCGAGCCGGCGCGGCAGGATCGGGTCCGGTGAGCCGAGGTCGATCGCGAGGGTGTGCTCGTCGACCGCGCTGACCGAGGTGATGTCGGAGGTCAGGACGCTCTCGAGCACGTAGCAGTCCGTCGCCGGGTCCAGCACCCGGTTCAACCACCACGCCGCGGCCTCGGCGTCGAAGGGCTGCCCGTCGTGGAAGGTGACGCCCTCCCGGAGGGTGAAGAGCCACCGGGTCGCGCTCTCCTCGGTCCACTCCACCGCCAGCAGCGGTTCGAGCTCGCCGGTCTCGCCGTTGGCCCGCACCAGCGGCTCCGTGATGTTCTCCTGGAGGAGCTGGTTGTTGTCCCCGTCGCAGGTGTCGAGGGTCCCCTCCTTCGGGGGGTTGGCCATCACGATCCGCAGGGCGGCGTCGGAGCTGCCGCCCGTCGTACCGGCCTCCCCCGCCCCTCCGGCGGAGCAGGCGGTGAGCGCGACCGCCGCCAGTGCGGCGACGGCCGTACCGGCCGCGGATCGACGTGGGGTCCGGGATCGGTGCTGCACGAGGTCCCTAGATGTCGTCATTGACATGCCTTTCGGAGAGGGGGGCTTGGGGTCAGTCGTTCAGGGTCGGCGTCGACGTGATCAGCTCGGTGTACGGCCGTGAGCGGGTGGGCATGAGGAGGTCCTTCGCACGGACCGAGCCGACCACGACGATGGAGTACTCCTCCGGCTTCTCGATGACCGGGAGGGTGGTGCGCCTCGCCTCCTCCGGAGACATCTCGAACAGCCAGCGCCACTCGGGCTTGACCTTGCCGTCGGCATAAAGCTTGCGGATCGGCTCGATCATCCGGTCGACCGGCTCCTGGCCGTGGTGGAACATGAACTTCTCCAGCGCGTGCTTGGAGAAGCCGCCCTCGTTCGCCAGCGGCAGGGCATGGGGCGGGGCCAGGAACAGCAGGCGACCCAGCCCGGAGAACCGCTCCGAACCGCCCAGGTTGGTGAAGTACCCGCTGCTGTTGTTGCCACCGCTGAAGGAGGCGATGGACCGCGCGAGCTGGGGAGCGTCCAGGGCGCCCTGGATGCTGATGTCCCACTCGCCGCTGGTGAAGAAGACCGACGCGGTGCTGTCCGTCGGCTTGTGGCCGAGCGAGACGTGGTACGGCTCCCAGGGGCTCTCCTCCTCATTCTCGGCGACGACGACGATGTGCTTGCGGGTGGTGCCGATCGTGTCCATGTCCATCACGCCGGGGTACCAGGAGCCGATGTTCTTGAGGGCGAACACGATGGCCCGGCTGATCCGGATGTTCACCTCGTTCTGCTTGCCCGGCCCGAGGCACGAACGGCCGCCGTTGATGCCGAGCTCGCGGGCGATGGGGCCGTTGACCACCACCAGTGGGGCGTAGGCGCTGGTGGACATCAGCGCCCCGCGCGGCACCGGGCGCATGTTGGCGATGGCGCGCAGCGACGCCATGATCACCGGCATCTCCTGCGGCAGGCACCCGGCCATCGCCGCGTTGATCGCGACGGAGCGGACGGTAGCCTCGCCGTTGCCGGGAGGCAGCACGCACACGACGTCGTCGGGCCGGCCGTCGACGGCACCCATGAGGCGATCGACCGCGTCGCGGGTCGGCGGCCACAGCGGGTAGCCGTCGCCCCAGTCTCGGTCCATGAAGTCCTTGTTGAACTCCTCGATGACGGCGAACGCGTCGCCCGCCGCGTAGCGCCAGCTCTCCTTCGGCTCGTCCAGGAGCACCGACGAACCGTCCCGGGGCACCGTGAGGTTCTCGATCACGTCGTCGACCAGGTCGAGGGTCTGCTCGACGGCCTCGTCCTCGGTGAGGTTGTTGTAGACCTTCGGGGCCAGCACGTAGTTCGGGTCGGGCAGCGCGAAGGCGCGTGCGCTGACCTCCACGTCGTGCTCGAATCCCTTGGAGGCCAGGATGACGGTGGGCTTGCCCATCCGCTCGATCTGTGTGGTGTCGTGGGTCATCCAGGAGGTGCAGGAACCGCAGTCGGCGGTGCAGCCGATGACGGCGTCGCACTCCTCGGCAGCCTGCTTCACCAGGTCCGGCGGGCAGGGCATGGCTCCGCTGTAGAACTTGAAGGTCACACCCGGCACGCGCTCCTCGATGAGCCTGGCCGCGGTACGCAGGGCGACGTCGCCGTTGGCCTTGCCGTTCCACAGCAGGCCGATCGTCTTGTTCTCCAGGGTGCGCAGCCGGGGCGCGCGCCTGCCCGGCTCCTGCCCCCCGTGCCGAGCGGGCCGAGGATCGAGCACGTCGAGCTGGACCGCCCCCTCCGGGGCCTCGCTCTGCTCGTGCTCGAGCAGGTTCACGCTGTGGTCGGACGCCATGGGATTCTCCTCTGTGTCTGGCTGGAAGTCGCCGCCGGGGTGCGTGAGCAGATGCCTCTCACCCCCGGGCGTGCGTCGGATGGTCGGGCGTTACTCGACGCCGGCGACGATGACCTCGTTGGTGGTGACGCCGTGGGCCCGGAGGCCCTCGACGAGGAACGACTGGAGCATCTCCGGCGGGATGGAGCAGGTGGCGCAGTCAGGGTCGACGCCCATCCGGTACTCGACGTTCAGCACCCCCGCCGCGGCGTCGAAATCGATCAGCTTGATGTCTCCTCCGTCGCGCGCCACGATCTGGTTCATCGAGTCGAGGACCTCCTGCACCGCGGCATCCTGATCACTCATGGCACTTCCTTCCTGTGGGTTCGTCTATGTGGGATTCGTCGGGACCGTCGTCAGCTCGGGCGAGCGACGACGTCCGTCTCCGCCGGTACCGCCTGAGCGGCCGACGCGAGCGCGTCCGCCGCGATGCCGGGGAAGTGACAGGCGGCGCCCTGGTCCGCCGTGCGGTGGTCCGGGAGCGACGGCTCCGACTCGGCGCACAGGTCTGTCGCGAAGGTGCACCGGGTGCGGAATCGGCAGCCGGACGGCGGGTCGATCGGGCTGGGCACGTCACCGGTGAGCAGCTGCCTCGCGGGACGGCCGGCACCGGCGCCGAACCGTGCCCTGGGGACGGAGCGAAGCAGCGCCTGCGTGTACGGGTGCTGCGTCCGCTCGAAGATGTCGGCCTCGGGTCCGTACTCGACCATCCGACCGAGGTACATCACGCCGACGGTGTCGGCGATGTGCCGTACGACGCCGAGGTCGTGCGCGATGAACACGTAGGACAGCCCGAGCTCGGCCTGGAGCTCCTGAAGCAGGTTGATGACCTGCGCCTGGACGGAGACGTCCAGCGCCGAGACCGGCTCGTCGCAGACGATGAGCTCCGGTCCCAGGGCGAGCGCGCGGGCGATGCCGATCCGCTGGCGCTGCCCGCCCGAGAACTGGCCGGGATAGCGGTCGAGGTGGTCCGGCCGCAGCCCCACCATCTCGAGCAGTTCGCCAGCGCGGCGCCGACGGTCGGTGCGGGCCACGACGTCGGGATGGATCTCCCACGGCTCCGAGAGAATCTGCCGGACCGTCTTGCGCGGGTTGAGCGACTCGAACGGGTCCTGGAACACCAACTGCACCTTGCGCCTGAAGGCGCGCAGCTCGGCGGGCGTCATCGTCAGGATGTCCTGGCCGCGGTAGCGCACCTGCCCCGAGGTAGGCTCGACCAGCCGAGTGATGGTCTGGGCGAGGGTCGACTTCCCGCAGCCGGACTCACCGACCAGCCCGAAGGACTCGCCCTGGCGGACAGTGAAGGTGACGCCGTCCACCGCCCTCAGCGTCGCGGTCTGCCGCTTGCGCACCCGCCCCTCCTTGACGGGGTAGTGCTTGTGCAGGTCGACCACCTCCAGGAGCGGTTCCCCGGACGTCGCGCCTGGGCGGAGCGGAGCGGTGCTAGTCGCGATGGGAGACACCGGCGACCTCCTCGAGTCGGTGGCAGCTGGCGGCACGTCCCGGTCCGAGCGGCTGCGCGGGCGGCAGCTCCGTGCTGCACAGCTCGCTCGCCCACTCGCACCGCGGGTGGAACGGGCACCCGGACGGTGGTCGCATCAGGTCGGGGGGCGAGCCCTTGATCGGGTGCAGGCGGTCGCGCTTGTGGCTGACGTCGGGGATCGAGCGCAGCAGCCCGCGGGTGTAGGGATGGGCGGGGCTCGTGAAGATCTCCTCCGCGGTCCCGGTCTCCACCTCCCGGCCGGCGTACATCACGACGACGCGATCCGCGGCCTCGGCGACGAGCCCCAGGTCGTGGGTGATGAGGATGAGCCCCATGCCGTTCTCGTCCTTGAGCTCGGTGAGCAGCTCCATGATCTGCGCCTGGATGGTCACGTCGAGCGCCGTGGTCGGCTCGTCGGCGATCAGGACGTCCGGCTCCAGCGCCAGGGCCATCGCGATGCTGGCGCGCTGGCGCTGACCACCCGAGAACTGATGGGGGTAGTCGTTCACGCGCGTGCTCGCCGAAGGGATGCCCACCCGGTCGAGCAGCTCGGCCGCGTGCTTGAGGGACTGCGCCTGGGACATCCCGCGGTGCACCCGGAACGGCTCACCGACCTGCCAGCCCACGGTGAAGACGGGGTTGAGGGAGGAGTTCTGGCTGATCAGCGAGAGCCGGTCGCCCCGCACGGCCCGTCGTTCGCGCTCGGGCATTGTCAGGAGCTCCGTGCCGCTCAGCCGCACCGACCCGTGGATCTCGTGGACCGGCAGCTCGTTCAGCACACCGAGGACGGCGTGCGCGGCCACGCTCTTGCCGGAGCCGCTCTCCCCCACGATGGCGAGCGTCTCGTGCCGGCCCACGTGGTAGCTGAGCCCGGCGACCGCCTTGACGGTCCCGCGCCGTAGATGAAGGTCCACCCGCAGGTCCCGCACCTCGAGGAGGGTGTTCTCCCCGGGGGCCGGCGCGGTCCGGGTGTCCGTGGCGCTCACGGCTCTGGTGATCGTCCTCATGTCCTGGTCTCCCATGGTCTAGTCCGTCTCGTTGGTGCGCCGGACCGCGTCCGCGACGAGGTTGACGGAGACAGCTGTCAGGGTGATGACGAGGCCGGGGAGCAGCGCCACCCACCAGGCGTCCCGGAGGTAGTTGCGCCCCTCGGCGATGAGGCCGCCCCAGGTGACGTCCGGCGCCTGGATGCCGAGACCCAGGAAGCTCAGGGCCGACTCGGCCAGGATGATCAGCGCGAACTCCAGGGTCGCCAGCGCGACGAGGGGTGGCGCGATCACGGGCAGGATCTGCTTCGCCATGATGCGGAACGGGCCACTTCCCAGCGACCGCGACGCCGTGATGAACACCCGTTCGCGGACCGCCAGGGCCTCGCCCCGGGCCACCCGGGTGAAGGCGGGAAGTCTGCCGATGGCGAGCACGAACATCAGCGAGGCCACCCCCGGGCCGAGGATGTACAGCACGATGAGGGCGAGCAGGAGCGAGGGGAAGGCGAGCATCACGTCGGTGACCCGCATGACGACGGTCTCCGCCGCGCCGCGCACGTAGCCGACCGTGGCGCCGATCATCGACCCGATGACTGAGGCGAGCAGCACCGCGACAAGAGCGATGAGGAGCGTCGTGCGGCCGGCCACGACGAGCCGGGCCAGGAAGCTCCGCCCCAGGGCGTCGGCCCCGAGCACGTAGTGCCAGCCGTGCTCGAGCGTCGGCGGCGTGAACCGCATGTCCAGCCTGGGGACGAGCGCGTCGGTGACGAACAGCGGGGACAGCACGGAGGACGCCAGGACGACGCCGAGGAACGCGATGCCGAACTGGGCCCCACGGTCGTGCCGGACGGTGTGTGCGAGCTTGGCCCGGAATCGTTCCGACTGCTGCACCTGCTCGGCGTCGCTCCCGGGATCGCCGCCGTGCAGGGCGGCGTCGGACGCCGAGACCAACCTGCGGCGCGGAAGGGCTGTCTTCAGCACGTCAGTCTCCAAACCGGATCTGCGGGTTCACCCAGGAGTAGGCGACGTCGATGAGGAAGTTCAGGGCGATGATCGCGGCACCCGTCACCAGGACGACCGCCTGGATGACCGCGAAGTCCCGGGCGTAGATCGAGGTGACCATCAAGGTGCCCACGCCCGGCCACCCGAACACCGTCTCGACGACGAGAGCGCCGTTGACGACCTGGGCGAGCGAGAGACCGGCGACCGTGATGATGGGGATGGCCGCGTTGCGCAACGCGTGCTTGTAGACGATCCCCGCGGGCCGGACGCCCTTGCCGCGGGCGACCTTGACGTAGTCGGAGTCCAGGGCGCCGAGCATGGAGCTGCGGGTGACCTGCGTGAGGATGCCGGCCGGCCGCATGGCCAGCGTCATCACCGGCAGGATCCAGTACTGCCAGCCGGCGTTGCCCGACGTCGGCAGGAGGCCGAGCCACACCGAGAAGACCGCGATGCCAGTGATGCCGATCCAGAAGTCCGGCACGCTCAGGGCGGCGAGAGACATCACCCGGGAACCGCCGTCGAACACGGACCGTCTGCGTGCCGCGCTGGCCGCGCCGACGAAGATGCCCAGAACGGCCGCGATGACGATGGTGACGAGGGACAGCTGGAGCGTCGCCGGGTACCGCGAGAGAACGGTGGCCAGCGCCGGCTCGCCGTACGCCATCGACTCTCCGAGGTCGAGCCGGACCAGACCCTTGAGGTAGTCGAAGAGCTGGATGTAGAGAGGCTGGTCGAGCCCGTGCTCGGCGTTGAACGCCGCGATCGCCTCCGGGCCGGCGTCCTCGGGGAGGTACAGCCGGGCCGGGCTGCCCGTGGCTCGCGCCAGAAGAAAGACCAGGATCACGATGCCGAACAGGCTCAGCAGCCCGTGGCGCAGTCGTTTGAGCACGAAGTACGTCACTGTGACCTCGCGGAGAAGTGGTTCGTGGGACTCGCTCTGTCGTTCAGGCGGCCCTACCGCCTGCACACCGACCCGGCTCTGGCTTGTGACCGCCGGTCCCTCGTGTTGGTGGTGAACAGTACAACTCACTGACCGAAAGTCAATGGGTATCGGAGCGCCTACTTTTTGAAAGGTTTCATATCCGGGATGCCATTGCGCCTGGAGAACTCCGTACCGGAAGGCGACGCCGGCGGGGCAGCCGCCGGGGTCGCCGGAGCGCGCCCAAGGCGGGGATTCCGCGGATCCGATCGGGTTTGCGGGCAGCTCGGGGATCCGACAACCACTGAGTGGAAACGAATCGTTGACCTATCTGGTCCGCACCGCTACCTTCCGTTCACGCAATGAGGCACACCTATCACCTATCGAGAGGGCTGCGACGATGCACCCGTCGAGGTATGCGGTCAACTGCTCCATCATGTTCACGGAACTGCCGCTGACCGAGCGAGCGCAGGCGGCCCGTGCCGCCGGTTTCGGCGCCGTCGAGTTCTGGTGGCCGTTCCGGGACGCCGTTCCGGGCGACGGCGAGGTCGACAGATTCGTGACCTCCGTCCAGGACGCCGGCGTCCAGCTCGCCGGCCTGAACTTCTTCGCCGGTGACATGGCGGGCGGCGACCGCGGCGCGGTGTCCTGGCCGCGACGCTCCCGGGAGTTCCGGGACAACGTCGACGTGGTCGTCGACATCGGGCGGCGCCTGGGGTGCCGGTCTTTCAACGCCCTGTACGGCAACCGCGTCGACGGTGCCACGGCGCCCGAGCAGGATGAGCTCGCGGTGGAGAACCTCGCGGCCGCGGCCCGCGCCGTCGCCGCGATCGACGGAACCGTCCTCCTGGAGGCGGTGAGCGGGACGCCTGCGTACCCGCTCAAGCTGGCGGGCGACGCGATCGGGGTGCTCGACCGGGTCCAGCGGGAGACCGGCGCCACCAACCTCGCGTTCCTGCTGGACCTGTACCACCTCACAGTCAACGGCGACGACGTGGGGGCCGTCCTGGACACCCAAGCGGAGCGGATCGGGCACGTCCAGATCGCCGACGCACCGGGGCGGGGCGAGCCGGGCACGGGAGGCATCGACATCCCCGCCTTCCTCGGCCGGCTCGAGGACGCCGGTTACGCCGGCTGGGTCGCGCTGGAGTACAAGCCGACCACCCGGACGGCCGAATCGTTCGGCTGGTTGCCCGCGCAGACGGCGGCCGGCACTGCCAGCACCTCGGAGAGGAAGCCGTCATGACCCGCATCGCCTTCATCGGGCTCGGCATCATGGGCAGCCCGATGGCCGTCCATCTCGCGCGCGCCGGGCACGACGTCGTCGGGTTCAACCGCACGCCGGAGAAGACGGCGCCGCTCGTGGCGGCGGGCGGGCGGGCCGCCCCGTCCGTGCGCGAGGCCGTCCGGGGTGCCGAGGTCGTCATGACCATGCTCCCGGACTCCCCGGACGTCGAGGAGGTTCTCGGCGGGGACGACGGCGTGCTCGCCCATGCCGAGCGAGGTGCGCTGCTCGTCGACTTCTCCACGATCCGGCCCGACGTGACCCAGGACCTCGCGGGACGGGCACGGGAGCGGGGCCTGGCGTTCCTCGACGCCCCCGTCTCGGGCGGCGAGGCCGGCGCCAAGGACGCCGCGCTGTCGATCATGGTCGGCGGTGAGCCCGCGGACTTCGCCGCGGCGCGGCCCCTGCTCGACGTCGTCGGGAAGACGGTCGTCCACGTCGGGCCGAGCGGCTCCGGCCAGACCGTCAAGGCCGCGAACCAGCTGATGGTCGCCGCGCACATCCAGGCCCTGGCCGAGGCCACCGTCTTCCTCGAGGCGTACGGCGTCGACGTCGACGCCGCCTTCGAGGTGCTGGGAGGCGGGCTCGCCGGCTCCAAGGTGCTGACGCAGAAGAAGGCCAACATGCGCGACCGCTCCTTCGACCCCGGCTTCCGGCTGCAGCTGCACCACAAGGACCTCGGCATCGTGCAGGCGGCGGCCCGCGAGGCGGGGGTCATCACCCCGGTCGGCGCCCTGGTCGGTCAGCTGGTCGGCTCCCTCGTCGCCCAGGGCCACGGCACGCTCGACCACTCCGCGCTCCTCAAGGGCGTCGAGCAGCTCTCCGGTCGCCAGTCCGACTGACCCCCCGGCGCGGCGACGGTGCCGTCCAACCACCTCCAGGAGGTGCCATCCATGTCAGAGACCGCAGACGGGCCGCTCACCGGCACGTTCGTCGTCGACCTCTCCCGGGCCCTCGCCGGCCCCCACGCCACGATGATGCTCGGGGACCTAGGCGCCCGGATCGTCAAGATCGAGGCCCCCGGGGCCGGCGACGACACCCGCGGGTGGGGCCCGCCCTTCGTCACCCCCGCCGGCGGCGGAGCTCCCGAGTCGACCTACTTCCTCGCCGCGAACCGGAACAAGGAGTCGGTGACGCTCGACCTCAGGGACGACGGCGACCGTGCGGTGCTCCTCGGTCTCGTCCGCCGCGCCGACGTGCTGGTGGAGAACTTCCGCACCGGGGTGCTCGACCGTCTGGGTCTCGGCCTCGAGACCCTGCACGAGCTCAACCCCGGCCTGGTCATCCTCTCCATCACCGGGTTCGGGCACGACGGGCCGGAGGGCGGCCGGCCCGGCTACGACCAGATCGCCCAGGGCGAGGCTGGGCTGATGTCCCTCACCGGGCCGGACCCGGACACCCCGCAGAAGTCGGGAGTGCCGATCTCGGACCTGCTCGCCGGCATGTACGGCGCCTTCGGCGTCGTCGCCGCCCTGCACGAGCGCAGCACGACCGGGCGCGGCGCCGTGGTGCGCACCTCGCTGCTCGCCGCCACCGTGGGGGTCCACGCCTTCCAGGGCTCCCGGTGGACGGTGGCCAGGGAGGTCGGCCGGGCCCAGGGGAACCACCACGCGTCGATCGCGCCGTACGGGCTCTTCCGCTGCGCGGACGGCTCGGTGCAGATCGCGGTCGGCAGCGAGGGCCTGTGGCGCACCTTCTGCGCCGCATTCGGCCTCGACCCCGGCGCACCGGGCCTGGCCAGCAACGCCGAGCGGGTGGCGAACCGCGACGCGCTCGTCGCCCTTGTGGAGGAGGTCTTCGCCGGCTGGGAGGCCGCGGCCCTGCTGACCCGGCTCCGCGAGCTCGGCATCCCCGCCGGCCGGGTCCGGACCCTCGAGGAGGTCTACACCTGGGACCAGGTGCTCAGCCAGGGCCTGCTCGTCGACGTCGACCACGAGACCCTCGGCCGGCTCCAGCTGCCTGGGCCGCCGCTGCGGTTCTTCGACACCGTCGGCCGGGAGCTGACGCGCACCCGCCACAAGGCGCCGCCCGTGCTCGGCGCCGACGGTTCCGCCGTGCGTGCCTGGCTGGCGTGGGAGGAGGAGAGCCATGACGCACCCACGCGCCGCTGAGCTGCTCGCCCAGGTGATCGATACGGGGACGTTCGTCTCGTGGGACGCAGAGGTGGATCTGGCCGGCTACGACGAGCAGTACGCCGCCGAGCTACGGGCCGCCCGCGCACGCGCCGGCACCGACGAGGCGGTGATCACCGGGCAGGGCACGATCCGTGGCCACCGGGTGGCCGTCATCGTCAGCGAGTTCGCCTTCCTCGGTGGCACCATCGGCCGCGCCACGGCCGCCCGCGTCACCGCCGCCGTGTGCCGGGCCACTCTCGAGCGGCTCCCGCTCATCGCGGCGCCCGCGTCGGGCGGCACCCGCATGCAGGAGGGCACCCCGGCGTTCGTCGAGATGGTGACGATCTCCCGCGCCGTCGTCGCCCACAAGGCGGCGGGGCTGCCCTACATCGTCTACCTGCGTCACCCCACGACCGGCGGCGTGTTCGCGTCGTGGGGCTCCCTCGGCCACGTCACCGTGGCGGAGCCAGGGGCTCTCATCGGGTTCCTCGGCCCGCGGGTGTACGAGGCGCTCCACGGGGAGCCTTTCCCTGCCGGGGTGCAGGTGGCGGAGAACCTCGTCGACAAGGGCATCCTCGACGCCGTCGTCCCGCTGGAGGACGTCGCCGAGGTGGCCGCCCGGGTGCTCGCCCTGCTCTCCCCGCCCGCCTCGAGGGCGCCGGCACGCCCCGAGACGCCCACCCCTTCCCTTCCCGCCCCGGCGCACGACGCCTGGGAGTCCGTGCTGCGTACCCGGGACCCCAGGCGACCGGGCGTGCGCGAGCTGCTGCGGTACGCCGCCGACGACGTCCTTCCCCTGTCGGGCACCGGCGACGGCGAGCACGAGGCCGGCCTGATGCTTGCCCTCACCTCCTTCGGCGGGCTCCCGTGCGTGCTCGTCGGGCAGGACCGGCGCTACCAGAGCGCCGGTGACTCCATGGGGCCCGCCGCCCTGCGGGAGGCACGCCGGGGCATGCGGCTGGCCGACGAGCTCGGCCTGCCGCTCGTGACGGTCATCGACACCCCGGGCGCGGACCTGTCTCCCCGGTCCGAGGAGGGAGCCCTTGCCGGCGAGATCGCCCGGTGCCTGGCGGACATGGCGGGCCTGCGTGTGCCCAGCGTCTCACTGCTCCTCGGCCAGGGCTGCGGCGGGGGCGCGCTGGCGCTGCTGCCGGCACGGCGGGTGATCGCTGCCGAGCACAGCTGGCTCTCGCCGTTGCCGCCCGAGGGAGCCAGCGCCATCGTCTACCGCGACGTCGAGCACGCGGCGGAGATGACGCGCAGCCAGCGGGTCAGCGCACCTGAACTGCTTGCTGCGGGCATCGTCCACCACGTCGTGCCGGAGGTGCCCGACGCGGCGGACGACCCTCGGGGCTTCGCCGTCGCCATGGCGGACGCCTTCGTGGATGAGCTGCGCGGCCTGCTCTCCGTCACCGGCACCTCGCCGGTGAGGGTCCCGGCCCGATCGGCGGCGCGTGCATGACCCCGCGCACTCGGGTCCCCCGATCAGCTCGTGCGTGACTCCGGCACGCGGGTCCGGGCCGGCTAGCGAACGCGCTCGAGCGCGAGCGTCTCCGGACTGACCCGGATCGCGGCGACCGCCGCCAGCGCACCCGCCATGGCACGGCCCGCGGCGGTGTGCAGGTGCTCGTGCGTGCGCGAGGCGACCAGTCTCAGCGCCTCCTCGGCGTCCAGGCCGAACCACCGCTGCACCGTGGAGAGCCCGTGCGGGGTGATCCGCCAGAGCTTGTCGGCGTCCTTGACGCAGGCGTCGTCGACGGAGAGCGCCTCGGCGCGGCTGTCGTGACCGTCGACGATGGCGACGATCTTCTCGATGTCCCCGGGGTCGTGCCGCAGGTCGGTGAGGATCTCCCGGGCGATGCGCGCGCCGGCGATCTCGTGAGCCCGTACGAGCTCGGGCCGCCGGGCCTGGGGGGCGATCGCCTCCAGGATGTGCTCCTCCGGCACGGCCGACCAGCCGGTGTCGTGCAGGAGGATCGCCGGGAGCACCACCTCGGCGCTGGCCTCGGGCGTCTGCGCGAGCAGCGCGGTGGCGAGCGCGTAGGAGTACAGCGTGTGGCTGTCGTTGTCGCGCACGCGCAGGTACCCCGCCGCGCGTTCCCACACGGCGCGGTCGCGGCCGGTCAGCGTGATCAGGCCGGGCACCGCGGAGTCCGGCGGGACGAGGTGGCGCACGTCCCGGCCGAGCAGCGAGGCCCGGGTCATCGCCTCGCCCGTCGGTGGACGGACTGCGGCGAGAGGTAGGCGTGCAGGCCCTCGAGCCCGTACTCCACACCGAGGCCGGAGTCGCCGCGCCCGCCGAAGGGGGCGCTGTGGTTGGAGGCGAAGAAGTTCAGCCCGATCGAGCCGGTGCTGACCCGCCGCGCCACCTGGTACGCCCGTTCGTCGTCGGCCGAGAAGACGATGCCGCCGAGGCCGAAGGTGGTGTCGTTCGCGAGCTCGACCGCCTGGTCGACGCCCTCGTAGCGCAGCACGCTGAGCACCGGCCCGAAGATCTCCTCGCGCGCGATCCGCATGCCGGGCGTGACGTCGGCGAAGACGGTGGGGCGGACGTAGTAGCCGCGGCCCAGGTCGGCCGCCGCCCCGCCGGTGGTGGCCCGGGCCCCCTCGGCGTGCCCGGCGGCGAGGTACTCCAGCACGCTGTCGTACTGGGAGCGCGTGGCCACCGGCCCGAACACGGTGCGCTCGTCGAGCGGGTCACCCAGGGGCGCGGCCGCGACGGTGGCCGTGACGGCGTCGACCACCTCGTCGTACCTCTCGGCGGGCGCGAGCAGGCGGGTGGAGATGTAGCAGGTCTGCCCGGTGTTGCGCAGGCACGAGCGGATGAGCACCCGGGACAGCTCGTCGAGGTCGGCGTCGGGCAGCACGATGCCGGCGGACTTCCCGCCGAGCTCGAGGGTGACCGGCCGGAGCAGCTCGCCGCACGCTGCGGCGATGCGGCGTCCGACGGGGGTGGAGCCGGTGAAGGCCACCTTGTCGACCTGCGGGTGGCGCACCAGGGCGTCCCCCACCGACCCGCTCCCGGTGACGAGGTTGACCACGCCCGCGGGAAGGCCCGCGGCGGCGACGGCGTCGACCACCAGCCGGATCGACAGCGGGGTGGGCGAGGCTGGCTTGACTACCACCGTGCAGCCCGCGAGCAGGGCCGGCGCGAGCTTGATGACCACCAGGTTGATGGGGAAGTTCCACGGCGCGATGAGCGCGCACACGCCGACCGGGTCCCAGCTGACCACGGTCTCCCCGGCGCCGTTCGGGAACGGGCGGACGTCCGGCGTCTCCAGATGACCGGCGAGCGAGGCGAAGTAGCGCAGGATGCCCGCGGCGTTCGCGGCGGCCCCCGACGTCTCGGCCAGCGGGGAGCCGTTCTCCCGGGTGTTCGTCCAGGCCAGCGGCTGCGCGCGGCGCTCGAGCTCGTCGGCGGCCCGGAGCATGAGCGCGGCACGTTCGGAAGGTGCGAGGGCGGCCCAGCCGGGCAGCGCCCGCCGCGCGGCGGCCACCGCGCGGTCGACGTCCTCGGCGGTGGCGTTCGGGACCTCGCCCCACGCCTCCTCGGTGGCCGGGTCGACGACGACGTTGCGCACGGTGCCGGTCGAGGGCCGCCAGGCGCCGTCGATGAAGTGGTCGTCTTGCCGGGTGTACGGCAGGATGAGACTCCCCCGGTCGAGGACCGCCGGGCCGGCCCCGGACGTCACCGCGCTCACCGCAGCACGTCCGTCTTCAGCAGCGCGCGGGACCGGGCGAGGTGGGCGACGGCGAGGGTGTGGGCGGCCTCGGTGAGCAGCTCGGGCAGGATCTCGGTCTCGAGCCGGTCGGCGTAGGTGGCCGGGTCGAGCCGGAACCAGCCGGCGGCCAGGGCGATGCCCGCGTAGTCGAAGCGCCACAGCCGGTCCGCGTCCCGCACGAGGGAGTCCTCCAGCGACAGCGAGTACGGCCGGGTGTCGTGCCCGTCGATGATCGCCGTGACCCGGTCGACGAACTCCGGCGCGTAGCCCAGCGGCGGCAGCACCTCGCGGGCGACGAGGCAACCCTGCCGCTCGTGCTCGTACCGGATCTCCGCCTTGCGCCAGTCCCCGGTGAACCCCTCGGAGAGGATGCGCTCCTCGTCCACCCGCCCCCAGCCTGTGTCGTGCAGCAGGGTCGCCACCCGCACCAGCCGGGCGTCCGCCCGGGGGTGCACGGCGCACAGCCGCTCGGCGTAGGCGAGGGACATCGGCAGATGGACGTCGTTGCTGCGCGCCCTCGACTCGGGGACGACGGCGCGCCAGACGTCGTCGAGGTCCGTCCCGGCGGCGGGGGTCAGGACGATCGGCGAGGTGTCAACGGTCAGGTTGGTCGTCAGGCGGGCGGCGGGCGGTGCGGACATGGCACTTCCTTCATCGGGCGGCGGGCTCGCGCCGGGCGAGGCCCTTCAGCGGGACGGTGGCGTCGGCGGCAAGCTCGGCGGGGATCGTCGCTGCCTGGGCGAGTGCGTTCTTGACGGCCATGAAGTCGAGCGGGTTGTTGACGCAGTCGGCGGCGACGAGCCGCCCGGCGCGGTAGTAGAGGACGGAGAACTTCCCCCGGGTGTCGTCGCGGCGCACCACGGTGGCGTCGTGCCCGAGCGACAGGCCGGCGATCTGCAGCTTGAGGTCTCCCTGGTTGGACCAGAACCAGGGGATGCCGGCGTACTCCTCGCGGCGTCCCACCAGCGAGTAGGCGGCCACCTTGGCGTGCTCGACCGCGTTGTTGACGCTCTCGAGCCGCAGCCGTTCCCCGGCCGGCGAGCCGGGGACCGGGTTGGGCAGGTTGGCGCAGTCGCCGATGGCCAGGGTGCTGCCGTCGGACGCGCGCGCCGAGCGGTCGACGACGATGCCGTTGTCTACCTCCAGGCCCATCTGCTCGGCCAGCTCGGTGTTCGGGACGGCGCCGATCCCCACCAGCGCGACCTGCGCGGGCACGGTCTCGCCGTCGGCGAGCACGACGCCGGTGAGCCGGCCGTCACCGTCGCCGACGAACCGCGTCACCTGGGTGCCGAGGCGGACGTCCAGCCCGGCGGCGCGGTGCGCGCGGAGGAAGTACTCCGAGGTCTCCTCCCCCACCGCCCGGCCCACCAGGCGCGGCCCGGCCTCCAGCACGGTGACCCGCTTGCCCAGCGCGTGGGCGCTGCGGGCCACCTCCAGTCCGACGAACCCGCCGCCCACGACGACGACGTCGCTCGCGGCGGGCAGGTGCGCCTTGAGCGCCAGGGCGTCGTCGGCGTTCCGCAGGTACAGCACCCCGGTCAGGTCGTGGCCCGGGCTCTCCAGTCTCCGAGCCCGGGCGCCGACGGCGAGCGCGAGATGGTCGAACCGGAACGCCCGGCCGGAGGCCGTGTGCGCGGTGCCCGAGCCGTCGTCCTGCCGCTCGACCCGCTCGATCCGCTCGCCCTTGACCAGGTCCACGCGGTGCTCATCCCAGTACTCCTGGGTGCGGAAGATCAGCGACTCCTTGCCCACCTTGTCCTGGAGGAACTCCTTGGACAGCGCGGGGCGCTGGTAGGGCCGGTGGTTCTCCTCGCCGAGGAGGGTGATCGGCTCGTGGAAGCCGAGCGCGCGCAGGGAGGCGACGAGCTGGACCCCGGCCTGGCTCGCGCCGACGATGAGCAGTCCGGTCATCGCTCAGACCTGCGTCTCGGGGGTGGTGACGTGGAGGTCGCAGCCCTCGGTCAGGCGCAGCTGGCAGGAGAGCCGGGAGTTCTCCTCCCGGTCCACGGCGGTGCCGTAGAGCATCTCGTCCTCCATCTCGCTCATCGGCGGGAGCAGCTCCAGGTCCTCCTCGGCGACGAACACGTGGCAGGTGGCGCACGACAACGACCCGCCGCACTCGGCGACGATCCCGGGGACCCCGTGGCGCACCGCGGTTTCCATGACCGAGTCCCCGGCGACGCCGTCGACGACGCGGGTGGCGCCCTCGTGGTCGGTGTAGGTGATCTGGGGCATGGTTCCTCCTAGATGAACTGACGTCCGCCGTCGACCACGAGGGTCTGCCCGCTCACGTACGCGCTGTCCGGGCTGGCGAGGTAGCGGGCGGCGCCCACGATGTCCTCCGGCCGGGCGGCGCGCCGGAGGGCGCCCCGGTCGACGCCGTAGCTCTCGGCGTCCTCCATGAGGCCGTAGCTCGCCTCGGTGAGCGTGAAGCCAGGCGCAATGGCGTTGACGCGGATCCCGCGGCGGCCGAGCTCCTTGGCCATCACCCGGGTCAGTGCGACCACCCCGCCCTTGGAAGCGACGTAGTGCATCCACTGCTCCGAGCCGCTGTAGACGGTGGCGGAGGAGACGTTGATGACCGAGGCGCCCTCGCGCAGGTGGGGGCTGCATGCCCGGGCGCACAGCCACGGTCCCTTGAGGTTGACGGCCATGACCCGGTCCCACTCGTCCGGGTCGATCTCCTCGAACGGGCTGCGGGTGATGCCCGCGTAGATCGCGGCATTGTTGACCAGGACGTCGATGCCGCCGCCGAGCCGGGCCACCTCGGCGGCCATCGCCTCGGTGGAGGCCGGGGAGGTGACGTCGACCTCGACGGCGGCGGCCTGCCCGCCCTGCTCGCGCACCAGGGCGGCGGTCACCTCGGCGCCGGCGGCGTCGACGTCGGCCACCGCCACGGTGGTGCCGGGGCCGGCGAGCCCGAGCGCGAACGCACGCCCGAGCCCGCCTGCCCCGCCCGTGACGAGCACGGTCCGGCTGCTAGCTGCGGTCACCGCACCGCCCCGTCGAGCACGGTCTCGGGCGACT
This sequence comes from Georgenia daeguensis, assembly GCF_039537705.1. Lineage (NCBI taxonomy): Bacteria > Bacillati > Actinomycetota > Actinomycetes > Allobogoriellales > Allobogoriellaceae > Georgenia > Georgenia daeguensis. The sequence continues at coordinate 41,642 of NZ_BAABBA010000010.1, forward strand.
CCTGCGCCTCGTCGTCGAGGATGGTGACGGTGCCGGTGTTGCCGTCCACCCTCAGGCGCTGCCCCGTGCGGATGGTCGTCGACCCGGAGCCGGTCCCCGTGACGGCCGGCAGGCCGTACTCCCGGCAGACGATGGCGGCGTGGCTCATCATGCCCCCGATGTCGGTCACGGTGGCCCTGATCTTCCCGAAGATGGGCCCCCAGCTCGGCGCGGTCACCGTGGCGACGAGGATGTCGCCCTCCTGGACCTGGCCGAGCTGGTCGGCGTCGTGGACCACGCGGGCCACACCCTCGACCACCCCCGGGGAGGCGGCCATACCGCGCAGGCCGGTGAAGCCGTCCTCGTCGTCGACGCCCAGCCACGACTGGACCTGCTCGGTGGTGATGCCCCAGAGCATGCGGGTGAACGGCTCGGTGATCACCGCCGGCGGCGTGTTGAGCGCCGGGGCGGGGCGGGCCGTCTTGAGGGCGTCGACGATCTTCCGGCGCCGCTCGATCTCGGCGGGCCAGTAGACCGGGCCGACCGGGCCGCTCGGGGCGCCGACGCCCCAGCCGGTGACGAGGTCGAAGAGGGCGTCGCGCACCTCGTTGCGATTGAGGTAGAGCAGGTCGTCCGGCTCGCTCCAGAAGCCCTCGGCGTGGAGCATGCGGCTGAGCTGGCGGACCTTGCGCCAGAACACTCCCATGGTCCAGTGCTCGATGTAGAAGTTGTGGTTCTCGACGTAGGGGTAGGCGGTGGCCGCGAGCTGACGCTTGGCGTCGAAGGCGGCCCGGGTCTCGCCGTCGAGAAGTTCGCGGTACTCGGCGACGATGCGCTCCTTCTCCGCGATGAGCTCCTCGACCGGCCGCCGGATCTGCTGGCCGTCCTGAAGGCGGCGGATGTAGTCCGCGATGTAGCCGAGCGGGATCTCCTGGTGCTCGTTCCAGTACTTGTCGTGCCCGTAGAACCCGTTGCCGACGGTGAAGTTGAACCACGGGTCCTGAGCCTGCTCGTAGCGGGCGGTCCACCGGTCCCCGCCCGGGGCGGCGGCGATCGCCGCGAGGGTCCCCGCGACGTCGTCGGTGCTGCCGAAGTGGCCCTCGAGCCCGAGCTCGACGGCAAGGGTGGCGAGCTCCTTGAGCTCGTCGTCCGGCTTGAAGAGCTCCATGTCGACGCCCTGGACCATGGTGGCGATGGCCAGGTCGGGGATGTTCGGGAACGCCTCCTTGCAGAAGTTGAAGAAGTCGAGGTAGGCGATGTAGCCGAGGTTGAGGAACTCGAAGTGGTACTGCCAGTTGCGGTAGCACAGCTGGATCAGCCGGTCGTAGTTCTCGAGGAGCTTCTCGCTGCCGTCCATCGCCTTGCCGGAGAGGATGTCCTCGGTGGGGACGATGTCGGGCAGCTTGGTGAACTCGATCGTCTCCATCTCGTCGATGGTGGCGCGGACCTTGACCTTCCACTGCTCGAGCAGGCGCTCCCAGTTCTGGAAGTAGTACCCGACCCGCTCCTCGAACACGGGCACCCGGGCCGCGATCTGGTCCTCGGGCACGGGGATCGGGGACATGTAGAGGTAGCCCAGGTGGACCCGGAACTCGATGCCGTTGGCGTTCGGGATCATCAGGTGCCGGGCGTTGTACTGCCCCAGGCACTTCACGGCGAACTCCCCGCCGATGGTCTCGAACGGCTTGTAGACCGTCGGCCAGTGCTGGCTGTCGCAGAACCAGAACTTCTCGTCCTCCGCCTGCTTCAGGGCGTCCTGGAAGACGAGATAGTAGGGGTAGATGTCCTCCCACCCCTCGGCACCGGGGGGCGTGGGGAGGTCGAACGGACTGGGGAAGGACTTGCTGGCCATGGCTCACCTTTTCCGTCGGCTGCGTCGGTGCAGCGGGGGTGCGGCGTCGTCGTCGCGGGGGGGTCGTGCGGGGTCAGGGGGGCTGCTCGGGTGCGGTTCTGGTGGGGACTGCTCTCGCGCGGTTCTGGTGCGGCGGACTGCTCTCGTGCCGGTCGGGCCTGCGCCGGCGTCACCCGGCGTTCGCGCCCAGCAGGACGCTCGTGAAGCTGCTGAGGCCTGCGGCGCCGGCGTGGGAAACGGGTGCGGGCGCCGCCGCAGGCTTCGCCGACCAGACCGTCTCCGGGCGAGACTGCAGGAGGAGCAGGTTCACGCCGTCGGGAAGGTCGGCGTCGATCGCCCACTCGATGTCCTGCGGGGAGCCGTAGTGCTTCTCCGCGCGCTTCGCCATCGTGGCGACCGCCACCAGCTCGGCGTCGGTGAGGCTGCGGCGGGCGCGACGCTCGGCGTCCACCTCACGCTCCACGAGCGAGCGGGACCCCGGGTCGGGCACCAGCTCGGCGTGCTTGTCCCCGAGGGTCTCCGCGACGACGGTGAGCATGACCTTGTCGAGCCAGACGTTGTCCGGGGTGACCTGCCCGGAGACGACCATCTCGCCGAGCCCGTAGGAGGCGTCGATGACGATTTTGGACCGGTCGCCGTTCGTGGGGTCCAGGGTCATGGCGACGCCGGAGACGCGCGCGTTGACCATCTTCTGCACGCCGACGGCGATCGAGAGTCCGTCGTCGGGGATGCCGTTCTTCAGCCTGTAGATGATCGCCCGGCTCGTGTAGAGCGAGGCCCAGCAGCGGCGGACGTGCTCGCGGACCTCGTCCCAGCCGGTCAGCCACAGGTATGTGTCCTGCTGGCCGGCGAAGCTCGCGCCGGGCAGGTCCTCCGCCGTCGCCGAGGACCGCACGGCCACCGGCACCTCCCCGCCGCACCGGGCCATGAGCTCGTCGTAGGCGGCCTTGGTGGCCACGCGGAGAGGCTCCGGGATCGCCCGGGAGCAGATCTCCTCCCGGATCTGGGCGGAGACGGCGTCGACGTGGGCGACGTCGTCGGCGTCGAGCCCCGCGAGGAGCCGGTGGATGTCCGCGGCGATGCCCGCCTCCGCGAGGAAGGCGTCGTACAGGGCAGTGGTGACCGCGAACCCGGGCGGGACGGGCATGCCCGCGGCGGTCATGGACACGAGGGATGCGCACTTGCCTCCCAGGAGGTCGTGCTCCGGCTCGAGGCCCGCGTCGAAGAACTGCAGGTAGGTGGTCACGTCAGGCCTCCCAGGTCACGGGCACGGCGAGGGGGATGCGGAAGGAGAGGTTTTCCCGGAACCCGATGGCGTCGGGGTCGTCGAGGGCGAGGTGCGGGGCCCGGGCGGCGACCTCCTCGAGCACGATCCGTGCCTGGAGCTTGGCGAGCATGTTGCCCAGGCAGTAGTGGATGCCGAAGCCGAAGGACAGGTGCTCGCGCGCGTTGGGCCGGTCGACGTCGAAGACCTCGGCGTCGGCGAAGTGGGCCTCGTCGCGGTTGGCCGAGCCCATAAGGAGCAGGATGTCGGCGCCCGCGGGGATCTCGACGCCGCCGATCGTGGCGTCCCTCAGGGCCCGGCGGCGCCAGCCCACGATGGACGGGCTGTACCGCAGCACCTCCTCCACCGCCGCCTTGATCTTCTTCGGGTCCGCGACGAGGGACTGCCACTGGTCGCGGTGTGCCAGCAGGACCCGCAGGGAGTTGGCGATGAGCGTCGTCGTGGTCTCGTGGCCGGCGAAGAGCAGGCTGTAGGCGACCGAGGCGATCTCGTGGTCGGTGATCTCCGCACCACCCCGCTGGTCGCGCACGAGGTCGGCGATGAGGTTGTCCCCACCCTCCGCGTGGGCGCGGGCGACCAGGGCCAGGCACTCCTGCCAGTACTCGACGAGGTTGTGGGCGTGGGGCACCTGCTCTTCGTCGGAGAGGTCGCCCCAGGTCATCGCGGCGCGCGAGTCCGACCAGCGCTTGTAGGTGTCGATCTGCCCGACGTCGGCGCCGAGCAGCGTGAGGATCGTGATGGTGGGGACGTCGTAGGCGAGGTCCCGGAACAGGTCGGCGCGCCGCTCGGGCCGGGCGAGGATCTTCTCCAGCAGGTCCACCACGTTCTGCCGGATCGCCGGCTCGAGCGATTTGTACCGGCGGGGGGTGAACTCGCGCTGGACGATCTCGCGGATCCTGGTGTGCTCCGGGGGAACCCGGGCGGAGAGCCCGGAGTAGGCGGTGAAGCCGCCCTCCTCCATGATCTTCCGCGCCTGCGGACCGCGCTCGCGCACGGGCTTCTGGGCGTTCTCGCTGCTGAACGTCTCCCAGTCGGCGAACACGGCCTTGATGTCGTCGTAACGCGTGACCACCCAGTACCCGATCCGCTCGTCGAACATGACGGGCGCCTCGCGCCGGAGCTCGGCGTAGGCGGGGAAGGGGTCGTGCTGGTCGAACGGCTGGTAGCCGTGGTGGTCCACCGGGCAGCCGGGGGACCGGGTCGTCACGTCGTGCGTCGTTGCCATGCCTGCTCCATCGCTGGTCTGACCGTGAGGCCCATGAAACCGGACCGGGTCGCGCCCCGGCCAGGCCCTGCTTCTACTGAGTGGAAGCAGGTTAGGTGGGTGGCCGGGCCGGTCCGCCGCCCGGCCGGAACGTGGACAGGAGGGTCGAGAGCGGGAAGGGCGCCGTGACGCGCTCGATCTCGCCGGCCGCGGCCCGCAGGGCGGGTAGGTAGCGGGTCAGCGCGCCGGTCTGCCCCGCCGCCACGACCAGCCCCAGAGCGGCGGCGACGGGGCCGCCCCGGTGGAAGACCGGCACGGCGACGGAGCTGGACCCGACCCGGGCCTCCTGCTCCGTGATCGCGTACCCCTGGGCGGCTGTCCGGCGGAGGTCCGAGCGGAGCTGCGCCGTGTCGACGTGCGAGCGCGGGGTGAGGGCCTCGAGGTCCCGCATGAGATAGGTGTCCTGGAACCACTCGTCCTCGTGGGCGAGCAGCACCTTGCCGACGGCGGAGACGTGCAGTGGCAGCCGGCCGCCGACGCGCGCGGCGCGCGGCACGCGCTTCGAGCTGTAGATGCGTTCCACGAAGAGCACGTCCGGGCCGGAGCGGACCGCCAGGTGGGCGGTCTCCTGGGTCAGGCCGAAGAGGTCCTGGAGGATGGGCCGGGCCCGCTCGCGCACCTGCCGGCCGGCGTGCTGCCCCAGCTCCCACAGCCGCATCCCCACGCGGTAGTCGCCGTCCGGGTCCCGGTTCAGCGCCCCCCACTCCTCGAGCTCGCGCACCAGCCGGTGCACGGTGCTCAGCGGGAGGCCGCTGCGGCCGGCGATGTCGGTCAGCGACTGTGCCGGGGGACCGCTCTCGAAGGCAGCCAGGACGGCGAGGACCTTGGAGGCCACACTCTGCCCCGGTGTGCGTGCGCCTCCGGCCACGTCGCTCCCTTCAGCCCTTCACCGCACCGCCGCTGAGTCCGGAGACCATGTAGCGCTGCACGAAGACGAACAGGAACACGGCAGGCAGCATGGTAAGCACGCACGCGGCCATGAACGGCCCCATGTACTCCACCGCCCCGCCCTGACCGAAGAACGACCGCAGCCCCACCTGCAGCATGGTCTTCTCGCCCTGGTACAGCAGGGTGCTCGCCCAGATGAAGTCGTTCCAGATCTGGAGGAAGACCACGCAGACGATGGAGAGGATCCCGGCACGGGACACCGGGAGGAACACGCGGAAGAAGGCTCCGAAGTGGGAGCAGCCGTCCACGTAGGCCGCCTCCTCGAGCGTCTTGGGGCAGCTGTCCTGAAAGTAGCCGTGCAGCACCAGGACGGCGAACGGGAGCATGAAGCCCATGTAGGTGAGGATCATGCCGGTGTAGGTGTTCACGAGGTTCAGCCGCTCGAGCAGGAAGTACACCGGGAAGAGGCGGGTGATCTCCGGGACGAGCTGGTTGAAGATGAAGACCCCGAGCACGATGCCGGTGATGCGCATGCGGAACCGTGAGGTCACGTACGCCGCCATGCTGGCCACCACCGCCGTCCCGGCCGCGGCGACGCCGGCCACCAGCAGTGAGTTCATCATCTGGCGACCGAACGGCATCATCGCGAGCGCCTGGCGGAAGTTCTCCGTCGACGGGTCGGTCGGCACCCACACCGGCGGGATGCTCGTGATCTCGGCCGGCGCCTGGAACGCGGACTTGAGCATCCAGAAGAACGGCAGCAGCAGGTAGCCGACCACGACGGTGGCGACCACGACGGACACGATCTGGAGCGTCGAGATGCGCCGTCGGGACGTCCGGCCGGGAGCGTCCGGCCGCGCGCCCGCCCTCTCGGCCCGCCGCTTCTCGGGTTCCTGAACGGCTACCTGCTCGAGCATGGCTTGTCCATTCATGGGTCTGCGATCCGTCTACCGGTTGGCCCTGCGGTCGGCGAGGATGTAGCCGACCCCGATCACTGCGCTGATGACGAGGATGAAGCTGCTGGCCGCCCCCGCCAGGCCGAACTGACCGTTCGTGAACGCCTCCTGGTAGGAGTACACGGCCAGGGTGTTCGTGAGGTTTGCGGGCCCACCGCCGGTCATGAGGTACACGAGCTCGAAGTGCCCGACCGTCCCGATGAGGAGGAGGGCGGTCAGCACGCTGATCGTGGGCATCATCATGGGGATCGTGATGCTGAAGAGGGTCCGCGCCGGCGACGCTCCGTCGATCTTGGCCGCCTCGTAGACCTCCTTGCTGATCGACTGGAGCCCGGCGAGGAGAATCATCACCGCGAGCGGCAGACCGTTCCAGATGCGGGCGGCCGAGATGGACAGCAGCGGGCTGCTGAGCGTCCCGACGGACGACGTGTCGGCGAGGAAGCGGACGTCCTCCTGGATGAGCCCGACGGCGTGGAGCAGCTGGTTGATGGGGCTCTGGGCGGGCGAGAGGATCCACACCCAGATGGCGGCGGCGACGACGCCGGGCACGAACCACGGCATGATCGAGACGGTCCTCAGCAGCGCCCGGCCGCGGATCTCGCTGTTGAGCACGTGCGCGACGAGCAGACCGACCACGATCAGCGCGGTGGTGACGACGAGGCCGAAGGTCAGCGTGTTCGCCAGCGTCCGGAGGAAGGCGTCGTCCTGGAACAGGGTCCGGAAGTTTTCCAGACCCACGAACGGCGTGCCCGCGAAGGCGATTCGGTACAGGTCGTACTCGTAGAAGCTCAGCCTCAGGGTCTCGACCATCGGGTACACGCCCAGCACGAGCACGAGGAGGAGCGCCGGCGCGAGCATCACGCCCATGAACACCCGGCGGCGCGCCCGCATGGTCATCGCGAGTCACCCTCGCGTGCCGACGCGGCCTCCTGCACGAGCACCGGCGTCCGGCCTCCGCGGAGCGTGAACTCGTCGACCCGCACGGTCGGGCTGCCGTCACCACGCACGCCGTGCACCTCGACCACGAGGTCGCCGTCGGCCGTGAAGCGCAGCCGGGCGAAGTTGTGGATGGTGTTGTTGCGGACGGCCGTCCAGTGCGGGGGTTCCTCGGTGGCGAAGTTCGAGAAGTTCTTGTTGATGTTGCTGCGCTTCCCGCCGGGGCTGACCTTCAGGTACACCGTGCCGTCCTCGGGCCCGTACTCGACGAGCGAGTCGGAGGTGGGGGCGTTCCGCTCCGGGACATCGACCAGGGGGAAGGTCCGCTCGTAGGCCTGGTCGTGGGACGTCACGACGAGCCTGATCCCGAGCTCCTCGAACACCGGGCCCAGCTGGGCGCGTAGCGCGAGGTTGGACGGGTGGTTCCGCCCCTCGGCGAAGGGGGCCACGTGCAGCACGGGGATGATCCACCGCTGACCCGCCGCCTGGGCGGCCCGGATGTCCTCGATCATCCAGCGCAGCCGCTCCTCCGGCAGCGGGTCGTCGAACTGGAAGGCGCAGATGGACAGGAAGTGCACGTGCCCGACGTCGTAGGAGTAGTTGAGCCGGCCCTCGCTGCCCTCGGGTGTGGCGTAGCGCTCGAGCCACGGCTCGATGCGCTCCTGGAGGATGTACATCAGCTCGTGATTACCCCAGGTCGGCATCATCGGCGCGTGGGCGGCGACGGGCGCCATCTGGTTGAAGAAGTAGTCGATGGCCTCCTCGAGGAACTCGAAGCGCCGGTCGGTGTCGAAATAGGTGAAGTCCCCGCCGTGCAGGACAAGCAGGGGGTCAAGCTTCGCGATCTCTTCGATGACCTGAGCGGTGCCGTCCGCGAGCCCGTCCTTCCGGCCGATGAGGCCGGTGTCGGAGACGAACACGACGTCCAGGGCCGTGACCTCCCCGCGGGGCGGCGCGGTCTCGAAGGAGCCGACGTCGCCCCACCGGCCCCCACCGCATCCCACGCGGTACTGGTACCTCGTGCGCGGCTGCAGGCCGGCGAGGTTGACCTCCTGGAGCACCCCGAGATCGTCGGTCAGCCGGTGGCGCCCGACCGCCGTCTGCCACTCACCGCCCGCCTGGCGGTACTCGACGACGGGCTCGGCCTGCGAGTCGCAGCTGCGCCAGATCACTGTCATCGTGCTGGCCGAGTCGCCGACCCATGACAGGTGGAGCTGGTCGGCACCGTGGACGTGCGCGCTGTAGTCAGTCATGATTCGTCGCTCCTCTAGAGGTCTCAGGCCCGGACGCCGTGCGCGTCCACATCCACGCCCGCGGCGGCCGGCGCGCTACCGGTCAGCCGGGCCACGTGCCGGAAGAACGCCTGCTTGCGCGGCGTCGTCAGCCCCCAGTTGACCGGCGGGCACTGGAAGCCGTCGTGGTAGTCCCCGCCGGCGCCGGGGTCGAAGTAGCCCCACGACGCATAGTTCTCGACCGCCGTGTAGAGGTGGTTGGGCCGGTCGTCGAAGTCGAAGTGGTTGTCCTCGTTGACGACGACCGGGATCGGCCGGTGGCGCGTCAGGTCGCGCACCGCCCGGATCTGCGCCTCGAAGTCGGCGGTTCCGTGGATCTCGTTGCCGTGGATGAGGGCGACGTCGACGACGTCGATCAGCTCCTGCGGGGGCACGATCCCGAACTGCGGGACGCCGGCATAGCTGGCAGCCAGGGGCAGGGCCGTCGTCGTGGCGGCCCGGAGCTCCTTGATGAAGGAGACCATGCCGCGGGGCGTGAGCAGGTCGTGGGTGTAGCGGGGGACGTTGCACTCGTTGGCGATCTCGACGATGACGTTGCGACGGTCGTTGTCGTCGAGCCAGCCGATGACGTTCTCGGCCGCCCGACGCACCGCGTCCTCGTCCTCCAGCCGGTGGTCCTGGCCGAAGTAGAACAGGCCCAGGATCACGACCATGCCCAGCCTGTCCGCCTCGTCGAGGATGCGGCCTAGCCGGTCGAGCCACTCGGGACGCAACGAGCCGTCCCGGTGGTACGCCGAGACGTTCCAGGGCTGATCGAGGGGCACGATGCCGCCGGGGGCGGAGCGGCTGCCACGCACGGGGTTCCCGCACTGGAGGTTGAGGGTGAGACCGAGCAGACCCTGCGCGCGCCACACCGGCATCTGCTCCAGGAACTCATGAACGTTGCGCTCTGCGTCCCAAACCCCGGTGTCCGGGTAGGCCCAACGGGCCCGGGTGTCCTCGTTCAGATCGTCGAACAATCCCATCACGAGACGGGCGTTGAACAGCAGGCCCTCCACGGGCCTGCCCTCGAACGAGACTCCCTCGTACGTGGGGCGCCTGTTCAAGAGGAAGCGCTCCTCCTGCAGCTCCAGGTGCGTCGTCGCCATGCTGAGCTCCTTTCGAGTGCGGTATCCCGTCGGGTCCGCGTCGGTCGCGTCTGGACGGGCCGCCGGTCAGGCCGGGCGGGCCTGACCGGCGGCCGGCGGCTCACCGGGCGCCGCGGTCCAGCTCGGTCTGCATGCGCTCCTGCGCCTTCGCGATCGCGTCGTCGATCGGCTGCCCGGACTCCAGCACCTCGGAGTACATGTCCCACAGGACGCCGCCCGGCTTCTCGTCCCGGATCACGGTCCAGAACGGCGACGGCGCCTGGGAGGTGTGCGCGTGCTCCTCGATGACCTCGGTGAAGGTGGTCTTCCACTCGGCGTCGGTCCAGAACTCGGAGGCCATGACCGCGCGGTTGGTGCTCGGGAAACCGGTCGTCTCCGAGATCCGCTGCATGTTCTCGTCGCGGCTGAGGAACGCGATCCACTCCACCGACGCCTCGACGTTGTCCGAGCCCTGCAGGACTCCCCAGTACCCGGAGCCGGAGTAGGTGGCCCTGTTCTCAGGCCCCTGCGCCGGCGGGGCCACCGCCCACTTGCCGTCGAGCTCGGGGTAGTCACGCTCCAGCGTCGCGATGTCCGACCCGCTGGCCCCGCCGAGGATCGCGATGCGCCCGGAGCGGAACTCCGCCATCGGGTCGAAGGTGGGGGACATGAAGTCCTCCGGCACCACGCCGTCCTCGACCAGGCCGCGGAGCCAGGTGAGGGTCTCGCGCATCTCGGGGGTGTCGAGGTTGGCGGCGGTGCCGTCCTCGGACATGTACTCCTCGCCAGTCTGCCAGTAGTAGGGGATCAGCCCCTGGACCACGTCGACCCCGCCGAAGGAGAACCCGGTGACGTCGCCTTCGGTGAGCGCGGCGGCGTACTCCTCGATCTCCTCCCAGGTGGCCGGCGGCTCCGTGAGGCCGGCGTCCTCGAGGAGGTCGGTGCGGTAGAGCATCGGCCGGATGTCGACCCGCCAGGGGATGCCGTAGAACTCGTCCTGCCACTGCCCGTCCACCATCATCGACGAGAAGAACCGCTCGTCGAGGTCCGGCCAGTACTCGTCCTTGTACTCGGTGATCGGCATCGGGCCGGCCTTGCCGCCGCCCAGCGGCGCGTAGGTGGTGAGCTGGAACATGTCGGCGGCGTCGGGCGCGTCGCCGCCCTGCGAGACGAGCAGCCAGCGGTCGCGGGCCTGGGCGAAGTCGATGAGCTCGACCTCGACGGCTGTCCCTGTCTCCTGCTCGAACTCGTCGGCCAGCTCCTCGACGAGCGCCCGCCACTGGGCCGGGTCGCCGTAGATCTGGCTCCAGAATTCGATGCTCCCGCTCCCGCCCGCATCGCTGCTGGCGGCCGACCCCGGGTCCCCGGGAGAGCTCGCGCAGGCTGCGAGCATCGAGAGCCCCGCGGCTCCGGCGAGGATCTGTACGCTGCGTCGTCTCATGTAGACCACTCCTTTGTGTCCGGTCCGACCTGTCATACAGGCTGCCAGCCTGCCAGGAACACTGTCAAGCATGTCCCAAAAGGTCTTGTCATCTTCAGGGGTTGGCAGTGCGCTCAGCGACGGCTGGGGTCGCCGCCGTCTCGCACGGGGTCGCACGGTACCGGGACGAGACTGACGTCGCGCCCCTCGAGGAGGAAGAACAGCCGGGCCGTCTCCTCGAGCTCCTCGACGGCGTCGACGGCGGAGGCGAGGTCGGTCCCGGCGACCACCGGACCGTGGTTGGCCAGCAGCAAGGCATGGTGGTCCACCGCGAGCTCGCGGACGGGCCCTTCCATCGCCCGGTCACCCGGTGCGTGGTACGGCACCAGCGGCAGCCGGCCGACCCGCATCGTGTAGTACGCCGTCAGCGGTGGCAGCACGTCCGACGGGTCGGCGTGCCGCAGGCAGGACACGGCGACCGCGTAGGTGCTGTGGAGGTGGACCACGGCACCGGCGCCGGGTCGGGCCCGGTAGATCGCCTCGTGCAGGAACGCCTCCTTCGTCGGCGGCGGCCCCTGCGCCTCCCCGGTGCGCAGGTCGATGAGGCAGATGTCCTCCCGGGTGAGGGACCCGAGGCTAACCCCGGACGCGGTGAGGTGGACGGTGTCGCCCACGCGCACGCTGATGTTGCCGGTCCGGCCCGACGTCAGCCGGCGGGCGAACAACGAACGCCCGATCTCCACGATGCTCGCCGCAGCGTCCGTCACGGGTGCCCCGTCCCCGTCGTGGCGGCCCGGTGGAGCAGGTCCGCGCGACCGAAGTTTCCCGACTTGAGCAGCAGCGCGAGCGGCCGCTCATCCGGCGTTAGCAACCACGGGACGCCGGGGTCCTCCTCGTGCCCGACGAGCGCGGACTCGACCCCGAGGCGCTGGATGACGGCACCCGACGTCTCACCCCCGGCGACCACGATCCGGTGCGCGCCACGTTCGCGGGCCACCCGTGCAAGATCACCGAGGACGTCCTCGAAGACCTCGGCGGTCCGTGCGCCGAACACCTTGGCCGCGGCCGCGCGCTCCTCGGGCCCGGCTGAGGAGTACAGGAGGACCGGACCCTTGCCGAGGTGGTCGGTCAGCCAGGCGGTCGCCCGTGCCCGCAACTCCTCGGCGCCCGGGGTGACGAGCGGGTCGAGCCGGTGGGAGGGCATGCGCTCCCGGGCGTACGCGAGCTGTTCCATCGTGGCCCGCGAGCAGCTTCCGGCCAGGACGACGGCCGGCCCGGCCGGCAGCCCCACATCCGCCCGTCCGGCTCCGGGGGCCGGCCCGGCCTCGGCCGAGACGCCGTCCGGGGCGAGCGCGGCGGCGAGGCCGGCCGCTCCGGTGAGCACGGGGAGATGCTGAGTGGCGGCGGCGATGACGCGCAGGTCCGCATCGTCGATCGCGTCGGTGACCACGTGCCGCACGCCGTCGGCCTCGAGCGCGTCCAGTCGTTCGCGCACCGCCGCGGGCCCCGACCGGACCACGGAGTGCGGCAGCAGTGCGACGTGGTGCGGAGTCTGTCGGCCCAGCACGCGGACGAGGTCAGAGTCGGTCATCGGGGTGAGCGGGTGGTGCCGCATCGGTGACTCGGAGAGCAGCTGGTCGTGCACGAACAACTGGCCGCCGTAGACCGTGCGGCCGTGCACCGGGGAGCCGGGGCAGATGACGGTCAGCCGGGCACCGGAGCGGTCCAGCAGCGCGTCGGTGACCGGGCCGATGTTGCCGGAGTCCGTGGAGTCGAACGTGGAGCAGTACTTGTGGAACACCCGCTGCACGCCCAGCTCGTCGAACCAGTCCGCCGCCTCCAGCGACCACGCGACGGCGTCGGCGGCCGGCGCGGTCCGGGACTTCAGCGCCACCACGACCGCGTCCGCCCCCGCAGGTGCGCTCCGGTCACCGGGGACGCCCCCGAACAGGATCGCTGGGCGGAACCCGGACCGCCGCAGAGCGGTGGCGACGTCCGTGGCACCGGTGTAGTCGTCGGCGACGCACCCGAGCAGCACCCGCGACGGCGCGTCCACCTCGGTCGCGTCCCGCCCCGCCTCGTGCCGGACGTCAGTCGGACGCACGGCTGAGCTCCGCGGCGCCCTGGCGACCCTTCTGCATGGTGGCCCAGTGGGCCGCCACGTCGTCGAGGTGCCTCTCCATCGCCTGCTCCGCGGCGTCGCAGTCCCGCCGGAGGACGGCGTCGAGGATGCGCTGGTGGAACTCCGCCGCGTGCCGCGCCCGGCTCGGCGAGAGCACCGCGCCCCGGCGCGCCTCGATGAGGACGCCGTGGAGCGAGTCCAGCACGACCACGTAGAGCGGGTTGTGGGTGGCCACGGCGAGCTGCCGGTGGAAGTTGACGTCGAGCTTGGCGGCGGTCTCCGGGGACGCCACCGCAGCCGTCATCTGCTCGTGGGTCCGGCGGATCTCCTCGAGGTCCTCGTCCGAGGCGCGCTCGCAGGCCAGGCGCACGACCTGGAGCTCGAGCAGGTGCCGCACCTCGTGCACCTGCTGGTAGTCGAGGCCGCCGTGGATCCGCAGGAAGAGACTCAGCGCGTCGCTCACCAGCTCGGAGCTGACGTTGCCCACGCGCAGACCGACGCCGGAGCGGGTCTCGATCACTCCCCTCGCCACGAGGGAGCTCACCGCCTCACGGACGACGGTCCGCGAGACGCCGAACTCCTCCCCGAGCTCGCGCGCCGAGGGCAGCGGCTCACCCGGGCTCATGCCGGCGGCGAGAATCTTGTTGAGGATCTGCTCGGCGACCTGCTCCGCGAGCGTGGGCCCGGGCAGGATGCGGGTCGATCCGGGGTTCTGCGGCATCAGCGTTCTCCTTGCCCGACGAGACTGAGCGAGCTGACGAACTGGTACGACAGCTCGGCCGTCCGATCACCGCGGTCCTGGGCGTGCTCGAGCGTGATCCAGCCGCGGTAGCCCAGGCGGTCCAGGACCGCGACGACGTCGGGGAACGGCATGTCCCCCGTCCCCGGGCTGCCCCTGCCCGTGTCGCCGAACTGCACGTGCTCGAGCAGCGGTCCGGCCGACTCGAACGCCTCCACCGCGGAGCCCTCGGTCAGCGCGAGGTGGTAGGTGTCGCCGATGACGCCGATGTTGGCGCGGCCGGTCGCGGCGATGAGCGTGCGGGCGTCGTCGATCGTGTTCACCAGATCGGTCGAGGCCCGGTTCTGGGGCTCGACGAGCAGGCGCACACCTCGCTCGTCGCCGTAGTCGGCGAGCTCGCGCAGCATCCTTGCCGTCTGCTCCATCCGGTCCCGCGGGTCGACCGTCCGGTCGGGCGCGTTGTCCAGGATCCGCCCCAGCGAGACGCGGGTGCCCAGCACCGCGGCGCGGTCGACGAGCGTGCGCAGCTGGCCGAGAACCGCCTCGCGAGCCGCGGGTTCCACCTCGCACATGCTCGCCCCGCCGGCCGCCAATGGGCCGGTGGCGAGCGCGGCCACGGCGAGTCCGACGCCGGACAGCTCCCTGACCAGTCGCTCCGCGTCGAGCTTCGCAGGCGAGGCCACCTGGAGCTCCACGCCGTCGTACCCGATGTCGGCCAGCCGCCGGATCGCCTCGGCGAACGGGCCGTCGTAGGCGAACTCCTGGCGCTCATCGGCCTCCGGCGACATCACCGTGTAGGCCAGGCGGACCCCCCGTGGTGCGTTCACTCCGCCCACTCCTTCCACTTCTGCTTCCCTGTCGGTCTCTGCCCGCCGGCTGACGATGCCGCCGCCCGGGGCTTCTCGGCTCATGCCTGCGCCGGTGACGGCGCGGCCGCCCGGACGGCCTCGACGACGGCGTCCGCGACGTCCGTGGTGGTGGCCGTCCCACCGAGGTCCGGCGTGCGGACTCTTGTCAGAGCGGTCTCGACGGCCGCCTCCACGGCGTCGGCGGCGGCGGCGTCACCGAGGTGACGGATCATCATCGCGCCCGAGAGGATGAGGCCGACGGGGTTGGCCCGCCCGGTTCCGGCGATGTCCGGCGCGGCGCCGTGGCACGCCTCGAAGACGGCGACGCTCTCTCCGAAGTTGGCGCCCGGGCCGAGACCGATGCTGCCGGTCACCCCGGCGGCGACGTCCGAGAGGATGTCGCCGTACTGGTTGTCGAGCAGGACCACGGCTCGCGGGACCGCCCCACGGACGATCGCCTGGCCGAGGGCGTCCACCATCATGTCCTGGAGCTCCACCTCCGGGTACTGGCGGGCGACCTCCTGCACGACCTCGAGCTCGAGGCCGTCGGTGAGGTTCAGAACGTTGGCCTTGTGCCCGAGAATGACGCGGCCGTACCCCTGCTCGACGGCGAGCCGGAACGAGAAGTGCGCGATCCGCTCCCACGCCCCTCTCGTCACGACCTTGACGGCCTGGGCGACGTCGTCGCCGATCCTGTACTCGATGCCCGAGTAGGTCCCCTCGGAGACCTCGCGGACGATGAGGAAGTCCAGGTCCGGGCCCGACGAGATGCCCGGCAGGCTCTGGATGGGCCGGACGTTCGCGAAGAGATCCAGCTCGCGCCGCACGGCGTTGTTGATGCTGGGATAGACGCGGTCGCCGTCCGGCCGGACCTTGACGATCCGACCCGTGCGGCGCGGCGCCACCAGCGGAGCCTTGAGCGCAGCACCGAGGCGCCGGATCCCGGCGACGGCGGCATCGGGCAGGGGGTCGTGCTCACCACCGGGGATGAGGTGACCGACGGGGATGTACTCGTAGCTCAGGTACGGCGCTGCGGCGCTGAGCACCCGGACCGTCGCCTCCGTGATCTCCGGTCCGATCCCGTCCCCGGGGATGATTCCTACCGTTGCCATCTCACGCTTCCTTCGTCGAATGGATGATCTGTGCGTCGGTCTCGTCCGTCGCACCGAGGCGACGCCGGAGCTCCGTGGCGGCCGCCCGTGCCCCCTCGTGCACGGGCACCCCGAGGCGTTCGGTCAGGGGCCCGGCGGCCGCGGCGAGCGAGTACTGGGCGAGGAGGATCTCGCTCGCGCCGGCGGCGACCGCCCGCGCCACCTGGTCGTGCATGCCGGCCGCCAGGACGTCGCCCGTCGCACCGGGGGCCGGCTCGACGAGCACCCGGTGGATGACGGCCGTCGCCGTGCCGGGCTGCGCCCCGAGCTGCGCCTCGGCCGGCGCGAACGCCGTCTCGGTCGACGCGACGAGCGCGACCGCCGCGGGCCTGCCCCGCGCGGCGGCGCGGAACATCTCGGCGTCGGGCCTGACGACCGGGGCGTCCCACCGGAGCTCGGCGGCGTCCGCCAGCTCGGAGTAGCTGGAGCAGGTCACCAGGACACCGGCGGCTCCGCCGTCGAGCAGCACGTCGACCAGCCCGAGGAACCGCCGCCTCAGCCGGCCGGTGAGCGTGCCGGCCTCCTGGAGGTCGGGCAGCAGCCGATCGTCGAGGAGGTGCCACTGCTCGGCCTCGGGCAGGACCTCGCGAAGAGCCCGCTCCGCCGGGCCCCGGGCCAGCGGCGTGGCATGGACGAGACCGATCCTCATGGCGTCACCCGTCCCGTCGCGCGCACGCCCACCGGGATGGTGGCGTCGATCTCCGCGCGTCCTAGCGTCCGACCGCTGTCCACGGACTCGTAGGCGGCGAGCACCAGGCGCATCGTGGACAGGTTGTCGTAGATGTCCGTCTCGAACGGTGCGCCGGTGATGATGCCCCGTGCGAAGGCACGGATCGCCCGCGCATAGCTGGCGACGTAGGGGTCGGCCTCCGGGGGCACGACGTCCACCCGCCGGGTCGCCGAGTCCTCCGTGACGATGCGCAGCTCCCCGGAGGCCGAGACGAAGGCCGTGCCCGCCGTTCCCTCCACGACGACGCTCTCGCTGAGCAGCGGGGGGTCCTCGCGCCCCTTGGAGGCGTAGCTCCGGTCGACCACCGCGGTCGCCCCGGGGTAGCCGAGCACCACCGTTGCGACGTCCTCGCCGCGGACCCGGTCGCTGACCCGGTGGGCCCTCGCGTAGAGCACGTCGGGCTCGCCGAGCAGGTAACGGGTGACATCGAGCTGGTGGATGACCGACTCGAGGATTAAGAACCGGTCCATCTCCGCGAAGAAGGGCTGACGCGCCAGGCTGAACGGCGTGTCGGGGTGTTGCGGCGTGGTCACGGTGCCCGCGAACCGCGCGGACGAGCTGAGGTGGAAGACGGTGCCGAGCTCGTCGCCGTCGATGCGTCTGCGCAGCTCGCGGAACCAGCTCCGGTACCGCCAGTTCTCGTGGATCATCAGCCGTCCCGGACCTGCGACAGCGGCGTCGTAGATCCGCGCGATGTCCTCGCGCGTGTCTGCCACGGGCTTCTGGCACAGCACATGGATCCCGGAGGCGAGCGCGTGCTCGACGATCTCGGCGTGGGCGTGGGCGGGCGTGATGACGTCGAGGGCGTCGACGGCTCCGGAGTCCACCAGCTCGTGCACGTTGCCGCCGCTGCGCGGGACTCCGTACTCCCGGGCCCGTCGCTCGGCTCGCTCGGGCACCGCATCGACGATGTGGACCACGTCGCAGCCGGGCAGTCGCCGCCAGCCGGCGAGGTGGTGGGAGCTCGCGTTGCCCGCGCCCACCACACCGATCCGCAGACGTCTCCGGGTCATGCCGGCACCTCCCAGCCAAGCAGTTCCGCGGCGGTGGTCAGGCCCATGAGGGTCAGCTCCGCCTCGCTGATGCCTTCGTCGAGGAGCTGTTCGGCGAATCGCCGGAACCCCTCCGGCGGCACCGGGTTGTGGGGCTGCCCGAGGTCGCTGCCGAGCACGTTGCGCCCGACGCCCACGGCCCCGATCCGGGCAACCATCCCGGGCAGGTCCACGTCCGAGATCTCCCGCCGGGGCACCACCCGCTCCATCACCGCGCCGCGTCGCGCGAGGTCGCTCTGGAGCGACACGGGCATGTCGACGTGCCTGTGGTCGGGGTGGCTGACCACGAACCGCTCGACGCCGTGCTCGACGGCGGCGTCGAAGAGCGCGACGACCTCGTCGGGGGCGAGGTGGCCCGAGCACACCACCTGGTCATGGTCGGCGGCCAGCCGGAGGACGTCGTGAACGTCCGGCGTCAGGGCCCCGCCGCTGCCCCAGATCGAGACGGCTGGGCCACCAGCCCCGGTCCTCCGGCGCTCGTTCTCAGAGTCCTGGGTGGGAAACCAGATCACCTTGCCGCCCGCGCGGGCCGAGGCCTCGACGGCCTCCGGGTTGATGCCGCCGGCGGCCCGGTTCATGGCTATCCCCCCGGACACCCGAAGGCCCGGCTGCACGCGCTCGAGCACGGACGCGGTCCCCACGGTGCTGAGCGTGTGGGACTTGAGCACCATCCCCACGATCCCGTGCGCGTGCGCCGCTGCGGCGATGTCGAAGGCATCGCACCTGCGTGGCCGGGAGTCCGGCCCCGGGTGGACGTGGAAGTCAACGAGGAGGGCCTGCCTGGTCGCGGACGGCGAACGGCGTTGCTGCTCCAGGTCCACGTCTTCCCTCCCCGTCGAGGATGCCGCCAGCACACCTGACAGCCTGTATGACAGGCAGGCTAGCGCACTGGAAGGGCGCGGGGCAATGTGGGCGCCGGACGCCCGGACGAAGCGAGAGCTATGTCGTACACGGGCGGCTGAGGAGAGTGGGCCAGCAGGGGCTGCCTGTCCGAACCCTCAGCTTCAAGGGGCAGGTCAGCTCACGTTGCCCTTGAGCAGGCGGTGCCAGTAGATCTGCGGCTCGAGGTAGCGGTCGAAGACGAAGGTGCTACGGCGCGGCCGCGCGAGGTCCGGCGTGCTGACAGTCGGCTGGGGCCTGCCGTCACGGTCGAACTCCGCCAGGAGCAGCTCGCGCCGGTTGGTGGTGACGGGGGCGACGGAGTAGCCGTCGTAGTGGCGCATCGTCCGCCGGGCCCGCTGGGCGGCGATGTTGTGCGCGACCACGGGGACCTGCTTGCGCAGCGCTCCGCCGGACGGGAGCGTGTCCACGGTGGCGACGTCGCCCAGGCCCCAAACCCGCGGGTGCGTCCGGTGCCGGAGGGTGCGCGGGTCGACGGCGAGGAACCCGCCGGCGTCGTCGGTGCTGAGGTCGCTGTCGGCGACCCAGTCCGGGGCGCGGTGGGGCGGGGCGAGGTACAGGGCGTCGTACGCCAGCTCGTCGGTGCCCTCGGCGGACTGCACCCGGAGCGTCTGGGAGACCGCGAAGACGGCCTCGACGGTCGTCCTCGTCCGGACGCGGACGCCGTAGGCGTCGGCCGCCGCGCGAAGCTCACGGTCGGCGTCGTCGTGGTTGACGAGCCTGGTCCCCTCGACGAGGAGCTCGATCTCGATGTGGTCCAGGTTGCCGGCGCGGCGCCAGTGGTCCGCGGCCATGAAGAGCGGCTTGAGACCGACCGGAGCGCACGGGACGTGCCGCTCGGAGATGACGAAGACCGCCCGTCCGGCCGTCAGCGAGGACAGCATGGCCCAGGTCTTCTCGGCCATCTCCGGCAGGTAGTTGGTGGCCGCCGCCGGGGTGGCGACCGCCTCCTCGGCACCGGTGATGGCGTCCCAGTCGACGCGCGAGCCGGGGCACACAGCGACGTCGTTGTAGTGCAGCTCCCGCCCGGCGGAGAGGTGCACGACCGACCGGTCCGCCTCGATCGCCGTCACGTGGTCGGCGTACCAGGTGCACCCGTCCGGGATGCACTTGGTCTGGGCACGCGTCAGGTCCGCCATCGTCGCCATCCCGCCGCCGACGATCACGACGTCGTGGTGACGAGGGGCGTTCATGCCAGATCACGCTCCAGGTGCTCGAGGACCGGGAGATGCCACGGTAGGTGCGGGTGCGGTCAAGCGCCCGTCGGCGCCACGGACCACCAGGTCGCCGGGGCACCGCATGCCCCACCGCGGCTGCAGCGGCTTCCCGCAGCCTCCGGTGCGAACCTCGTGGCCAACACGTCAGCGCGTGCCGGATCTCCCCGCGCCGCCTAGCGTCGTGCTCTGCCGATGTGCGGCAAGGCCTCGGGAAGGAGTCGCTCATGCCGGAGGCGCGCGCCGTCCACCGGGTCCACGAGCAGCGGGTCTGCCACGACTGCGGCACGTCCGTCCGGACGGCCGAGGACAGCGCCCGCACCTTCTGCTCACGCTGCCGGGGGCGCTGATGCAGACGTTCGTCCCCTACAGCGACTTCGCGGCCACCGCGGGGGTGCTCGACGACAAGCGGCTGGGCAAGCAGCGCGTGGAGGTCATCCAGATCGTCCGCGCGCTGACGTGGCCGGACTACGCCTGGAAGTCGCACCCCGCCGTCCTCATGTGGAAAGAGCATGAGGAGGCGCTGGGCCGCTACGGGCTGACGATGTGCGAGGCCTGGACCGCGCGGGGCTTCGGCGACACCTGCGCGGACACGATCGCCACCGACCTCGCCGCCGCCGGCGTGACCGGCATCCGGAGCTATGAGGAGCTGCTGGCCGACGGCGCCCTGCCCGGCTGGCTCTTCGATCCCGAACTCCTCCGCAGCCACCGGTCGAACCTGATCCGCAAGGACCCCGCGCACTACCGACCGCTCTTTCCCGACGTGTCCGACGACCTGCCCTACGTGTGGCCGGTGCGGTCACCGGCGGTGCTCGAGCGCGAGCGCCGGAGACTGGAGAACATCGAGCGTCGGCGTCGCCGAGCGGAGTCCTGAGAACCCTCTCCCGCGCACCGCCGACCGCCCTTGTCGCGGGACCTTGGGCCGTGGGACCGAAGCCCGCCTTCGGCGCAATTTGCCCGACCTACGTTGGTCGCAGCAGGCCGGCGATCCGCGCCGGGCCGTCGAAGGAGCACCAGTGGACACCCCCGAGATCGACCAGCTCGTCGCGATGGGTCTCACGGCCCTCTCCCAGTACGCGGCGCTCACCCAGGAGGACGTCGACCGCATCGTCAGGAAGGCGTCCGTCGCGGCACTGAACCAGCACGGCGTCCTCGCCGAGGCGGCCGTCGCCGAGACCGGACGCGGCGTCTTCGAGGACAAGGCGACGAAGAACATCTTCGCGTGCGAGCACGTGACCTACTCGATGCGCGACCTGCGCACGGTCGGGGTCATCCACCGCGACGACCTCAAGGGCATCGTCGAGATCGCCGAGCCCGTCGGCGTCGTCGCGGCGGTCACCCCCGTCACCAACCCGACGTCGACCGCGATCTTCAAGGCCCTCATCTGCCTCAAGACCCGCAACCCCGTCATCTTCGCCTTCCACCCGGGCGCCCAGGAGTGCTCGGTGGCCGCCGCCCGCGTGGTGCGGGACGCCGCCGTCGCGGCGGGCGCCCCGGAGGGCTGCATCCAGTGGGTGAGCGAGCCCAGCATGGCCGCCACCGGGGCGCTCATGAACCACCCGGGGGTCTCGCTCATCCTGGCCACAGGGGGCAACTCGATGGTCCGGGCGGCCTACTCGTGCGGCAAGCCGGCCCTCGGCGTCGGCGCGGGCAACGTCCCCGCGTACGTGCACACGA
Organism: Georgenia daeguensis; assembly: GCF_039537705.1. Classification (NCBI taxonomy): domain Bacteria; kingdom Bacillati; phylum Actinomycetota; class Actinomycetes; order Allobogoriellales; family Allobogoriellaceae; genus Georgenia; species Georgenia daeguensis. The sequence goes on from NZ_BAABBA010000010.1 coordinate 63,014, forward strand.
GCGCCAACCTGGAGCGGGCCGCGACCGACCTGGTGATGTCGAAGTCCTTCGACAACGGCATGGTGTGTGCCTCGGAGCAGGCGGCCATCCTCGACGACGCCGTCTACGACCAGACCCTCGAGCACCTCGACCGGCTGCACGCCTACCGCGCCACCCCCGCCGAGAAGGCGATGCTCGAGGAGCTCATCTTCGGCGTCGGGGCGAACTCGGAGAACTGCGGCGAGGCGAAGCTCAACGCCTCCGTCGTCGGCAAGTCCCCGAGCTGGATCGCCCGCAGCGCCGGCTTCACCGTCCCCGAGGACACCTCGATCATCCTCGCCGAGGTCTCCGGCGTCGGGCCCCCCGAGCCGCTGACCCGGGAGAAGCTCTGCCCGGTCCTCGCCGTCGTGCGGGCCTCCTCGACCGAGGAGGGCATCACCCTGGCCGAGCGGATGGTCGAGCTGGACGGGCTGGGCCACTCGGCCGTGATCCACGCGAGCGACACCGAGCTGATCGAGCGCTTCGGCACCCGCGTCAAGGCCGTGCGCATCATCACGAACGCCCCGTCCTCGCTCGGCGGCATCGGGGACATCTACAACGCCTTCATCCCCTCGCTCACGCTCGGCTGCGGCTCCTACGGCCACAACTCGGTGTCCAACAACGTCTCGGCGGTGAACCTCATCAACGTCAAGCGCATCGGCCGGCGCACCAACAACCTCCAGTGGTTCAAGGTGCCCGCGAAGACCTACTTCGAGCCGCACGCCATCCGCTACCTCTACGACATGGAGGGCATCGACCGCGTGACGATCGTCACCGACGCGACGATGACGCGGCTGGGCTACGTCGACAAGATCCGCGACGTCCTGGACCGTCGGGCCCGGCCCGTCGCGCTCCAGGTCATCGACGACGTCGAGCCGGAGCCCTCGATCGGCACGGTGCGCCGCGGCGCGGAGTCGATGCGCTCCTTCCGCCCGGACACCATCATCGCCCTGGGCGGCGGCTCCCCGATGGACGCCGCCAAGGTGATGTGGCTGCTGTACGAGCACCCGGAGGTCCGGTTCGAGGACCTGCGCGAGAAGTACCTCGACGTGCGCAAGCGGGCGTTCCGCTTCCCCGCGCTCGGCGAGCTCGCCAAGCTCGTGTGCATCCCGACGTCGTCCGGGACCGGCGCCGAGGTGACCCCCTTCGCGGTGATCTCCGACCCGGCGACCGGGTACAAGTACCCGCTGGCCGACTACGCCCTGACCCCGTCGGTGGCGATCATCGACCCCGAGCTCACCGCCCGGATGCCCTCCAGCCTGGCCGCGGACTCCGGGTTCGACGCCCTGACCCACGCCACGGAGGCGTACGTCTCGGTCTACGCCAACGACTTCACCGACGCGCTGGCCCTCCACGCGATCAAGATGGTGTTCGACAACATCGCCATCTCGGTCAACGGCGAGCGTGACGGGCTCCCGGCGGCGTCGATCGGCAAGGCCCGCGAGCGCATGCACAACGCCTCGACCATCGCCGGCATGGCGTTCGGCAACGCCTTCCTCGGCGTGGTCCACGCCATGGCGCACACCGTGGGGTCCACCTACAACCAGGTCCACGGCCGCACGAACGCCGTCCTGCTGCCGCACGCGATCCGCTACAACGGCCAGGTCCCCACCAAGCTCAGCAACTGGCCCAAGTACGAGACCTACACCGCCCCCGAGCGCTTCCGGCAGATCGCCGCCCACCTCGGCCTGCCGGCCGCCACGCCGGAGGAGGCCGTCGAGGCCTACGCCCGGGCGGTGGAGGAGCTGCGCGCCTCGCTCGGCATGCCGGGCTCGTTCGCCCAGATGGGCATCGCGGAGGAGGCCTTCGTCCCCGCCCTGGACACCCTCGCCATGCGTGCCTTCGAGGACCAGTGCGCCCCGGCGAACCCGCGCCTGCCGATGGTCAGGGACATGAAGGACATGATGCAGGCGGCCTACTACGGCGTGCGCGTCGAGCAGGTCCGGCTCGACCGCGCCGCGGCCAGCCTCGCAGAGGAGGACGCCGACGCGTCCGCCGACCGGGTGGCAGCCCGGCCGCGGGCCTGACGCCCGCGGCGCGGACAGCCGCCTGAGGCGCGGACAGCCGCCTGAGGCGCGGCACCTGCCGGCGCGGCGGGCACCTCGGTGCCCGCCGCGCCGGTCCTGGCAAGGCTCGCCGCCCCGGTCAGGGCAGAGCTCGCCGCCCCGGTCAGGGCAGAGCTCGCCGCCCCGGTCAGGGCAGAGCTCGCCGCCCCGGTCAGGGCAGAGCTCGGCGCGCCGGTCAGGCCAAGGGCTCGCGCAGGCCGCTGGCGCGACGCACCGGCCGGGCGACGGCGGCACGCACCGCCTCCTCCGTGCCGACCACGCGCACCGACACGCGCGCCCGCGTCACGGCGGTGTACAGCAGCTCCCGGGTGAGGAGCGGCGACGTGGCCGGCGGCAGGATCAGCGAGACCTTGCCGAACTGGCCGCCCTGCCCGCGGTGCACGGTCATGGCGTGGACCGTCTCCACGGGGGGCAGCCGGTGCGGGCGCACCCGCATGGGGTCGCGCGGATCGCCGAAGACGACGACCACGCCGCCCTCCCCGTCCGCGACCACCACCCCGGTGTCCCCGTTGTACAGGCCCGTCTCGCGGTCGTTGGCGGTGACCAGGAGGGGTCGGCCGGGGTACCAGGGGGACGCGCCCGCGCGGCCGGGTCCCGCGGTGCGGCCGGGACCCGAGGTCGGCGTGCGACCGGGGTCGGACGTCGGGGCACGCTCGGGGCCGGCGGCCTCGGTCACCCACTGCTCGACCAGAGCCGCCCAGTGCGCCACGCCGGCCGGGCCGCGCCGGTGCGCGAGCATGAGCCGGTGCGCCTCCAGCGCGCGGAGCGCCCGGGACGCGTCACCCTCGCGAGCGGCGACGACGAGGTCGACGCCCGCCTCCTCCGCATCGTCGCGGACGGGCCGGATCTCCTCCTCGGTGAGCCGGTCGCCGACGCCCTCGACGAACTGCACCGACCGCCCGCCCGCGCGGAGCACGGCGAGCGCCCGGTCGGCGTCGCCGTCGCGGATGGCGGCGGCCAGCGGCAGGATCTGGCTGTCCTCCTCCTGGCGGTGCACCGTGGTGAGGCGGACGACGCCGTTACGCAGCTGCTGCCGCTCCGGCTCCGCGAGGCCGGCGGGCTCGAACGCGCCCACGGCATCGAGGAGGCCGTCGGCCACCGCCGGCCGGTGGACGAGGTCGCCGAGGACCGCGCCGGCCTCGACGGACGCGAGCTGGTCCGGGTCGCCGACGAGGAGCAGGCGGGCGTCGGGACGCAGCGCCTCCAGCAGCCGGGCCATCAGCGGCAGCGAGACCATCGACGTCTCGTCGACGACGACCACGTCGTGCGGGAGGTGGTGGCTCGCGTCGTGCCTGAACCGGGTGGAGCTGCCGGGCCTCCACCCGAGCAGCCGGTGCACGGTGGTCGCCTCGGGCGAGCCGACCCGCTCCTGGTCCGCGGCGTCGTCGAACCCCGTCACCACCTCGCGCACCGCCTCCTGCAGGCGCGCGGCGGCCTTGCCGGTCGGGGCGGCGAGCGCGATGCGCAGGCCCGGCCCCGCGACGTCCTGGAGCACGGCGAGCACCCGCGCGACCGTCGTCGTCTTGCCGGTGCCCGGGCCGCCGGTCAGCACGGTGAGCCGGCCGAGCACGGCCGTCGCCGCGGCGAGACGCTGACGGTCGTCCCGCGCCTCGGGGAAGAGCCGGTGCACGGCGCCCGCGAGGCGCCGCTCGTCCACGCCACCGACCGGCGCGCGGAGCCGGGCGTCGACCTCGCGCCGTACCAGCAGCTCGTCCCGCCAGTAGCGGTCGAGGTAGAGCCGGCCGTCGACCCACCGGGCGGGCCGGTCGGCGGGACCGTCCACGCCGACGGCGACGGCCGGGCTGGCCTGCACCGCCGCCTCCCAGGCGCGCTGCTCGGGCCAGGGCAGGGGGCCGGCGGGCACGGCGTCCTCGCCCTCCGGGACGGCGAGCGCGTCCAGCTCGCCGAGCCGCACGCACACCGAGCCGGAGCGCACGGCGCGCACGGCCAGGGCGAGGGCGAGCAGCACCCGCTCGTCGCCCTCCCCGGCGAGCCGGCCGATCCGCTCGGCGACGTGGACGTCGGCGGCGGCGAGCACCCCGGCAGCGTTGAACTCGGCCAGCAGCGGCGTCGCGCGCAGGGCGAGGCGGACGTCCTCGACGACGGTCATCGGGACCTTCCCTCCAGGAGCGCGGACAGCTCGACCACGAGCCCGGCGGGCGGGCGCCAGGACATCACGCCGTACGGGACGCCGTCGGCCTCCGGCGTCCCCGGCCCGCACATCCCGCGGACGAACAGGTACAGCCCGCCGCCGAGGTGGCGTTCGGGGTCGTAGCCGCGCTGGCGCCAGCGCAGATAGCGGTGCAGGGCGGCGAGGTAGAGCAGCAGCTGCAGCGGGTAGTGGGCCTGCATCATCGCCTCCGCGAGGGCGGCGGGGCGGTAGTCCCAGGCGGTGAGCGGCTCGTCGAAGGTGCCGAGCCGGTTGGTCTTGTAGTCGACCACCAGGTAGCGCGGGTCGGCGTCGGCGGTGCCGCCGGGCACGGCCGCGGCCGGTCCCGCGGGCGCGCCGCGGGTCCGGAGCACGGCGTCGATGCTGCCGGTGAGGTACCCGAGCAGCCGCGCCTCGCCAAGCCCGTCGAGGTGGTCGGCGTAGGGGGCGAAGACGTCGTCGGGGCCCAGGTGGCGCCGCAGCAGGGCGGCGAGGTCGGCGAGGGTCGACGCGGGCCCGTCGGGGTGGTCCCCGCCGGCGAGCGGGAGCTCGAACTCGAGCTCGGGCAGCCGGTCCGCCGGGGTGAAGTCGGCGAGCATGGCCCCGCGGGCGAGCGGGCCGAGCGGGGTGGCCAGCACGTGGCCGAGCGCCTCGGCGAGCGCCTCGGGGTCGACGCCGGGCACCCGGGCGGTGCCGGCCTCGCGGCAGCGCTCGAGCAGCTCGGCGGCGAGGTCGGGCGCCGTGGTGTCGACCTGCTCGAGGATCTCGTGGACCAGGGTGCCGAAGGCGGCGCCGGCGGGCAGGTCGGCCATCGGGGAGGGCAGGAGGCGCGCGTCGGGCCCCGCCGCGCCGTCGGCGAGCCTGCCGCCGACGGCGACCTCAGCCTCGTCCTGGATCCCGGTGGTCTCCGGCTCGCTGGCCACGCCCTCGGCGTGGGCCGCGGCGGTGAGCCCGGTGTAGGAGGTGCGGCGCCAGGAGTGGTCGAGGGTGCGGCCGAACCGGGCGACGGCGAGGCCGGGGCGTCCGCGGTCGGGCGGGGTCCAGGAGGCCGGGGCGGGACGCTCGGTCACCTGCTCGACGGCGATGGCGCCGCCAGCGCGCCGGGCGAGGTCGGCCAGGGCGGTGGCGACGACGTCGTCGGCGGCCACGGTGACCCGGTCGGGCGGCAGCTCGCCGGGCGCGAAGGTGCCCAGGAGCAGACGCGAGAGCGGGCCGCCGCCGCTGTTCGACGACGGCGCCCAGTGCGCCACCACCTGGGTGGCCGCGCGGGTGAGCGCGACGTAGAGGAGCCGGAGGTCCTCGCCGCGCTCCTCGGCGAGGTGACGCTCGCGCGCGGCGTCGTAGTCGTCGGCCTCCTTGCCGCCCACGTCGAGCAGGCGGGCGCCGGCGTCGTCGTGGAGGCGCAGGATCGGCGGCGTGCGCGACTCGTACCGGTCCCACCCGAAGGGCACGTAGACCACCGGGAACTCCAGGCCCTTGCTGGCGTGCGTGGTGACCACCTGGACGGCGGCGGCGTCGGTCTCCAGGCGGCGGCTGCGCTCCTCGGCGTAGTCCTCCTCCGCCTCGGCGATGCGGCGGCGCAGCCAGTCCGTCAGCGCGGCCACCCCGAGCCTGTCCGCCACGGCGACGAGGTGCAGCGACTGACCGATGTGCCGCAGGTCGGTGAGCACCCGCTCACCGGTGTCGGTGCGCAGGAGGCGCTCGGCGACGCCCCCGATGCTGACCGCCTCCAGCAGCGCCGCGACCCCGCGCTCGGAGAGCAGCCGGGCCCAGGTGCGGACCTGGTCGGAGAGCTCGTCGAGCTCCCCGTCGTCCGCGCCGGCCAGCCGGGCGGCGTCCCAGCCGACGAAGGGAGTCAGTGCGAGCGCCGCCGTGCGCCCGGCGTGGCCGGGTTGCTCCAGCGCGCTGAGCAGGGTGAGCCACTGCTTCGCGGCGGGCTGGGCGAACACCGAGACCAGTGCTGAGACGACGGCGGGCACGCCGGCGTCCGCGAGGGCGTCACGGACCATCGCCGCGTCGGCGTTGCGGCGGGTGAGGACCGCGACGTCGCCGGGCTCGAGGGGTCGCCAGGTTCCGCCGTCGAGAAGCCGGGTGCGCCCGAGCTGGCGGACCACGTCCGCGGCGACGTCGGCCGCGATGAGCTCGCGGACCTTCCCGACCGTGGGGGTCTTGGTCCCCTTGACCCGGAACGGCTCGCGGGTGACCTGCCGCAGACGCACCGGCGCCCCGCCGTCCAGCCGCCGGCCGGTGTGCTGGGCGTCGACCGGGCGCACGACGATCGCCTCGTCGCCTAGGGCGGCGCCTCCGAAGACCTGCTCGAGCCCCTGCAGGAGCGGCTCGTCGCTGCGCCAGTTGCGCCCGAGCGTGGCGGTGGTGGTGGCGTCCTGGCGGGCCGCGAGATAGGTGACGACGTCGCCGCCGCGGAAGGCGTAGATGGCCTGCTTCGGGTCGCCGATGAGGACGAGCGTGCGGCGGCCGTGGAAGGCGGTGCGCAGGATCTCCCACTGGACGGGGTCGGTGTCCTGGAACTCGTCGACCAGCACGACGGCGTACCGGGAGCGCACGCGTTCGGCGGCCGCCGGGCCGTGCCGGGGGTCGACGAGGGCGTCGCGCAGGAGGACGAGCAGGTCGTCGTAGTCCAGGAGGTGCCGTTCGCGCTTGCGGCGCAGCACCTCGGCGACGACGTCGCGGGCGAAGGCGTAGCGGTGCCCGGCGAGGGAGTCCGGCTCCGCGCCGGTGGGTTCGAGGCGGGCCTGGTAGTCGCTGACCGCGGCCTTCGCGACGGCCCGCGCGTCGGCCGGGGTCAGCGAGGGCTGCAGGGAGTCGGCGTAGCGCTGGAGGTAGAGGTCGTCGACCACCTCGTCCACGAGGTCGGCGATGTCGGGGACGAAGGTCGCGTCGGCGTCGACGTCGCCCGCCACCCCGAGGGTCCTGAGCATCTGCTGGCAGAAGCCGTGGGTGGTGGTGATGGTGGCGGCGTCGAACTGGGACAGCGCCCGGGTGAGGCGATGACGGCGGCGCTGCAGCTCGTCGTCGCCGACCGCGGCGAGGTGGGCCACGACGGCGTCGTCGCTGGTGCGCGCGTCCGGGCTGCGCAGGGCGCGCTCGGCGGAGACGAGGCGCTCGCGCACCCGGTCGCGCAGCTCGGAGGTGGCGGCGCGGCCGAAGGTGACGAGCATGAGCTCGGACAGCTCCGCGACGCCCTCGGCGACGTACCGGGTGGCGAGCGCTGCGATGGTGAACGTCTTGCCGGTGCCGGCGCTGGCCTCGAGCACGGTGGTGCCGGTGGGCAGGGCGCCGCAGACGTCGAAGACCTCGGGATCCGTTGACACCTCGCCGAGGAGTTGCCGTCTCGCGCCTGTCAGGGGGGCTCCGGTCACGGGATCTCCGTCTCCTCGTGGGCGAGCAGGGGCTCCCACACCCGGCGGGCGAGGACGCCCAGGCGGGTACGGTCCTCGGGCCACCAGGCCTGCTCGGCCTCGGTGGGTGTGCCGAGGATGTCGGCGAGCGCGGCGCCCTCGCCCCAGCAGATGACGTGGTGCTCGTCGTCCCGGTCGAAGCCGCCGTTCCACTCGCGGGTGGCGTTCTCCAGGGCCATCGCCTCGGAGTCCCCGCCGTAGCGGCTGTTGGCGTAGGAGCAGGAGACGGGGACGGGCATGGGCAGCGGCTCGCGGGCGGCGAGGCCCCGCAGGTGCACGAGCTGGTCGAGGAGCTCGCGCGCCTCCTGCTGGGACGGTGCGGCGATCTTGGAGACGACGGCGCCGGGGCGGTTGTGCTTGGGCCGCCCGATGGTGACCGCGGACCAGTCGGGCCCCGGGCGGCCGGCCGCGAGCGCGAGCGCCTGCACCCAGGCGCGCAGCCGGTGCTTCGGGCCGAGCCGGGAGAAGACGGTGCGGACCACCGTGGTGCCGTGCACGCCGGGCACGGTGCCGGTGAGGGTGGTGCCGGACGCGAGCCGGACGGTGAGGTCGACCGCGGTCGCGGGGCCGAGGGCGTAGCTCGCGGCGGCGTCGGCGATCGGGGCGACCCGGGTGTCGACGTCGAGGAGGGTGGCGCGGCCGAGCTCCTTGGGCGGGACCTCGCCACGGCGCCACTCGGCGTTGACCGCCTGGCGGTGGTCGACGCCGGCGAGGCGGGCGGCGAGCAGCCGGTCGCCGATCTGCCAGGTGCCCAGCCCGTCCAGGCTGAGCGGCAGGCGGTCCTCGACGTCCTCGATCTCCCCGGCCAGGGAGAGCTGGAGGCGCCGGCGCAGGAACCACTTCACGGGGTGCTCGAGCATGGTGACGAGGTCGTCGAGATCGATCCCGAGCGGGGCCTCCAGGGCCGGGAGCGGCTCGGTGAGGAACGCCGTCGCCGACGCACGCTGTCCCCGGCCCGCCAGCGCGGCCCGGTGCGCCACGGCGTCGAAGCTGAACGGGCCCGGGGTGCCGAGCGCCCCGGGGGTGAAGTTGCGCTCGTCGACCACCTGGAGCGGGTGGTGGACCAGGACGTGCTCGCGCACGGGGCGGCCGTCGGCGGTCGCGGCGGCGGCATCGAGGGCGTCGAGCAGCTCCCCGACGGGCACGGCGGGCGGCCGGGCGGCACCGGTGCGCTCGTCGGCGCCGGAGTAGAGGACGACGAGGTGGTCGGAGGCGGCGGTGACGGCGTCGAGGAAGAGCTGACGGTCCTCGCTGCGGCGGTCGCGCTCGCCCAGGCACGGGTCGCGCAGCAGGAGGTTGTCGCCGTCGGCGGAGCTGCCGCGGGGGAAGACGCCGTCGTCGACCCCGAGGAGGCAGACCACCCGGTGCGGGACGGCGCGCATCGGCTCCATGGAGCACATGGTCAGCGCCCCGGTGCGGAAGCCGGCGCGGGTGGGCCGGCCCTCCAGCCGGTCGGCGAGGAGCGCGCGGACGTCGGCCAGCCGCAGCGGGACCTGCTCGTGGTCATCGCCGGAGTCGCGGACGTCGCCGAGGACCCACCGCGCCTGGACGAGCTGCCAGGAGTCGGTGGGGGTGGTGTCGGCGAGGAGGGTCAGCGCGCGGTCGAGGGCGTCGACCCAGTGGCCGAGCGGGTGGGTGCCGTCGAGGGTGGCGAGGACGTCGGTGAGGCGGGAGACGAGCTCGGCGAGGCGGCCGGCGAGGTCGATGTCGGTGGAGTCGACGTCGTCCATCGGCAGGGCGGGGCCGACGTAGCGGTAGTCCTCCTCCGCCATCGCGGCGCCGAGCAGGATGCGGTCCAGGGCGAGGTCCCAGGTGCCCTGGCGCAGCTGCGGCAGCCCGAAGCGGGCGCGGCGGCCGAGGTCCTCGCCCCAGTGGACGCCGGCGGCCACCGACCAGTCGCGGATGCGGTCGAGGTCGTCGTCGTTCAGGCGGAAGCGGCGGCGGACCGGCTCGGAGGCGGCGAGGTCGAGCACCTCCGAGGCGGTGACGCGGCCGTCGGCCAGGGCGAGCAGTGAGCTGAGCACGCCGAGCACGGGGTTGGTGCGGCCGGGCGAGCGGTCGGCCAGGCGCACGCGCAGGGACTGGCCGGGGTGGACCTGGTGGCGGTGGTCCGCGTCGTCGGCGACGAGCCCGAACGTGGCCGCGACCGTCGGAGCGATCGACTCGATGTCCGGGCACATGACGATGACGTCGCGGGGCTCGAGGGTCGGGTCGTCGGCGAACAGGCCGGCGAGGACCTCCCGGAGCACCTCGACCTGGCGGGTGCGCCCGTGGCAGGCGTGGACCTGAACGGTGCGGTCGGCCGGTGCGAGGGCGTGGCGCGGCGGTTCGGGGGCGTCCTCGCGCAGGCGCTGCTGCAGCGCGCCGAGCAGCGTGCCCGCGGGGGCCGGGGCCGGGTGGTGGGCGGCGGAGGAGGAGGCGCCGAGTCGGCGCTGGAGCTCGACGGCGTCCCGCGCCATCGAGGCCAGCATGGGGTGCTCAGCGGCGGCGGGCTGGGCGCTGCGCCGGCGGGGCGTGGTCCCGGCCGCGGCGACCCGGTCCCACAGCACGGGCGAGGGGTGCGGGAGCCAGAGGTGCACGTCGCGGTGCTCCGCCAGGGCGGTGAGGACACGGAGCTGATCCTCGGGCAGGCGGGTGGGCCCGAAGACGGAGAGCCGGTCGGGCAGGTCGACGACCTCGGGACGCTCGGTGATCGTGCGCAGCGCCTCGGGGAGCTGCTCCCCCGGGCTCGAGACGCCGACGTGGTCGCGCAGGCGGCGCCAGAGCTCGGGCTGCCAGGCGAGGTCGTCGGGCACGGGGGCGCCGGCGCCGTCCTCGTCCAGCCCGCGCGCCCAGGCGTCAATCACGTCCGGGCGCTGCGAGGCGTAGGCGGCGAACAGCCGGGCGACGTGGCGGGCCAGGCCGAGCCGGCGGCCGCGGCGGATCTCGTCGTCGTCCGCGCCCAGGTACCGGGCCAGCGGCGCGGCCCAGGTCTCGCCGAGGACGGCGTCGACCACCTCGAGCAGCGGCCAGGTGAGGCGCTCGGGCTGCCAGGGGTCGTCGTCGGCGCTGAGACCGAGGCTCGCGGTGAGGACGTCGGCAACGAGGCGGTGCGGGGAGCCGAAGGTGACGTTCGCGCACACGCCCGGTTCGCCGTCGGGCCCGGCGCCGAGATGGTGGGAGAGGCGCTGGGCGAGCCAGCGCTCGACACCGCGGGTCGGCACGGCGACGACGTCGGGCGCGAAGGGGTCCTCCGGCGGGTCGGCGAGCAGGGCTGCGAGCGGCGGCACGAGCGCGTCGGCACGCTCCGAACGGTGCAGGTGCAGCACTGGCGTCCTCCCCCGGGCTGGTCTGCCGCCACCCTATGACGGCGCACTGACATCGGGCCGGTAGGCGGTCACCCCGGACACGACTCCGACGCTCGGCATACGGTCTCGGAAGAACATCGGACGCGACAGGAAGGCAACGACAGGATGGGCGAGAAGATCCGCATCGGCATCGTCGGGTACGGCAACCTCGGGCGCGGCGTCGCCCTCGCGGTGCCGCAGAACCCGGACATGGAGCTCGTGGGCATCTTCACCCGCCGGGCCCCCGCGGACATCGACGCGCCGGAGAAGAGCACGCCGATCCTGCCTGTCGACGCCTTGACCGATCGCCGCGACGACGTCGACGTGCTGATCCTGTGCGGCGGGTCGAAGGACGACCTGCCCGAGCAGGGGCCGGCGCTGGCCGCGCACTTCAACACCGTCGACAGCTTCGACACCCACGCCCGCATCCCGGAGTACTTCGCGGCGGTCGACGCGCCGGCGCGGGCGGGCGGCCGGACGGCGCTGATCTCGACCGGCTGGGACCCCGGCATGTTCTCCCTCAACCGGCTGTACGGGGAGGCCCTGCTGCCGGACGGCGAGACGTACACGTTCTGGGGCAAGGGCCTGAGCCAGGGCCATTCCGACGCCGTCCGCCGGGTGCCCGGCGTGGCCGCCGGCGTGCAGTACACCGTCCCCTCCCAGGAGGCGATCGACGCCGTCCGGAGCGGGCGGCGGCCCGAGCTGAGCACGCGGGAGAAGCACCGACGCGAGTGCTACGTCGTCCTCGAGGAGGGCGCCGACGCCGCCGAGGTGGAGAAGGCCATCGTGACGATGCCCCACTACTTCGCCGACTACGACACCGAGGTGCACTTCATCAGCGCCGTGGAGCTCCGCCGGGACCATGGCGCGATGCCGCACGGCGGCTTCGTCATCCGCTCCGGGAACACCGGGGGCGGGCACGCGCAGGTCGTGGAGTACCGGCTGCAGCTGGAGAGCAACCCCGAGTTCACCGCGAGCGTGCTGGTCGCGTTCGCCCGGGCGGTGCACCGGCTCAACGCCCAGGGGCAGGTGGGTGCCAAGACGGTGTTCGACGTCCCGCCGGGCCTGCTGTCCGCGAGGTCGCCGGAGCAGCTGCGCGCCGAGCTGCTCTAGAGCTCGGCAGGGGCGGGCGACCGTCAAGGGACGTCCGCGGTCACCGTCCACTGCTGCGCGCCGGCAAGACGCCGTCGCGCCCCTTCCCCACCGATCTCCTCGACCAGCGCCCGCGGGCCGACGACGACGAGCAGCGAGCTGGCGCGGGACAGCCCGGTGTAGAGGATCTCGCGGGCCCGCTCCAGGTCCCGGAAGCCGTTGACGCACAGGACGACGACCGGGCGTTCGAGACCCTTGAAGCCGAGGACGTGCCCGTAGAAGACGTCCTCGCCGGCCAGGAAGTCGTCCCAGTACTCCTGGTACCCGGCGAGCTCGACGCTGTGGCGCTGCTCGGGATGCCGCCGCCCAGTCGTCAGCAGCGCGACGTGCCCGGGGTCCCAGCCCTCGCCGAGGAGCGCCTCGACGGCGTCGTCCGCCACCTCCACGGCCTCCTCCGGAACGACGTCGACCACCCGGACCGGCTCCCCGGGCGCGCCCCGCGGGCGCATGGCGACCTGGGACATGCTCCCGATGAGCTGGGCGATCTGCTTGGTGTTGCGCAGGTTCTCCTCGAGCTGGAACGGGGGCAGCTCGATCGGGTCGTGACCGTTGCGCGGAAAGACGCGCTGCCCGTCGTCGAGGAAGACGTAGAGACCCCCGCGCTCCGGGTCGCGCAGGCACTGCAGGAGGTTGGGCCACCAGATGTCGGAGAAGTCCTGCGCCTCGTCGACGACGACGGCGTCGAACAGCTCGCCCGCCGGTCGCGTGGCCGCGAGGGTGCCGAGCTGCTCGGGAAGGCGGCGCTCCCAGTAGTCGGAGTCGTCGTCGGCGCCCGGCTCCGCACCCCACCGGATGGGAAGGTCGTGGAAGAGACCGACGTACGCTGGCCGGTCCCGGGCCGGCCAGGTCGCGACGAGCCGCTCGAAGAAGCGGCCGAGCCCGCGGCTGTAGCAGACCAGCGCGACGCGCCTGCCGCTGCGCGCGAGCCGTCGGGCCTGTGCGGTCGCGACCCAGGTCTTGCCCGTGCCGGCGCCGCCGATCACGCGCGCGCGGCTCTGGTGGCTGAGGAACTGGGTGAGGAGGTGCGCCTGGTCGCGGGTGAGCTGCTCGACGACGGCGCGCTGCTCGGCGGCCCGGGCGATGGAGTCGACCTGCCGCGGCAGGGAGGACGCGACGACGTCGACCAGGATCTGCGCCTCGACGGCGGACAGCGGCTTGTGGCCCGCGCCGTGCGCGTCGATGGCGTGCAGCACGCGTGCCGCGACGTGCCCGAGCTCGTGCCGGTCGACGACCATGGTCCGTGCCAGGTTCGGCGCCGACCAGTCCTGGGGCACCTCCGTGAAGGGCAGCGCGACCAGGTGCGCCGTGCGGGAGCTCGCGACGGCGGCGGGGCCGCTGCCGCGCCGGCGCAGGTAGCTCTGCAGCAGGTGGCGGGCGTCCTGCACCTGCTCGGCCGGGTCCTCGATGCGCCGCTCGCCGCCGCCCGAGGAGACGTGCCAGGCTCCGGCGTCGTCCTTCCAGACGTTGCCTCCCTTGACCTCGATCACGGCGATCCCTGCCCCCGGCCAGGCGACGAGCAGGTCGATCTCGCGCTCCTTCGCGCCCTCGATCAGGGGGATCGAGCGGAAGAGGACCGCCTCGTCGGGCAGCTGGTCGCGCAACGCCTCCCACACAGCACGCTCGCCGTGGAACCCGTCAGGGAAGTCGGGGTCGGGCGGGAAGAGGCGCGGCATGCCTTCTTCCTACCCCACGGCCCCGCGTCCCGGACGTGTTTCGTCCGGGACGAGTGCTGCTGGGCGCCACCGCGTGCCTGGAGGTGGACGACCGGCGTGGCAACGGAGCCACCGTTGCCTGCCGGTCTGTCCGAGTGTCCGAGGGGGCGCCACCACCAGGGGGGACCTCGCAAGACGCACCCACCAGTCATGACCCCGCACTGGCGGTCGCCGGGCCCGGGCACGCTCATCCCGCCGTCGCGTGCCGGCGGAGCACGGCCCTGTCCCAGGCGCGGTCGGGAAGGATCCGGCGGAAGGCGACCGCGAGATGCGCGCCACGGCCCACGAGGTACCGAGGGCGCGGCCGGTCCGCCGTCGCCGCCGTCACGACCACCGCGGCGACGTCCTCCGCGTCGGAGGTGATCGACTCGTCGTCGAAGCCCGTGATGACCTTCGAGACGCCGCGGGCGAGCGCGGCGTAGGGGCCCGACGACGACACGTGCCTGAGCCCGACGTCGGCCCGCGCGTGCCAGGCGGTCCGCACGGGGCCCGGCTCGACCAGCACGACGTCGATCCCGAACTGCACGACCTCGACGCGCAGGCTGTCCGACATCGCCTCGAGCGCGAACTTCGAGGCGGAGTACCACCCGCCGAGCGGCGAGGCGAAGAGACCGGCGAGGGAGGAGATGTTGACGATCCGCCCCGACCCTTGTGCGCGCATCGTCGGCAGCACGAGCTGCGTCAGGCGCGCGAGGCCGAAGAGGTTGACCTGGAACTGCTCGCGGGCCACGTCGAGCGGCGTCTCCTCGATCGACCCGAACGCGCCATAGCCGGCGGAGTTCACCAGGACGTCGATGCGTGACTGCTCCGCCAGGACGGTCCCGACGGCGGCCCGAAGGCTGTCGTCGTCGGTGACGTCGAGGGCGAGGACGTTGATCCCCCGCCGCTCGAGGTCGGCCATCCGGTCCACGCCGCGGGCCGCGGCGTAGACGGTGGTGCCGCGGGCGTGGAGGGCCAGCGCCGTGGCGCGGCCGATGCCCGAGGAGCCGCCGGTGACGAGTGCGACGTGGGCCATGGTCGTCGATCCTATCTGTGACTGTCATTCGCAGTTACAAGAAGAGACGTTATTGTGAACGACATGCGCAGTCAAGAGGGCCTCCCGGACGCCATCGCCGAGCTGTGGGCGGGTCGCGCGCCGCGCCGCGGACCCCGGCCCCGGCTCTCGGTGGCCGGCGTCGCCGAGGCGGCGGTCGCCGTCGCCGACGACGCCGGCCTGGCGGCCCTCTCCCTCCAGTCGGTCGCGGGCCGGCTCGGGATCGCCACCACGGGCCTGTACCGCTACGTCGACAGCAAGCGCACGCTGGTCGAGATCGCCGTCGACCACGCGACCGGGCCGCCCCCCGCCCTGCCGGCCGGCGACTGGGCGGCGGCGGTGCGGCGCTGGAGCCAGGAGCTGCTCGCCACGCACCGGCGCCACCCGTGGCTGAGCGACGTGGAGCCGAGCGGGATGCCCCGGACGCCCAACCCGCTCGCCTGGCTCGACCGCCTGCTCGGCGCCCTGGCTGACGCGCCCGGGCTCGACGACCCCATGAGCGCCGCCCTGCTCCTCGAGGCCGTCGTCGGCCGGTACGCGGCGCTGCTCCGGAGCGTCCAGCCGGCGGGGGACGGCGGCACCGAGGAGCTGCTGGGCCACCTCGCGGGCGCCCGGGCCGGCGACTTCCCGTTCCTGGCGCGGGCGGTCGACCGGGACTGGTCCGACGTCGAGCGGGAGTTCGACTTCGCCGTCGGGACGGTGCTGCGCGGGCTGGTGCGGTAGCGAGCGGCCGCCGCTACCTCAACGCGGCATCACGGGCAGCCTCTGTCCGTCCGAGACCGGCGCGGCCGACGAGCCCGAGGGCTCGGTCCCGCAGGGGCTGCCCCCGCTCGGCCAGGGCGAGGCGCATCACCGCGGCCGAGGCGGCCCGCAGCGCCTGGGTCCGGGCGACGCGCCGACGCTCGTAGGCCGCGAGCGCGTCGCCCGTCGGCCGCGTGTTGAGGAGCTCGGCCAGGGTGACCGCATCCACGAGCGACTCGCAGGCTCCGCGGCCGAGGTTGGGCGTCATCGCGTGCGCGGCGTCCCCCACGAGAACCACGCCGTCCTTGACGTAGCGGCGCAGGGGTGGGGTGGTCCAGATGCGCTGGGCGAGGCTGGTCACGGGCGTGGCGGCGGCGAGCACGCGGCGCACGGCGGGGGCACCGTCGGCGTAACGCGCGCGGGCGACGTCGAGCGCGGCCGCGACGTCCACCTCGGCCGGCCCGAGGTCGGAGCGGAACGACGCGTACCAGTTGGTGCCGGTCCGGGAGGGGCCGATGCCGAAGAGGTCCCCCCTGCCCCAGTACTCGCCAGTGCCGTCCCGCCAGACCGGGTCGGCGATCACGCCGCGCACCGCCAGGTAGGGGGTCAGCCGGGCGGCAGTTCCCTCGCCCCAGACGGCGCGGCGGACGACGCTGTGGACGCCGTCGGCGCCGACGACCAGATCCGCGCGGACCTCCCGGACGTCCCCGACCCGCCCGGTCACGCGGCGCACCGACTCCTGCACCGCGCCGTCGAGGAGGCCCAGGAGGTCCCCGCGCGAGACGCCCATCAGGTTCTCGGCGCTCGGGGTGGCCCACACGTGGCCCCGGTGGTCCTGGACGGGCAGCGCCGTGATCACCGGGCTCACGGCCCGCACGGCACCGAGGATGCCCACCGCGTCGAGCGCACGCTGCGCGGCCGGCCACATCCCGAGCACCGTGCCGGTGGGCGGCAGCCCGGCCCGCCGCTCGTGGATCGTGACGTCGAACCGGTCGGGGTCGAGCCGGGCGGCCAGCGCAAGGCCGGCGATGCCGCCACCGACGATGGTGATCCTCATGACGAAGACGCTACTACTCTTGTAGTGCTGTGTCACTATGTATCTAGTGCGGAATGCCGTATCCCGATCGAAACCGCCCACCGACAGCCTCGCACCTATGCTCGCCGGACTGGTGCCTGTCGGACCGGTCCTGCCCGGGCGCCGACGCGATCTAGGAGGACGGCATGAGGGTTCTGTCGCGCAGCGGGCTGCGCACCCTCGGGCAGGTGGCGCTCGGCGGCGTCCTGCTCACCGCGGGGAGCGCCCACCTGACGGCGCTACGTCAGGAGTTCCGGGCCCAGGTGCCGTCGTGGGTGCCCGTGGATCCCGACCTCGTGGTGGTCGGGTCGGGGGTGGTGGAGCTGGGCCTGGGCACCGCCCTCGCCACTGTGTGGCGCCAGCCGGCACGGGGACTGGTGGGCGCGGCGGCCGCTGCCTTCTTCGTCGCCATCTTCCCGGGCAACATCGCGCAGCTCGTCGAGCGGCGTGACGCCTTCGGACTCGACTCCGACGTGAAGCGGGCGGTCCGGCTGGTGTTCCAACCTCTGCTCGTGGCATGGGCGCTGACGACGACGGGGGCTGCCACCGCGGTACGGCAGGTGCGCGCCTCGCACTGAGGACCTGCCCACCCGGCCGGGCGGCCCCTACGCCCCGAGCAGCAGCTACACCTCGAGCAGCTCCCGGATGTCGCCCGCGCTCAGCGGCGCGGACAGCGCCCCGCCCTCGTCGATGACCTTGTCGAACAGGTCGCGCTTGCGCGCCTGCAGGGCGAGGACCTTCTCCTCGATCGTGTTCTCCGCGACCAGCCGGTAGACCATGACGTGCTTGTCCTGCCCGATGCGGTGCGTGCGGTCCACGGCTTGCGCCTCGGCGGCGGGGTTCCACCAGGGGTCGAGGATGAAGCAGTAGTCGGCCTCGGTGAGGTTGAGACCGAACCCGCCCGCCTTGAGGCTGATGAGGAACACCGGCGCGGCACCGGCCTTGAACTCAGCGATGCGCCGCGCGCGGTTGCGGGTGCGGCCGTCGAGGTAGCAGTAGTCGATGCCCTCGGCGTCCAGCCGGTCCTGGACCGTGGCGAGGAACCCGGTGAACTGGGAGAAGACCAGCGCCCGGTGGCCGCCCGCGACGACCTCCTCCAGCTGCTCCATGAACACGTCGGCCTTGGAGGAGGGCACCTTCGCGTACTGCTCGTCGACGAGCGAGGCGTCGAGGCTGAGCTGGCGCAGGAGGGTGAGCGAGCGCAGGATCGTGAAGCGGTTCTTCTCGACGTCGTCGAGCAGGCTGAGCACCTTGCGCCGCTCGCGCTGGAGGTGGGTGTCGTAGACCTTGCGGTGCCTCGGGTTGAGCTGGACGTGCAGCACCTGCTCCTGCTTGGCCGGGAGGTCAGTGGCCACCTGCTCCTTGGTGCGACGGCGGATGAAGGGCCGGATCCGGCGGCGGAGCGTCTCCAGCAGCTCGGGCCGGGTGCCGCGCTCGATCGGCTTGCGGTACAGCTCGGCGAACACCTTGGGGTCGGGGAACATCCCGGGCGCGACGATCGAGAGCAGCGCCCACAGGTCCATGAGGCTGTTCTCGAGCGGGGTGCCGGTGATCGCGAGCTTGAACGGGGCGCGCAACCGCCGCGCGCACTGATACGTCTTGGCCTGGTGGTTCTTCACGAACTGCGCCTCGTCGAGGATCAGCCCGCTCCACCCCAGGCCCCGGTAGGCGGCCTCGTCGATCCGGAAGAGGGCGTAGGAGGAGACGACCAGGTCCGCGTCGGCGACGTCGTCGGCGAGCTTCCGGCCGGACTTCTTCTCGGTCTCGGTCACGGCGACCACGCGCAGGTCCGGCGCGAACCGGGCGGCCTCCTCCGTCCAGCCGGCGACGACCGAGGTGGGTGCGACGACGAGCGCCGGGGCGGTGAGCGTGCCGTTCTCCTTGGCGCGCAGGAGGGTGGCGAGGGTCTGGACGGTCTTGCCCAGGCCCATGTCGTCGGCGAGGATCCCGCCGAGCCCGGCGTCCCAGAGGTAGCTCAGCCACCGGAACCCCTCGGCCTGGTACGGGCGCAGCGTGGCGCGCAGCCCGGCGGGCACGGCGGGCGGGTCGGCGCCCTCGCCGGCCAGCAGCCGGCCGACCGAGCGGGTCCAGCGCTCGCTCTGCTCCTCGACGACGCCGATCGCCGCCAGCTCCTCCCACAGCCCGGCCTGGTAGCTCGTCAGCCGCAAACTGCCGGGCGGGCGGTCCTGGAGCTCGGTGGCCTCCTCGATGAGCCGGCGCAGCTGGTCGAGCTCGGGCCGGTCGAGGCCGAAGTACGTGCCCGAGGGCAGGATCAGGTGGCTGTCGCCCCGCACGAGCGCGACGAAGAGGCTCTCGAACGGCACGCGCTCGCCGTCGATCTCGACCGTGACACCGAGGTCGAACCAGTCCCCCTCCACGGCGTCGGTGGCCGAGACCCGGATGACGGGGGCCGAGTCGGAGCGCCGGTACTCCACCGGCGTCCCGACCACGTCGATCTCGACGCCCTGCTCGACCAGCCCCGGCAGCGTCTCCTCGACGAAGAGCGCGGCGTCGAGCCCGCGCACCCGCACGCTCCCGGCAGGGCCGGGCAGCCCGCCCCCGGCCTGCAAGGACGCCGGCAGCTGCACCTCGCGCAGCAGCCGCTGCTCGGCCGAGCGGTCGCGTCCCGGCCCGCGGCCGGCGTCGAGCGGGACCCGGCGGGTGGTGCCGCCGACGTCGTAGAGGAAGGCCCAGTCCAGGGAGAGGTGGTGGTCCGGTTCGTAGCTCAGCGTCAGGCCGAGCCGCGGCGCCGCGACCGTCGGCAGCGCCACTGAGCCGTCGGAGGAGCGCACCGTGACGAGCCGGCTCAGCGTCGGGTAGTACTCGGCGAGGAAGCGGTCGACGTCCTCCTCCGGCACCTCCAGCTCGCCCGCGGCGAGGAGGTTCGAGGCCTTGGTGGTCAGCGGCCTCGCCAGGGGCGCCAGCACGAGGCCGACGGCGGAGCCGCCCGGTGCGCCGCGGCCGCCGCGCGAGAGGTGCGGCGCGAGATCCAGAACCACCCCGTGGCCCGGCCGGCCGACGATGGAGACGCCGCTGCCGCCGTCGGGCGGCTCGTGGCCTGGGACGGCGACGGCGGGCGTCGCCCGCAGCGTGCCGTCCTCGTCCCGGGCGAGGTCGAGGGAGACGGTGGCCGGCGCGTCGGCGAGGACCACCGCTCCGGCGGAGAGGGTGGCGTGGACGAGGGGCACGCCGGCGTCGACGGCGGCGCGCAGCAGCGGCCACAGGGCGGGGCCGAACTCGTCGAGGAAGAGGGCGGTGTCGTTGTAGGCGTAGGCGGAGGGCTGGTGCGCCATGTAGATCGCGTGCAGCGCCTCGCGGTGGGCCTCGACGCGGCCGTGGGCGCCCCACCGGAAGCTCAGGTCGCGCCACCCGATGCCGGAGCGCACCCAGGGGCTCTTCTTGCCGGGGACCACCGGGCGGATCCTGATGCACGGGGTGTCGGCGCGGCCGCGCCAGCCGGTCTCGACGACGGGCTCGAACTGCAGACCGATCGGCACCTCGCCGCCGTCGGTGCGCTCGTCCTCGACGACGTCGGCGAGCAGGCGCTCCCAGGCGTGCGCCTTCCGGCTCAGCGGCGTGAGCTCGTCGCGCGCCGCCACCAGCACGGCAGCCACGTGCTTGCAGTCCAGGGCCACGGGGCACGTGCAGCGGCCGGTGCTCAGCCGCTTCCCGCCCGGGACGCCGACCTGGACCAGGGTCTGGTACGGCGTGGGCTCGGTGCCCTGGACCTCCGCGTAGAGGACCCGGCGCTCGGGGTCCGACGTCAGCCAGGTGACCTTGCCGCCCTTGGCGTAGGCGAGGCCCCGGGCGAAGGCGGGCGCCCCGACGGCGAGCAGGATCTCCTCCTCACCCGGCAGGTCGGTCCAGGTGCGGAGCGTCGCGAGAGCGGGGCGGCGGGCCACGTTTCCCAGCGTAGGTGGCACCGCCGACATGGCGGGACGGCGGTCCGGGGCGGGCACGAACACCAACCGTTTGAGTCACCACGGATCGTCGCCAGGGTCCGGGCTGACGCCCCGGAGGGGCGGCGCCTGGTCAGGAGGGCCGGGCCCGCCCCCCGGTGCCAGCTGGTGCGGGCGAGCTTGCCGATGTGGTCGCTGGGAGCGACCACATCAGCGATCTCGTCAGGCTGTCAGACTGCGTCAGGCTGCTTCACCCCTGCGTCAGATGCATCAGCTGCATCAAGCTGCGGCCGACTCCATCACCCACGAGCCGGCGAGCACGATGTTGTCCGCGAGCAGCTGGATCTGCTCGCGCAGCTCCACGTGGGGGCTCGAGAAGCTGAGCAGGCAGAGGCCGCGCCGGTCGGGGAAGAGCAGCCAGTAGTCGGTCACCAGGAGCGTGATGCCCTCTCCCCCGACCTCCTTGGCCCCCGACGTCGTCCGGGTGTGCCGGACGAACGGGCCCGCGGTGGAGGTGGCGCCGACGAGCTCCTCACCCTCGGCCATCCGCGAGCGGATCCTGTCGGTCATGGCGTCGAGGTGGCTGCGGCCGCCGATCTCGGGCCCGAGCTCGTGCCAGTACATGGTCACCGTGAGCGCGACGGCGGCCTCCTCGTTGCGCCGCAGGAAGAACGCCATGAACCGGCCCCGGCCGGCGGCGGCCACCTGGCCGGAGGACGTGAGCCACCGGGTCATCTCCGCGCGCAGCACCGGGCTCGGCGGGAGGCCCTTGAGCTGGTCGGCGACGAGCTGCGCCGCCTGCCGCTCGATCGTGGCCTGGTCGGTGAGGTCGATGACGGCCCAGTCCTTCGACAGGGCGAGGTCGAGACCCACGGCCCGGTCCCCGGCCGCGCCGGCGGAGCCTCGGCGGCCGGCCGCCGCGTCCCCAGCGGCCGCGGTGGCCCTGCCGGAGCCGCCGTCCCCGCCGCCCGTCTCCGGCGCCCCGGCGACCCAGGCGACGTCGTCGTCGGTCACCTGCGGCTCGAGCACCGCGAGGACGTCCTCCACGGCGGCCTGGACCGCGTGCGGCCCGGCCGGGTCGAAGACCACGCGGCCGATGACGTCGCGGTGCTGCTCGAGGAAGGGCCCCAGCGAGGAGCCGGTCTGCAGGGCGAACTCGCGTGCCGGGGCGTCCCCGACGAACGCGGCGAAGGTGCTCGCCGACGAGAACACGTAGAGGTCGTACCTGACGGGCGCGCCCGGCTCGCCGGCCCCGTACACGGCGATCTGGCTGGCGCCGGAGGGGTCCCGGGTGACGGGGACGACGACGTAGTCGTGCCTCAGGGCCTGGCCGACGGCGGGGATGTCACGCTCCGCGAGCGCGGCGGCGAGCCGCTCGGACCCCACGTCCGCGGCCGGCTCGACCGGGATGCTGGTGTGCTCGTCGGTCATCGGGCCGGTCCTTCCGTCAGCTGCTCGAGGGTGCCGAAGGTCAGCCGGGCGGCAGGGCGCCCGCGGCCGGAGCGCACCTTGGCGGCAACCTTCTCCTCGTCACGGTACGTGCAGGCGTGGACCTCGGCGTCCACCGGCCCGTCGGCGGCCTCCTCGGCCAGGCCGGGCCGGGCGAGCAGGAGGACCGTGTCCTGCGGGACGACGCCGACGCCGAGCACCCGCACCCGTGTGACCCCGTCGAGCCGGTCCGACGGCTCCAGCGCCGCGGGCACCGGACCGCCGCCGTCGGCCCTGACCCAGATCTCCGCCGACGGGGCCGCCGACGTGGCCGCCGACGGAACCAGGGCGGCCGCCGGGTCCGTCGCCGCGGCGAGCTCGGCGATCTGGCGGAGGCGCCGGTCCTCCGACGGGTGGTGCCGGGGCGGGGAGCCGTCGGCGTCGCCGTCGACGGCGTAGAGGAGCACCTCCGCCTCGACGGCTCCCTCCCGGTCGACCGCCCACCGGGAGACCACGTAGCCGTACCGGGTGGCGACGGCGTCCCGGTAGCGGACGAACGTGCTCACCCCGTCCGCGGTCAGCGGCGCCACCGCCTCGACGTCGACATGTCCGAGGTGCGGCCCGCCGCCGTGGAGCGTGAACCGGTGGGCGAAGGGAAGGTCGCGGACCGCGGTCACGGGAGCCGGAACACCGTGTCGGAGAGCTCGGTCAGGGCCGGGGAGTCCACCCCGCCGGGGAGGATGTACTCCGGCGCGCCGCCGGGCATCCCGTCGAGCGGGAGCGCGTGACGCTGGAGGACGACGGCGCCCGGGTCGTCGAGCCGGGCGACGATGAGCCGCTCGGCGGTGTTGACGTCGGGCAGCCCGAGCTGCTGGCGCGGGTTGGCCAGGGTGTGCGGGTCGACGCTCGACCACGAGGCACCCGTCCGGCCGGACGCACCGCCGTGGAGCCGGTACACCGCGTCCCCGCGGGAGAGGTCCGGGACGCTCTGCCGCCACAGCCGCTCGGAGCGGGCGAGGTCGCCGGGGCTGAGGTTGACGGCCTGCCGGTAGGTGAGGCGCTCGCCCTTGGCGCCGGCCTGGACGGCGGCACGGGAGTTGATGCGCCCGGCGGCGGCGACCTTGCCGAGGACGCGTGCCGCGCCGCCCAGCCCGACGACGGAGAGCGCGGCGCCGAGGATCGAGATCCCGGCGTCCACCCACGAGCGTTCCCCGGTCGAGGCGAGCACGATGTTGCCGATCGCGTTGACGACCGCGGCGACCCCGGCGACGACGAGCAGCGCCGCCGCGAGCGCCTGGCCGACCACGGGGATCCACGCGACGGCGATCGCGAGGACGCCCGCGACGGTCGAGACCCAGCCGGCGACGTCGGTGACGACCGCGAGGACGTCGGCGCCCCAGTCGTCCCACCAGGAGTCGTCGAGCCCGTCCCCGCCCGTGGTGTGCTCGATCCGGTCGGCGGCGGAGTCGGCGGCCCGGTCGCGCATGCTGACGGCGTCGTCGACCTGGGCGCGGGCGGCGTCGAGCTGGCGGGCCGCGCCGGCCGCGTCGCCCGCCGCGCTCTCGGCGAGGTTCTCGTACCGGACCCGCTGCTCCGGGTCGGCGCCCTCCGCGAGGGAGAGGTAGTAGGTCCGCTGCGCGGAGGCCTCCTCCTCGGCCGCCCGCGCCGTGGAGGCCGACTGCCACGCCAGCTCGGACTCCTCCTGCGCGCGGGCGAGGATCGGCGCGTAGTCGAGCAGCGCCTCCCCCGTCTCGCGGTAGCGCCCCTGGGCCTGCGAGATCTTGTCGGCGATCTGGGTGGCGTTCTCCGCCAGGGCGTCGACCGCCTCGGAGATGTGGACGCCGAGCTCGAGCCCGCGCAGACGGTCGGCGGCACGTCCGATCGCGTCGGCGACCTCGACGTACTGCTGACCGCCGTCCCTGACCACGCCCGGCTCACCGGGAACCGGGTCGGCGGAGAGACCGAGGACCGACCAGTCGTAGCTGCGCGTCACCGCGCACCGCCCGAGGACAGCCCGGCCGCGAGGTCGCCGTCGACCTGGGTGAACGCGTCGGCGATCGCCGTGGCGACCTCGGCGAGCGACTCGATCCCGCCGACCATGTCCTCGCGGGTGTCGTCCCAGCCGCTGGCGAAGGAGCGGACCCTCTCCTCGAGCCTGGCGTGGCCGGTGGCGGCGGCGATGCCGGCGCTGGTCACGTTGGCCTCGCGGAACTCGGCCGCGACCACGCTCAGGTCCGCGCCGATGTCACGCAGCGCACCCACGTCCACCCGCAGATCGGTCATGGCTCCCCCTCGACGTCGTCGTGGGAATCGTGCCAGAGCGGTCCGGTCCCGCACGAGCCCCGGGCATGGGGACAACTCCCCGGGTAACGGGCACCTCCGCCGTCGCGGCCGCCCGATCGCGTCTCTCCGCGCCCCCGGGCAAGGCCCACCCTGCGGGTGCGTCACTCCCGGGGCCGCTCCCGCACGACGACGACCGCGGGCGCCCGCTGGAGCACCTCGCGGCTCACCGAGCCGAGCAGCAGGCCGGTGAGGCCAAAGTGCCCGCGGCTGCCGACCACGACGAGACTGCGGTTCCCGGCGACCTCGATCAGCGCGTCGGCGGGGTGACCGGCCAGGCGGCGGACCTCGGCGTCGACGCCTCGTTCGAGGGCCATCTCGTCCACCGTGCGGGTGAGCGACTCCAGGTCCTCCTCCGCCTGCGCGGCGAAGAACTCGCTCACCACCGGCGAGTAGGAGTGGGTGGTCCGCGCGCGCTCGGTGGCGCAGACCACCACGACGCCCACGCCACGGCGCCTCGCCTCGTCGAAGGCGAACCGCAGGGTCTCCAGCGGCGGGTCCGACGGGTCGGCGCCGACCACGACCGGGCCGGTCATCTGCGCGGGCGCCTCCTCGCGCACGACGGCCACCGGCCCGTGCGCGTGTGCGACGACCTTCTGGGAGACGGAGCCCAGGAGCGGCCCGGCGACCGGCCGGTGCCCGGCGGCGCCGACGACGACGAGCCCTGCCCGCTCGGACGCCTCGACCAGGACGACGGCGGGCCTGCCGGACACGGCCGCGCCGGTCACGGTGACCCCCGGGTGCGTGGCCCGCACCCGCCCGAGCTCCTCCTCCACGACCCGGCGCGCGGGGCCGAGCAGATCGTCCTCGCTGGGCGGCGCCACGCCACCCTCGGCCATGACCTGCCACGCCACGGCGCACACGAGGAGCAACGGGGCACCGCGCCGCTCCGCCTCGCCGGCCGCCCACTCCACGGCGCGGCGCGACCGGCCGGAGCCGTCGGCGCCGACGACGACCGCGCGCCCCGGCACGTCCAGCCTCGCTGCCATCTCGTCCCTCCTCCGCCGGGCCGCCGCCCTCCGGCCGCCCGCTGGTGACCGGCCACGCGGCGGCAGCCGCCCGGTCGCACCATGGTGACCCCGCCGCGGCGGTGCTGGTGGCCGAACGGGCGCGGCCTTCACGGTGCGCCGCCGACGTCTCACGATGAGGGTGGGGGTGATCAGCACGTGAGACGACGGCGGGAGCCGACTCCGCCGTCGGGCCCGCTTCGACCTACCCTCGGGAGGCACCTTCCCCGACCGAGACGAGTCCCGTGACACCCGACCTTCGCACCATCGCCCGCGAGCGCATCCTCGTCCTCGACGGGGCGTGGGGGTCCCTGCTGCAGCAGGCGGGCCTGGAGGAGGCGGACTTCCGGTTCGAGGGCGCCGACCCGGGACGCGCCTACACGGGCGACTTCGACCTCCTGGCGCTGACCCGCCCCGACGTGCTGCGCGAGGTGCACCGCTCGTACTTCGCCGCGGGCGCGGACATCACCACCACGAACACCTTCAGCTCCACGACGATCGCGCAGGCCGACTACGGCACCGAGCACCTCGTGCCGGAGATCAACCGGCGCGCCGCCGCGCTGGCCCGCGAGGTCGCGGACGAGGCGACCGCGGCGGACGGCCGCCCGCGCTGGGTGGCCGGCGCGATGGGGCCCACCAACCGCACGGCCTCCCTCTCCCCCGACGTCGAGCGCCCCGAGTACCGCGCCGTCACCTACGAGGAGCTGCGTGCCGCCTACGCCGAGCAGGCGCGCGCGCTGCTCGACGGCGGGGCGGACCTCATCCTGATCGAGACGGTCTTCGACACCCTCAACGCCAAGGCGGCCCTGCACGCGGTCGACGACGTCGGCGCCGCGCTCGGCCGCACCGTCCCGGTGATGCTCTCCGGGACCATCACCGACGCCTCCGGGCGCACCCTCTCCGGCCAGACGCCGGAAGCCTTCGTCATCTCCACCGAGCACGCGGACCTGCTCTCCGTCGGCCTGAACTGCGCCCTCGGGCCCGAGGCGATGCGCCCGCACCTGCGCGAGATCGCCGGCGCCTCCGACCGGCTCGTCTCGGTCCACCCCAACGCCGGGCTGCCCAACGCGTTCGGCGGCTACGACGAGACCCCCGAGGACATGGCCGAGGTCCTCGGCGACTTCGCCCGCCAGGGCCTGGTCAACATCGTCGGCGGCTGCTGCGGCACCACCCCCGAGCACATCCGCGCGATCGCCGACGCCGTCGCGCGCCACCGCCCGCGCACGCCCGGCGAGCGGCCGCACCGGCTGCGCCTCTCCGGGCTGGAGCCGTTCACCCTCACGCCGGAGATCAACTTCGTCAACGTCGGCGAGCGCACCAACGTCACCGGCTCGCCGAAGTTCAGCAAGGCCGTCCTGGCCGGGGACTGGAACACCGCCGTGCAGATCGCTCGGCAGCAGGTCGAGGCCGGCGCCCAGCTCATCGACGTCAACCTCGACGAGGGCATGCTCGACGGCGTCGAGGCCATGACCCACTTCCTCAACCTGCTCGCCGCCGAGCCCGACATCTCCCGCGTGCCGGTGATGGTCGACTCCTCCCGGTGGGAGGTCATCGAGGCGGGCCTGCGCTGCCTGCAAGGTCGCGGCGTCGTCAACTCCATCTCGCTGAAGGACGGCGAGGAGGAGTTCCTGCGCCGGGCCGCCGTCGTCCGCCGCCACGGCGCCGCCATGGTGGTCATGGCCTTCGACGAGCAGGGCCAGGCGGACAGCTACCAGCGCCGCATCGAGGTCTGCGAGCGCGCCTACCGGCTGCTCACGGAGCGGGCCGGCGTGGCCCCGCAGGACATCATCTTCGACCCCAACGTGCTCACCGTCGCCACCGGCATGAGCGAGCACGACCACTATGCCCTCGACTTCATCGAGGCCACCCGCTGGATCAAGGCCAACCTGCCCGGCGCCCTGGTCAGCGGCGGCATCTCCAACGTCTCCTTCAGCTTCCGCGGCAACAACCCGGTCCGCGAGGCGATGCACGCCGTGTTCCTCCTGCACGCGATCCGCGCGGGGCTGGACATGGGCATCGTCAACGCCGGGATGCTCGGGGTCTACGAGGACATCGACCCGGTCCTGCGCGAGGCCGTCGAGGACGTGATCCTCGCCCGCCGTGAGGACGCCACCGACCGGCTCATCACCCTCGCCGAGTCCTACCGCGACCAGCAGCGCGAGGGCGGCGACGGCGCGGCCGCCCGCAACGCCTGGCGCGACGCCGGCGTCCAGGACCGGATCCGTCACGCCATGGTGCACGGCATCTCCGACCACATCGTCGACGACGCCGAGGAGGCCTACCAGGAGCTCGGCTCCGCCCTGGAGGTCATCGAGGGCCCCCTCATGGAGGGCATGGACGTGGTCGGCGACCTCTTCGGCGCCGGCAAGATGTTCCTGCCCCAGGTGGTGAAGTCGGCCCGCGTGATGAAGCGGGCGGTCGCGCACCTGACCCCGTACCTCGAGGCGGCGGCCGTCGACACCGGCGGGCGCTCCAAGGGCCGCGTGGTGCTCGCGACCGTCAAGGGCGACGTGCACGACATCGGCAAGAACATCGTCGGGGTGGTGCTCGCCTGCAACGGCTTCGAGATCACCGACCTGGGCGTCATGGTGCCCGCGGAGAAGATCCTCGACACCGCCGCGGAGATCGGCGCGGACATCGTCGGGCTCTCCGGGCTGATCACCCCGAGCCTGGACGAGATGGTCAACGTGGCGGGCGAGATGACCCGCCGCGGCCTGAGCACCCCCCTGCTGATCGGCGGGGCCACCACCTCCGCCGCCCACACCGCGGTGAAGATCGACCCCGCCTACCGCGGCACCGTGGTGCACGTGACCGACGCCAGCCGGGCCGTCGGGGTGGCGGCCGACGTCATCGGGCGCGAGGCCGAGATCGCCGAGCGGGTGCGCGGGGAGTACGCCGAGCTTCGCGAGCGGCACGGCGCCAAGAAGGTCACCCTCGTGGACCTGGAGACCGCCCGGGCCGACTCCCGCGCCGTCGACGCCCCCGGGCAGCCGGCCCCGCGCACGCTCGGCCGCCAGCTCCTCGAGCCCGATCTCGCCGAGCTCGTCGAGATCATCGACTGGACCCCGTTCTTCTCCGCGTGGGAGCTGCGCGGCACCTACCCCGGCATCCTCGAGGACCCCCGCCAGGGCGAGCAGGCCCGCCAGCTCCTCGCGGACGGGCGCGCCCTGCTGGACCGGATCGTCGCGGAGAGGCTGTACCAGGCGCGCGGCGTCGTCGCCCTCTGGCCGGCCCACCGGGAGGGTGCCGACGACATCGTCGTCGAGGCGACCCCTGCCGACGCCGGTGCCGACGCGGGTGCCGATGCCGGTGCCGATGCCGGTGCCGCCCGGACGGGCTCCACCACCTTCCACACGCTGCGCCAGCAGAAACAGCGCGCCAACCGCTACGCCGCCCTCGCCGACTTCGTGGCCCCCGAGGGCGACCACCTGGGCGGCTTCGCCGTCGCCGTCCACGGGGCGGACGAGCTGGCGCAGAAGTTCAAGGCCGACCACGACGACTACAACGCGATCCTCGCCCAGTCCCTCGCGGACCGGCTGGCCGAGGCGTTCGCCGAGTGGGTGCACCGGTACGTGCGCACCACGATGTGGGGGTACGCCGCCGACGAGGCGCTGCCCGTGCCGGAGCTCATCCGCGAGCGGTACGCCGGCATCCGGCCCGCGCCCGGCTACCCCGCCCAGCCGGACCACACGGAGAAGCGCATGCTGTTCGCGCTGCTCGGCGCCGGGGAGGCGGGGCTGGAGCTGACGGAGTCGTGCGCGATGTACCCGACGTCGGCGGTGTCCGGGCTGATCCTGGGACACCCCGAGGCGACCTACTTCGCCGTCGGGAAGCTCGGGCGCGACCAGGTGGCCGACTACGCAGCCCGCAAGGGGTGGACGCTGGACGAGGCGGAGACGTGGCTGGCGCCCAACTTGGGGTACGTCCCGTAGCTGGCCCGCCCCGTCTCGAGCCACCGCCGCGACGACGCGCCCGAGCCACCCTGGACTCTGCCTGGGCGCCGCGGCGCGGCACCGGTACGGTCGTGCCCACGGGCGTCGCCGCCCGACCCGAGGGAAGGACAGCGATGGGCCGGATCGTCTTCTCCATCTCCGTCTCGCTGGACGGGTACTTCGAGGGGCCCGACCGTGAGATCGACTGGCACCTGGTCGACGAGGAGCTGCACCGGCACTTCAACGACTGGCTGCGCCAGGCCGGCGCCTTCCTCGAGGGCCGGATCACCTACGAGCTCATGGCCGGCTACTGGCCCCGCGCCGGGGACGACCCGGCCGCCACGCCCGTCGAGAAGGACTTCTCGCGGGTCTGGGTGGACATGCCGAAGATCGCCTTCTCCCGCACGCTCGACGAGAACGCGCGGTGGAACACCGTGGTGTGGCGCGACGTCGACCGCAAGGAGATCGAGGCGCTCAAGGAGCGCACCGACGGCGATCTGGTGGTGGGCGGGCCGGACCTCGCGGCGTCGTTCGCGGCGCTGGACCTCATCGACGAGTACCGCATCTACGTCCACCCCGTCCTGATCGGCCGGGGCCGGCCCGTCTTCCCGACGACGGACGCGCGCACCCCGCTCCGGCTCGCCGGCACGCGCACCTTCGGCAACGGCGTGGTGCTCCTGCACTACGAGCGGGCGTAGGCGGAGGGCCGGTCCGCCGGAGCCCGGACTGACCTGGCGGGCGCGCCCGTCCGCACACCCACACACCCGCACACCCTTGGCGCCACGTCCCCCGGCCGGCAAGTGCTCCTGGGCAGATCAAGTCGTTCTAGGAGCACTTCATCTGCGCAGACCACGTAACGTTGCGGACCTGACCAGCGAGGCCACGCCGATGTGCCCTCAAGCGGTGGGGCGACACTAGCGGTGGGGCGCCTCGGCGTCCCGGTGCCGCACCCGCACGACGGCGACGGCCGGCGCCCGGTGCAGCACCCCGCGGCTGACCGACCCGAGGAGCACGCTGGCCAGTCCGCCGTGCCCGCGGCTGCCGACGACGACGAGGCTGTCGGTCCCGGCCTCCTCAACGATGGCGTCGGCCGGGTGAAGGGTGCTCTCGGTGATCTCGACCGCCACGCCCGGGAACTCGGCCGCGGTCTCGTCGACGATCTGCCGCAGGCGCTCGTGCGCCTCCTCCAGCTGACGGGCGACCTTCATGCGCGCGGAGTCGGGCGCCTGGGCACCGCCGGCGAACCGGCGGCCGGCGCCCTTGACCACGGTGACGCCCACGTCCCGGCGCCGGGCCTCCTCGAAGGCGAAGCGCAGGGCCTCGGTGGGCGGGTCGAGCGGGTCGGCACCCACGACGATCGGCCCGGGCAGGTCGCCGACCTGCTCGCGCACCACGATCACGGGGCCGTGCGCGTGGGCGGCCACCTTCTGCGACACCGAGCCCAGCAGCGGGCCGGTGAACCGGCCCAGCCCGCGCGCGCCCACGACGACCGCTACCGCCGTCCGCGACGCCCCGACCAAGGCGACCGCGGGCTGGGAGACGATCACCTCGCCGGTGACGGTCACGCCCGGGTACGCCTCGCGCAGTGTCGCGACCTGCTCGTCGACCAGGTGCTCGGCCCCCTGCGTGAGGCCCGGCGTGACGGTGGCGGGGTCGTAGCCCTCCGTGACGGCCGGCCACTCGAAGACGTAGAGGAGGTGCAGCGGCGCGCCCCACAGTCTCGCCTCCTCGGCGGCCCAGTCCGCCGCGCGCTGCGACCGCTGGGACCCGTCGACGCCGACGACGACGGCCCCGGCCGGGACCTGAAGCTCCACGCTCATGGCCGACCTCCCTGGCTCGTGCTCCCATCGTGGCAGCGAACGACGGCGCGCGGGAGGGATTGGGGCAAGCCGCCGCCGATCGCGGCAGGGTCCCTGTACGTTGCCGACCAGGACTGGAATCCTTGAGACGACCGGCGAGCGCGCCGGTCACGACCGCAGAAGTGGTGAGCCACATGTCCAGCAGCTACCCCGGACCGAGCAGCGCCCGTACCCCGGACCGCTCCGACGACGACGGCGGGCAGTCCGCGGAGGCGCCGCGCGACCCCGAGAGCCCGGGCTACCACCAGCCGGGCGAGCCGGCGGTCGGCGAGCCGGGTCCCGCGGACACCGGGACCACCGCAGGCGGTGCGACGTACGGCCAGGGCACGGTTCCCCCGCCGCCCGGGTCGGCCGGACAGGGCTGGCAGCAGGACGCGAGCTCCGCCGGGCACGGGCAGGGCGGGTACGGGGCCGGGTACGGGGAGCCGCAGGCCGGCCAGGGCGAGCACCCCGGGTACGGCGCACCCGGCGACGCGGGCGCCCAGGGGTACGGCGGGAGCGAGGCCTACGGGCCCAGCGGGGCGTACGGGCAGGGGCAGCCCGGCGCGGCGCCGCCGCAGTACGGCAGCTTCCAGCAGGGACAGTCCGGGCAGCCAGGCCAGTACGGGCAGCAGGGCCAGTTCGGCCAGCCCGGCTACGGCCAGCAAGGTCAGTACGGCCAGCCCGGCTACGGCCAGCAAGGTCAGTACGGCCAGCCCGGCTACGGCCAGCAGGGCCAGTACGGCCAGCCCGGCTACGGCCAGCAGGGCCAGTACGGCCAGCCCAGCTACGGGCAGCCGGGCTACCAGGCCGCCGGCCCGAACATCATGAGCGACGCCGACCAGCGACTGTGGGCCACCCTCACCCACCTCAGCGGGCTGATCTTCCCGCTGGTCGGCCCTCTGGTGGTCTGGCTCGTGCTCCGCGAGCGGGGCGCGTTCGTCGAGGACCAGACCAAGGAGGCGCTGAACTTCAACATCACCCTGGTGATCCTCGGCGTCGTCATCTCCATCATCTCCGTGATCACGCTGGGCATCGGGGCGGTGCTGTACCTCTACTACATCGCCGCCGTGGTCTTCATGATCCTGGCCGCCGTCGCTGCCAACCGCGGCGAGCGGTACCGCTATCCCCTCACCATCCGGCTCGTGAACTGAGGGCACTCGCCGCGGATCTGCGGCCGCGCCGGCGTCTGTCGGCACGGTGCCGTCCGGCCGTCCGCCAGTCGGCCGGGATGCCGTGGTTTCTGTCACGCTGTCCCGAAAATCGGGCGCGGCGGGTTAGTGTGGTCGCGCCTAGTTGAACCAGCAACCGTCGTCGCGCGGCCGGCTGATGAGGAGACCCGTGAGCAAGCAGCGTCACCAGGAGCGAGCCGAGAAGGTCGCGGCCATGCGCGCGGAGCAGCAGCGCAAGGACCGCAAGAACAAGATCCTGATCTTCGGGACCACGGGCGTGGTCGCGGTGGGGCTGATCACCGCCGCGGCGATCCCGCTGGTGAACCAGGCGCAGCAGAAGGCCGAGATCGAGGCCGCGGCGAACGCGCCGATCGAGGGCGTCGAGGAGACCACGGACCTGACCTCGAACCACGTCGAGGGCACGGTGGACTACGCGAGCGCGCCGCCCGTCGGCGGGGACCACAACGCCGTCTGGCAGAACTGCGGTGTCTACACCGAGCCGGTGGTCGAGGAGCACGCCGTGCACTCCCTCGAGCACGGCGCCGTGTGGATCGCCTACTCGCCCGACCTCGCCGCGGACGACGTCGCCACGCTCGCCGCCAAGGCCGAGAACGAGCCGTACGTGCTCGTCAGCCCCTACGAGGGTGCCGAGTCCCCGATCACGCTGAGCGCGTGGGGCTTCCAGCTCGAGGTCGACGACCCCGCAGACCCGCGTATCGACGCGTTCCTCGAGCGCTACCTGCAGGGTGAGCAGACCCCCGAGCCGGGCGCGGCCTGCTTCGGCGGCACCGGCACCCCGGTCTGAGCAGATGACGACCTCCCGGCCTACCTCGCAGGAGGCGCCCACGCAGGACGCCGCACCGCAGGAGCCGCAGGGACCGCGGGAGCCTGAGAGGACCGCCGCGCCGTCGGCACGGCTGGGCGGCCCACTGCTGGCGGCTGTCGTCGTCCTCGTCGCAGCGGTCGCGGCGGTGGTCGGTCTGCTCGTGGGCTCGCGCCTGGGCGCCGTCGACGCCACGGAGCACCCGGCCGAGGGCTCGGTGGACGTCGGCTTCGCCCGGGACATGCAGGACCACCACGGCCAGGCCGTCCAGATGGCGACCCTCGTGCGGGACCGCACGGACGACGAGGCGATCCGCAGCATCGCGCTCGACATCACCCTCACGCAGCAGCACCAGGCGGGCCAGATGTTCGCCTGGCTCGAGGACTGGGGCCTGCCCCAGAGCTCGACCGAGCCGCCGATGCTGTGGATGGCGGACCACGCCGACCACGCGGACGCCGTCGCCCAGGGCGGCCTGATGCCCGGGATGGCGACCCAGGCAGAGCTCAACCAGCTCGCCGCCGCCAGCGGCGAGGAGGCGGAGCGGCTCTTCCTGACCCTGATGATCGAGCACCACCAGGCCGGCGTCGACATGGCGGAGTACGCGGTCGACAAGGCCGAGGAGGACGTGGTCACGCACCTCGCCGCGACCATCGTGCAGTCCCAGACGGCGGAGCTGACGGTGCTCGAGGAGCTGCTCGAGGCCCGCGGCGGCCCGCTGGAGTGAGCCGCCGCTCCGGCCCGGGCGCCGGTCCGGGCACACGGCGGTGACCTAGAGTCGCAGCCGTGAGCGAGCCGCCG
Source organism: Georgenia daeguensis (assembly GCF_039537705.1). NCBI lineage: Bacteria > Bacillati > Actinomycetota > Actinomycetes > Allobogoriellales > Allobogoriellaceae > Georgenia > Georgenia daeguensis. Next base: position 96,942 of record NZ_BAABBA010000010.1, read on the forward strand.
AAGAGTCCCCGCGGCGGCCTCCTCGTCCCCGGGACGCCCGCCCACCGGCGCGCGCTGCTCGCGCTCTTCGGCACCGGCGTCGCCACCTTCGCCCTGCTGTGGTCAGCGCAGCCGCTCCTCGTCCTCATCGGCGAGGAGTTCTCCCTCGCCGCCACCGAGGCCAGCCTCCTGCTCTCCGTCGCGACGGCGGCCCTCGCCGTCGCCGTGCTGCCGCTCGCCCGGCTCTCCGAACGGCTGGGCCGGGCGCGGGTGATCGGCGGCGGACTCGCCCTGGCCGTCCTCGCCGGGGTCGCGCTGGTCGCGGCCGACAGCTGGCCCCTCGTCCTGGCGCTGCGCACCCTGCAGGGCGCAGCCCTGGCCGCGGTGCCCGCGGCAGCCCTGGCCTGGGTGGCCGAGGAGGTGCACCCGACGGCGGTGACCCGGCTGGGCGGCCTGTACATTGCCGGGACGTCCATCGGCGGGATGGGCGGGCGCCTCCTCGCCGGCGGCGCGGCCGAGCTGTGGGGCTGGCGCGGCGCGCTGCTGGCGATCGCGGCGCTCTCCGCCGTCGTCGCCCTTGCGGCGCTGACGCTGCTTCCGCCGTCGCGCCACTCCGGCCTCCACAGCCCTGCCGTCCCCGTGCGCGACGGCGACCCGTACCGTTCCGCGCGACTGCGCCTCTACGCGGTGGGCGGCCTCGGCATGGCGATGTTCGTGGGGATCTACAACGTGGTGGTCTACCGCACCTCCGCCGAGCCGTACTCCCTCGGCGTCGGGCTGGGCTCGATGTTCTTCCTCACCTACGCCGCCGGCACGCTGACCTCGGCGCAGGCCGGCCGGCTCACCGCCCGGTTCGGCGTCCGCGCGGCGATCCTCGCGGGGCTGGCCATGTGCGCGGCCGGCGTCGTCGTCACGCTTGCTGCACCGTTGTGGACGATCTGGGCCGGGCTGCTCCTGCTGGCCGCCGGGTTCTTCGTGGCCCACGCGGTGGCCAACTCCACCGCCGCACGCCTGGCGCCCCGCCCCTCCGCGGCCGCGGGGCGGTACACCCTCGCGTACTACCTCGGCTCCTCGGTCGGCGGCGTGCTGCTGGGCCAGGCGTGGGACCTGGGCGCCTGGGGAGCGACCGCGGTCGCCGCCCTGGTCATCATCGCCGTCGCCGCCCTGGCCGCCGCGGGGCTGCCGCACCGGCCACGGACGGGAAGGGCCACCGCCGGCCGGGCCGTGGGCTGACCTCACCTGCGTCAGCCGCCCCGGCGGCGGGCTGACCGTCGCCTGGCCAGCCCGCCGCGCGGCGGCCTGCCCCCCGCGCGTGGGCCGTCACTTCCCGCCGTCGGCCGGCCCCCCGTGCCCCGGGACAGCAACGAGATCGAGGTTCCGGTTCGAAGATGAACCAGAACCTCGATCTCGTTCGGGCGGAGCGCCGGCGTGGACCGGATCGGCACGGGCGTCGCCCTGACCGGTCGAGCGTGGGCGAAGACCGCGGGCCGGAGTGCCGGTGGGACGGTCGGCCGGACGTCGCCCCGACTAGACCGACGTGGGGCTCAGCCGGGAGAGCGCCTCGAGCGCCCGCTGGGTGTCGGCTCGCACCTGCGCCTCCATCTCGGCGCTCAGCGCGGTGCGCGGCGGGCGGCACGGGCCGCCGTAGCGCCCGACCATGTCCATGCCGAGCTTGATGGCCTGGACGAACTCGGTCCTGGAGTCCCAGCGGAAGGCCGCGATGAGGCTGCGGTAGATCTCGCGGGCCTCGTCGTAGCGCCCCTCGGCCATGTAGTTGTAGACCGCGACGGTCTCGGACGGGAAGACGTTGGGGTACCCGCCGAACCAGCCGACCGCGCCGTCGACCATCAGCTCGAACAGGACGTCGTCGGCGCCGGCGATGACGTCGATGCTCGTCCCGGCCGCCTCGCAGGCGTCGTTGATCTCGAACGCCCGGCGCACGTCGGCGCTGAACTCCTTGATCGCGACGACGTTCTCGATCCCGGCGAGCTCGGCGACGAGGTCGGGCACGAGGTCGACCTTGGTGTCGAACGGGTTGTTGTAGATCATCATCGGCAGGCCGGCCTCGGAGACCTTCTCGAAGTGCTCGACGATCCCGCGCCGGTCGGAGCGGTACATCGTCGGCGGCAGGCACAGCACCCCGTTCGCGCCGTCCTCGGCCGCGAGCTCCGCCCAGTGCTTGGCCTGGTGCCAGCCGGGGCCGTGGACGCCGGCGACGACGACGCCGCGGTCCCCCACCGCCTGCACGGCGGTCTGGACGACCCGGCGGCGCTCCTCGTCCGTCAGCGAGGAGTACTCGCCGAGGGAGCCGTTCGGACCGACGCCGCGGCAGCCGTTGTCAATCAGCCACTCGCAGTGCGCGGCGAACCGGTCGTAGTCGACCTCAAGGCCGGCCGGTGCCGCCGGGTTCTCCTTGTACGGCAGCGCGGTCGCGACGACGACTCCGCCGAGGTTGAGCTCTCGTGCCATGCCAACACCTTTCTCCTGCCGCCGGGCCGCGGTGCCCAGCAGTAATATGTGACACTGTACATGTGGTTGTGGGTGGTTGCCCAGTGGTTGTGGACGGGCGTCCAGTCAGGTTCGGACGGTTGCCCAGAGCCCGTGCCGGCGGCGGCCGGTACCGGCGCGGGCGGTTGCCCACTGCCCGGGTCGGGCCGGCCGCGGCGCCAGGGCGCGGCACTCCCGGCGCCCGGGCCCGGGCGGTCAGCCCATGTAGGCCTCGATGATCGCCTTGTCCTTCGCCAGCTCGGCCGCCGGGCCGGACAGCGACACGCGTCCGGTCTCGATGACGTACGCGCGGTCGGCGATCCGCAGCGCGGCCCGGGCGTTCTGCTCGACCAGGAGGACGGTCGTGCCGCCGTCGTTGATCTGCTTGATCAGCTCCATCACCTGCTTGACCACCAGCGGGGCCAGCCCCATCGACGGCTCGTCGAGGAGGAGCAGCTGCGGCTTGCCGACGTAGGCGCGGCCGATCGCCAGCATCTGCTGCTCGCCCCCGGAGAGGGTGCCGCCCTGCTGCGCCCTCCGCTCGGCCAGGCGCGGGAGCATCTGGTAGACCTCGTCGATCCGCCCGGCGAGGGCGCGCTGGTCCCCGGTCTGGTAACCGCCGAGCTGGAGGTTCTCGTGCACGGTCATCGTGGAGAAGATCCGGCGCCCCTCGGGCACCTGGATGAGGCCGTCGCGCACCAGGTCCCACGGCTTGGCGCGGGAGATGTCCCTGCCCCGCCACGTCACGGTGCCGGTGTGCGCCCGGAACAGGCCCGAGATCATCGACAGGGTCGACGTCTTCCCGGCCCCGTTGTTCCCGAGCAGCGCCACGATCTCCTTCTCCCTGACCTCGAGGGTCAGCTGCCGCAGCGCCTTGACGCGACCGTAGAAGAGGTCCACGTCCCGCAGCTCGAGCTCCGCCGTCGTCATGACTCCTCGCCCTCCTCCGCACCGAGGTAGGCCTCGATGACCTGGGGGTTTCTCCTGACCTCGTCGGGCGTGCCGTCCGCGATCTCGCGGCCGAAGTTCAGCACGATGACCCGCTCGGAGATGTTCATGACCAGCCCCATGTCGTGCTCGATCAGGACCACCCCGATCCCCATGTCCCTGATCCGGCGGATGAGGGCGATGAGGTCCTGCTTCTCGCTGTGGTTCAGGCCCGCGGCCGGCTCGTCGAGCAGCAGCATCTTCGGCTGGGACGCCAGCGCGCGCGCGATCTCCACGCGGCGCTGCTCGCCGTAGGGCAGCTGCGAGGCGAGCAGGTCCTCGTCGAGGGAGTACCCGACGAAGTCGAGCCATCCGCGCGCGTCCTCGACGCACTGGCGCTCTACGCGCCGGTAGCGCGGGGTGTGGAGGATGGCGTCGAAGACGTTCTGCGAGATCCGCGCGTGCATCGCCGTCTTGACGTTGTCGACGACCGTCATCTCGCGGAACATCCGCACGTTCTGGAAGGTCCGGCCCATGCCGAGCTTGACGATCGAGGACGGCAGCTTGCGGATGATGCTCTCGCCGTCGAACAGGATGTCGCCGGACGTCGGCCGGTAGAAGCCGGTGATGCAGTTGAACGCACTGGTCTTGCCGGCACCGTTGGGCCCGATCACGGAGATGATCTCGCCGGGGTAGGCGTCGAACGTCAGCCCGTCGACCGCCTTGACCCCGCCGAACCGGAGCCTCAGGTCCCGGACGGACAGCAGCGGCGTCCGGCCGTCCATCTGCGGCCGGTGGACGTCCGCCGCCGTGGCGGGACCCACCGCCGCCACGGAGGTCTCCTCGGCGCTCATGCCAGCTCCTCCGACCTGTCGACGTTCTCGGAGGGTTCGCCGTGGTCGGTGAATCCCTCACGTGGGGAGCGGCCCCGGGCCCGGAACCGCAGGAACGGCAGCACCGCCGTCGAGGGCCACAGGCCCTGCGGACGGAAGAGCATCATCAGCACGAGGAGCACCCCGAAGACCAGGTACCGCCAGCTGGAGAAGTCACGCAGGAGCTCGGGCGCCAGCGAGATCACGAGCGCGCCGATGATCACGCCCGGCGTCGAGCCCATGCCGCCGAGCACGACGGCCATGAGCAGCAGCGCCGAGTTGAGGAAGACGAACGACGTCGGGCTGATCGCCGTCTGGTGCGCCGCCATGAGGATGCCCGCCAGCCCGCCGAAGATCGCGCCCATGACGTAGGCGGCCAGCTTGGCCAGGTAGGTGTTGATGCCCATCGCCTCGGCGGCGTCCTCGTCGTCCTTGATCGCGCGCCAGGCGCGGCCCAGCCGCCCGCGGCCCAGCCGGGAGACGGCGAGCACCGTGAAGGCGCCGCCGGCTATCACGGCCGTGTAGTACAGGAGGATCTTGCCGTTGAAGTGGATCCCGAACAGGTCGAGCCCGTCGCGGAACGACCAGCCGAGGAACGAGAAGGTGGGGATCCCGCTGATCCCGGACGGCCCGCCCGTGAGCTCGAGGTTGTTGGCGGTGAGCCGGATGATCTCGCCGAAGCCGAGGGTGACGATGGCGAGGTAGTCGCTGCGCAGCCGCAGGGTCGGCCCGCCGATGATGAGGCCGGCGCCGATGCAGGCGACGACGACGAACGGGATGGTGAGGACGAGCGGCATCTCGTTCGTGGCCAGGACCCCGGAGGTGTAGGCGCCGACGGCGAAGAAGGCGTAGTACCCCAGGTCGAGGAGGCCGGCGTAGCCGACGACGATGTTCAGGCCCATCGCCAGCATGATGTAGATGAACGCCGACGTGCCGATGGAGATGACGTACGGCGAGGCGTTGATGAACGGCAGCGCCAGGGCGAGGAGGAGCAGGACGGCGCCGACCGCGGACATGAACCGCCGCGGCTCGCGCAAGCCCCGCGCGGGGGCCGGGCGGACGCGGGTGGGGGCGGGCGGCTGGATGCGGTAGGTCAGGCCGCGGACCGACCGGGTCTCTGGAGCTCGGGTGGTCATGGCGGTCACATCCGTTCCACGACGCGGGCACCGAGGATGCCCGTGGGTCGGAGGGAGAGGAAGAGGATCAGGCAGGCGAAGGAGAAGACGTCGCGCCACTCGCCGCCGAGGAAGGCGGTACCGAACGACTCCAGCAGGCCCAGCAGGATCCCGCCGAGCATGGCGCCGTAGAGGTTGCCGATGCCACCGATGACCGCGGCGGTGAAGGCCTTGAGGCCGATGACGAACCCCATGAGGAAGTCGACGGTCCCGTAGTAGGCGCCCGCCATCACGCCGGCGGCACCCGCGAGCGCGGACCCGATGAAGAACGTGCGGGAGATGACGCGGTCGACGTTGACGCCCATGAGCTTCGCGGCCTGCGGGTCCAGCGCGATCGCGCGCATGGCGCGGCCGTCGCGGGAGCGCATGACCAGGAAGTTCAGCGCCACCATCAGGAGGCCGGCGACGGCGAAGAGGATGAGCTGCGGCAGCGTGATGCGCGCGCCGAGAAGGTTGAACGTCTCCCCGGTCAGCCGCACCGGGTACACCCTCGGGTTGGGGCCCATGATCTGGCGGACGCCGTACTCCAGGATGAAGGAGACGCCGACGGCGGTGATGAGCACCGCGAGCCGGGGGCTGCCGCGCAGCGGGCGGTAGGCCACGCGCTCGACGAACACGCCCAGCAGGCCCGTGAGGACCATCGCCACGAGCAGGACGAGCAGCAGCGACATCAGGCCGCCGCTCGCGACGAGGCCCGTGACGGTGGAGAACAGGAGGAAGCCGGCGAAGGCGCCGACCATGTAGACGTCGCCGTGAGCGAAGTTCAGCAGCTTGATGATCCCGTAGACCATGGAGTAGCCGAGCGCGACGAGGGCGTAGAAGGAGCCGACGAAGAGTCCGTCGACGACGAGCTGGAGCACGCGCGTTGTCCTCTCGGAGGGAGAAGGTGGAACGGCGCCCGGGCGGGCCGGCGGCCCGCCCGGGCGGTGACGGTCAGCCCTGCAGGTCGTCCTTGAGGACGAACTCCCCCTCCGGCCCGACCTCGACGATGGCGAAGCCGCCCTCGGAGAGGGTGCCCTCCTCGGTGAACTTCAGCGGACCGGAGAACAGCTCGAGCCCGTCGATGCTCTGGATGGCCTCGATGAGCGCCTCGCTCTCCGTGCCGCCGGCCTGCTCGATGCCCTCGGCGACGACGCGGACGGCGTCGTAGGCCTGGGTGGAGTAGGGGCCGGGGCCCTCGCCGTAGAGCTCCTCGTACTTGGTGATCCACTCGTCGGCGCCCTCGAGCATGTCGGGCGTCTGGGTGAACGTGCCCTCGACGCCCTGGGCGGCGTCGCCGGCGATCTCGGAGAACTTCGCGTCGACGGTGCCGTCGGCGACGAGCAGCTCGCCGTCGTACCCGGCGGCGGCCAGCTGGGAGGCGATCAGGCCACCCTCCTGGTAGTAGCCGGTCCAGTACACCATGTCCGGGTCGGCCGAGAGGATCGAGTTGACGTTGGCGGAGTAGTCCGACTCCCCGGCCGTCACGGACTCCTGCAGCACGACCTCGATGCCCGTGCCCCCGGCCTGCTCGGCGACGGCGTCGGCGAGGTCGGCGGAGTAGTCGGTGTTGTCGTCGACGAGGGCCAGGCGCTTCACGCCCTGCTTCTCCGCCCACGCCAGGGCGGCCTGCGCCTGCTGGTCACCGGTGCCGTTGATGAGGAAGACGCCGTTCTGGTCCGCCTCGACGAGCTGGTTGGAGTTCGCCGCGGGGATGACCATCGGGACGCCGGCGTCGGCGAAGATCGGGAGGGTCGGCAGCGTCGCGCCGGAGCAGTAGCCGCCGACGGAGGCGACGATGCCGGAGGTGATGAGCTTGTTGGCGGCGGCGGTGGCGCTGGTGGCGTCGCACGCGTCGTCCTCCGTGACGAGCTCGAGGTCGCGGCCCAGGACGCCGCCGGCCTCGTTGATCTCGTCGATCGCCATCTGGGCGCCGTTCTCCATGTACGGGCCGAAGGCGGCCTCGGACCCGGAGAACGGGGCGAGCATGCCGAGGACGATGGGACCCTCCTCGGTGCCCTCGTCCCCGCCTCCCGTGACGCCGCCGGAGCAGGCGCTCAGTGCGATCGCCGAGACGGCGCCCACGGCCAGGATGCGGAGCTGCGGACGACGCCGCCGGGAGTGGTTGGTCATGGTCGAGTCCTTCCGAAAGACGACTGTGTCTTGCCGCCCGGACTGCCGGACGATGGGGTGTCACACATTACATACCGCAGAGCCGTCCGCCTACCGTTTCTCCTGCCGAGACACAGTTGTGACTCGGGCGGAGCCCGTCCGGAAACGGGACCGGACGCCGCCGTCAGTCGCCGGCGGGCTCCGGGTTGCCGGACCACCAGCCCAGCACGTGGCCGATGTGCCGGTGCATGAGCGCCTCGACCCCGGCGGCGTCGCCGGCCTCGAGGAGGTCGAGCAGCCGCTCGTGCTCCTGCGCGGACTCGCGCAGCTGCTCGGTGTGCAGGAGGCCCGACAGCCCGGTCAGGCGGGTCTGGCGCCGCAGGTCCGTCACCAGGGACACGAGCCGGCTGTTGCCGGTGAGCGCGAGCAGGTTCCGGTGGAAGTCGATGTCGGACGCCAGGTACGTCGCCAGGTCCCCCTCGCCGGCCGCCTCGACGATGCCGCGCGCCTGCGCCCGCAGCCGCTCGCGCGGCGCCTCGGGGAAGTCGCCGGCGAGGTCGCGCACCACCGGGACCTCGATGAGCTGGCGCAGCTGGACGAGCTCCTCGAGGTCCTTGCGGGAGACGTCGGTGACCCGGAAGCCCTTGTTGCGGACCGGCTCGACGAAGCCGCGCTGCTGGAGGTTGATCATGGCCTCGCGCACCGGCGTGGCGGAGACGTCGAACTTCGTTGCCAGGCCCGGCACCGAGACGAGCTCCCCGGGGGGCAGCTGGCCGGAGACGATCGCGGCCGCGACCGAGTCCTCGACGTGGCTGCGCAGGCTGGCCGCGTGGACGACCGGGGCGAACGGCGTCGACATGTCGACCTCCGAGAAGGATGGGGTGCTCGGTGCGTCCGCACCAGAGATCTGTAACATGTCACACTGTATCGCCGGTGAGGGCAATCTCGCCGCGACTTCAGGAACGCTCGCTGAGAGGCAACGATGCGCACGAGCAAGGTCTTCCACGCCGTCGACTCGCACACCGAGGGCATGCCGACCCGCGTCATCACCGGAGGTGTGGGGGTGATCCCCGGCGCCACGATGGCCGAGCGGCGCGTGTGGTTCGCCGAGAACGCGGACGAGATCCGCACCCTGCTCATGTACGAGCCCCGAGGCCACGGCGCGATGAGCGGCGCGATCCTCCAGCCCCCCACCCGCCCCGACGCCGACTACGGCGTGCTGTACATCGAGGTCTCGGGCCTGCTGCCGATGTGCGGCCACGGCACGATCGGCGTCGCCACCGTCCTCGTGGAGACCGGCATGGTGCCCGTGACCGAGCCCGTGACCACGGTGCGGCTGGACACCCCGGCCGGTCTCATCGTCGCCGAGGTCCAGGTCGAGGACGGCGCCGCGAAGGCCGTCACGATCCGCAACGTGCCCTCCTTCGCCCACACCCTCGACGGGCGGGTCGAGGTCCCCGGCCTGGGCACGGTGGACTACGACCTGGCCTTCGGCGGCAACTTCTACGCCGTGGTCGACCTCGAGGCGCTCGGGCTGCCGTTCGAGCGCGCCGCGAAGGACCGGCTGCTCACCGCTGGCCTGGCGATCATGGACGCCATCAACGCCGAGAACGAGCCCGTCCACCCCGAACGGGAGGACATCCGCGGTTGCCACCACGTCTACCTCAAGGCGCCCGGCTCCACGGCGCGGCACTCCCGCCACGCGATGGCCATCCACCCGGGCTGGTTCGACCGGTCGCCCTGCGGCACCGGGACCTCCGCGCGCATGGCGCAGCTGCACGCGCGCGGCGAGCTGGGCCTGCACGAGGACTTCGTCAACGAGTCCTACATCGGCACCCGCTTCGTCGGCCGCCTGGTCGAGGAGACCGAGGTCGGCGGACGCCCCGCCGTCGTCCCCACGATCACCGGCCGCGCCTGGGTGACCGGCACCGCCCAGTACTTCCTCGACCCGACCGACCCGTTCCCCGCCGGGTTCCTGCTGTGACCGACCGACGACGGCGGAGCCTGCCTCGCGCGGGGCGTTCACGGTGACCCGGCACCCCGACCTCCTCGTGGTGGGCGCCGGAATCGTGGGCGCCGCGACGGCGTACCTCGCCGCCCGCGCCGGGCTGGCCGTCACCGTGGTCGACCGCGGGATCCCCGGCGGCGGGACGTCCTCCCACGGCGAGGGCAACATCCTCGTCTCCGACAAGGAGCTCGGCCCCGAGCTCGACCTCGCCCTGTACTCCAACGAGGTCTGGCGCACCGAGCTCCTCGACTCCGGGCACCTGTGGGAGCTCGAGCCCAAGGGCGGCGTCGTGGTGGCCTCGACCGAGGAGAGCCTGCAGGCGCTGCTCCGGCTGGCCGAGCACCAGCGCTCCGCCGGCATCGCGGCCGAGCCGGTCGACGCCGCCGGCCTGGCGGACCTCGAGCCGCACCTGGCCCCGGGTCTTGCGGGCGGCGTGCTCTACCCGCAGGACGCCCAGCTGATGCCCATGCTCGCCGTCGCCCACCTGCTCCGCCTGGCCCGCGAGCTCGGAGCCCGGGTGCTTCCCCGCACGCCGGTCACCGGGTTCCTGCGCGACGGCGAGCGCGTCACCGGCGTGCGCACCGCCGCCGGGGACCTGCCCGCGGGCGCCGTCCTCAACGCGGCCGGCCCCTGGGCGGCGGACGTCGCCGCCCTCGCCGGGGTCTCGCTGCCGGTGGCGCCGCGCCGCGGGTTTGTCCTGGTCACCGAGCCCCTGCCGCCGACGATCCGGCACAAGGTCTACGCCGCGGAGTACGTCAGCGACGTCGCCAGCTCGGACTCGGCGCTGCAGTCCTCCCCCGTCGTCGAGGGGACGCCGGGCGGCACGGTGCTCATCGGGGCCACCCGCGAGCGCGTCGGCTTCGACCGCACCGTCTCCGTCACGGCGCTCGCCCGGATGGCCGCCGCCGCCGTGCGGCTCTTCCCGATGCTGGCCGGCGTGCAGGCGATGCGGCACTACCACGGCTTCCGCCCCTACTGCCCGGACCACCTGCCCGTCATCGGCCCGGACCCGCGCGCCCCGGGCCTCTGGCACGCCAGCGGCCACGAGGGCGCCGGCATCGGGCTGTCCGCCGGGACGGGCGCGCTGCTGGTCCAGGCCCTCACCGGCCGGGAGACCGCCCTGCCGCTGGCCCCGTTCGCCCCGGAGAGGTTCGGATGAGCACGCTTCCCGCCACCTTCGACGGCGCCCCCCTGGCCGGCGATCCCGGCCAGTCGGTGGCCGCCGCCCTCGTCGCCGCCGGCGTCACGTCCTGGCGCACCACCCGCCGGGGCGGTCGCCCGCGCGGGATCTTCTGCGGCATCGGGGTCTGCCACGACTGCCTCCTCACCGTCGACGGCGTCCCCAACCAGCGCGCGTGCCTCGTCCCGCTCGCGCCCGGGATGGTCCTGGAGACGGGGGACGGCCGTGGCTGAGCGCGCGGCACCGGGCGGACCGGCCCGGTCTGGCGACGGCCGCTCCGCCGTCGTCCACGACGTCGCCGTGGTCGGCGCCGGGCCCGCCGGGCTCGCCGCCGCCGTCACCGCCGCGGAGGCCGGCAGCCGGGTGCTGCTGATCGACGCCGCGGGCCAGACCGGCGGGCAGTACTGGCGCCACCGCGACGAGGCCACGCACGCGGACGACCCGCACGGTCACCACGACTGGAAGGTCTTCACCGACCTGCGCGCCCGCCTGCGTGACACCGTCGCCGCCGGGCGGGTCGAGCACCGGCCGTGGACGTCGGTGTGGCTGCTCGAGCGGGCGGGCGAGGGCTTCCGGCTACGCACCACGCCGACTGTGGGCGGCGCCGGCACCCCGTCCAGCCACCTCGCCCGGCGACTGGTGCTGTGCCCCGGCGCCTACGACCGCCAGCTCCCCGTGCCCGGATGGGACCTGCCGGGCGTGCTCGCCGCGGGCGGCGCCCAGGCCCTCCTGAAGGGCCACGGCGTGCTCGCCGGGCGCCGCGTCGTCGTCGCCGGGACGGGCCCGTTCCTGCTGCCGGTCGCCACCGGGCTGGCCGACGCCGGTGCCCGGGTCGTCGCGCTGTGCGAGGCGGCCTCCCCCTCGCGCTGGGCCCGTCACCTCCCCGCCGCCGCCCGCCAGGGCGCCAAGCTGGTCCAGGCCGGCGAGTACGCCGCACGCCTGGCCCGCCGCCGCGTGCGGCTGCGCACGCGGACGGTCGTGACCGAGATCCTCGGCGAGGACCGCGTCACCGCCGTCCGGCTCGGCCGCGTGGACGCCCGCGGCGAGGTCAGCGGCGAGGGACCGGTGGTCGCGGCGGACGCCGTCGCCCTGGGCTGGGGCTTTACCCCGCAGCTCGAGCTGCCCCTGATGCTCGGGACCGAGACCGCGCTCGGCGCCGACGGCAGCCTCGTGGTGCGCGTGGACCCCGACCAGCGCTCGTCCGTGCCGGGGGTGTTCGTCGCCGGCGAGGCCACCGGGGTGGGCGGCGCGGGGCTGGCCGTCGCCGAGGGCCTGGTCGCCGGCGCCGCGGCGGCGGGCGGTCGGCCGGCCGCCCGCCACCGCCGGCAGGTGCTCGCCCAGCGCGCCTTCGCCCGGGCGATGCACGACGTCTACCCGGTGCCCGCCGCCTGGACCGGGTGGGTCACCGCGCGCACGCTGGTGTGCCGCTGCGAGGAGGTCACCGCCGGCGACCTGCGGCGCGCGTGCCACGACCTGGCGGCCGAGGACCCGCGCGAGGCGCGCTCCACCACCCGCGCCGGCATGGGCCGGTGCCAGGGGCGCGTGTGCGGCTACGCCACGGCGGGCGTCCTGGCCGGGCTGACCGGCCGCGCCGTCACGGAAGAAGACCTGCTGGCCACCGGCCGGCGCCCCCTGGCCGCCCCCGTCTCGCTCGGCACCCTCGCCGCGCTCGACGGCGCGGCCGACGACGAGGAGGTACCCACCGCATGAGCACCGAGACCGCACCCGCCGACACCACCGAGACCGAGGTGGACGAGCTCGCCCGCGCAGCGGCGGCGGCTGCGCCGGCCTGGGCGGCGATCGCCCCGGCCGACCGGGCCGCGGCGCTGACCGCTGTCGCCGACGCGCTCGACGCCGCCCGGGACGAGCTCGTTCCCCTCGCCCAGCAGGAGACCCACCTGCCGGAGGGCCGCCTGACCGGCGAGCTGAAACGGACCACCTTCCAGCTGCGCCTGTTCGCCGAGGTCGTCACCGAGGGCGCGTACCTCGACGCCCGCATCGACCACGCCGACCCGGAGTGGCCCATGGGCGCCGCACGCCCCGACCTGCGCCGCGTCAACGAGCCGCTCGGCCCGGTGCTGGTGTTCGCCGCGTCGAACTTCCCGTTCGCGTTCTCGGTGGCCGGCGGCGACACCGCCTCGGCGCTGGCGGCCGGCTGTCCCGTGCTGCTCAAGGCGCACCCCGGCCATCCCGCGCTCTCGCACCGCACGGGCGAGTTCGTCGTCGAGGCCCTGCGCGCCGCCGGCGCCCCGGACGGCACCTTCGCGGTGCTCTTCGGCGTCGAGGCCGGCACCGCCGCGCTGCGTCACCCGGCGGTCAGGGCCGCGGCGTTCACCGGGTCGCAGCACGCCGGGCGGGCGCTCTTCGACATCGCCGCCGCCCGCCCCGAGCCAATCCCCTTCTACGGCGAGCTCGGCAGCGTCAACCCCACCTTCGTCACCCCCGCCGCCGCGGGCGAGCGGGCCGACGAGATCGCCGCCGGCTTCATCGCCTCCTTCACCCTCGGCGTGGGGCAGTTCTGCACCAAGCCGGGCATCCTGTTCGTCCCGCGCACCTCCGGCCTCGCCGAGCGGCTCGCCGCGGCCGACCTTCCGGCCGGGGGCCCGATGCTCAACGAGCGGCTGCACGCCGGCTACGTCGACCGCCTCGGCGAGCTGCGGGCCCACCCCGCGGTGCGGGTGCTGGCCGAGGGCGACGACCCGCTCGGGGACCGTCCCGGACCGACCGTCCTGGCGACGTCGGCCGAGGACTTCCGCGCGGCGACGGCGGAGCTGGCCGGGGAGTGCTTCGGCCCCACCGCGCTCGTGGTCGAGTACGACGATGCCGACGAGCTCCCCGGTCTCGCGACCGCGCTCGAGGGCCAGCTGACCGCCACGATCCAGGGGAGCGAGGGCGACGACGTCGCCGACCTCGTCGCCGCGCTCGCCGGCCGGGCCGGCCGGGTGCTGTGGAACGGGTGGCCCACCGGCGTCTCGGTCACCCACGCCCAGCAGCACGGCGGCCCCTACCCCGCCACCACCGCCCCGGCCACCACCTCGGTGGGCACCGCCGCGATCACCCGCTTCCTGCGTCCGGTGGCGTACCAGGACATGCCGGAGCAGTTCCTCCCGCAGGCGCTCCGCGAGGGCAACCCGCTCGGGATCCCGCGCCGTGTGGACGGGGTGCTCGAGCACTGATGGCCACCGCAGAACGTGGGGAGCACGGCGTGAGCACCGTCTCGACCATCGACTACCACACGGCCGGCGAGCCGTTCCGCATCGTCACCGACGGGCTGCCCGAGATTCCCGGCGAGACCGTGCCGGACCGCCGCGAGTTCGCGCTGTCCAGCCCGGAGATCGACCACTACCGCCAGCTCCTCGTCCAGGAGCCGCGCGGGCACGCCGACATGTACGGCGGTTTCATCGTGCCGCCCGACGACCCCGGCGCCGACTTCGGCGTGCTGTTCTGGCACAAGGACGGCTACTCCACCGCGTGCGGGCACGGCACCATCGCTCTCGGGGTGTGGGCGGTCGAGCACCGGGTGGTCCTGGCCGAGCCGGACGGCGAGACCGACGTCGTCATCGACGTGCCGTCGGGGCGGGTCCGCGCCACGGTGACGTGCCGCGCGGGCGCCGTCATCGGGGCGACCTTCGTCAACGTCCCGTCCTGGGCGATCGCCCGGGCGCTGCCGGTCGAGACACCGTTCGGCACCGTCGAGGCCGACGTGAGCTACGGCGGCGCCATCTACGCCTCCGTGCCGGCGTCGGCGTTCGGGCTCGAGGTCACGCCGGAGCACTACACCGCGCTGATCGCCGCGGGACGGGCCGTGAAGTGGGCGCTGAACGACTCCCCCGCCGCGCAGCACCCCGACGACCCGCGCTTGTCCGGCATCTACGGGACCATCCTCTACGACGACCTCGGGCGCACCGCCGAGGGCCCGCACCAGCGCAACGTCACCGTCTTCGCCGACGGCGAGGTGGACCGGTCGCCGTGCGGTTCGGGGACCAGCGCACGCCTGCCGCTGCTCGTCGAGGACGGCCTGCTCGGCGACGGCGAGACGCTCACCCACGACTCGATCGTCGGCACGCGGTTCACGGCCCGGGTCCGCGAGCGGGTCGTCGTCGCCGGGCGCTCCGCCGTCGTCCCCGAGGTCACCGGCCGGGCCTCCATGACCGGGGAGCACCGGTTCGTGCTGCGGGAGGACGACGAGGTGGGGACCGGCTTCACCCTGCGCTGACCGGTGACCCTGACGATCAGCACGCAGATCCGCTGACCTCCGCAACCTGTGCACTTCCCTTGCCGGACCGGAAGGGAAGTGCACAGGTTCCACCGTGGTTGGCTTCGGCCGTCACGGCACCGAGCCGTCAGGACCTGCGGCGACCACGGGTGCGGGACTTCAGCGACGCGTCAGCCGACGTCAGCTTGGCGGCCCGGGCGTGGGCGCCGTTCTCGACGTCGCCGATCATCCCGGCGAGCACCGCCGACTCCTCCCCCAGGTCGGCCCGCAGCGACGCCGGCGCGAACGCCATCGCCGCGGCGACCGTCCCGCCCGCGCTGCGCAGGTGCCGCAGCGCGCCGGCCACGTCGCCGTCACTGAGCAGGGTCGAGGCCTCGCGCTTGGCGCGCTGCGCCTCCAGGTAGGCGAGCTCGGTGCGGACCACGGGGTCCGGGACCCGGCCGGCGGCCTGGTCGCCCGGCACGACGTTGACGTGCACGGGCACCGTGACCGTGTGCTCCTCCAGGCTCGGCAGCTCGATCCAGCTCAGGGTCAGCTCCGCCACCTGGAGCAGCCCGAGCGAGGGCAGGCGGGGGACGTCGAAGGTCAGCACGAGCTTGCGGGTCTCGCCCGCGTACAGCCCGCCGATCTCCACCTGCACGCCCTGCTCGACGAGGTTGGCCGGCAGGTCGTTGAGCACGCGGAGCCCGCGCACCTGCGGGGACATGGCGACCAGCAGCGTGGCGGCCTGCGCGGCCTGGCTGAGCAGGCCGTCGACCTCGGCGGCGATCGCGTGGGCGGCGGCGTCGGGGTCCTCGGCGAAGCTCTCGTTGCCGCCGCCGGAGCGGGCGACGGCGGAGAGGAGCCGCTCGTCGTAGCCGAGGCCGTAGCCCAGGCTCGAGGTGGTCACGCCCTGGGTGCGCGCCTTGGCCGCGACGGCGCCGAGAACGTCGGGACGGGTCTCGCCGTGGTTGGCGTGGCCGTCGCTGACGAGCACCAGCGTGGCTCCGGCGGCGGTGGCGGCCCGGCGCGCCTCCTTCAGCCCGCGCAGGTAGCCGGCCGCGAGGTCCGTGGACCCGCCGGCGTCGACGGCGGCGATCGCCCGCCTGACCGCCGACCTGTCGGTGAGCGGTCCGGCCGGGACGACGACGCGGGCCTCGTCGTCGAAGGCCACCAGCCCGAAGCGGTCGCGGGGGTCGAGCCGGTCGACGAGCTCGAGCAGGGCACGCTTGGCGCCCTCGAGCGGCGCGCCGTGCATGGAGCCGCTGCGGTCGAGGACAACCTCGAGGGTGGCCTCCGCCCGCCCGGCGTCGACGGCCGGGGCGGGCGCGGCGATCTCGAGCAGCATGGAGAGGGTGGAGTCCGTCTCGACGGCGACGACGTCGACGTCGAGGTGGGTGGTGAGGTGCATGAGGAACTCCTTCGTGCCCTGGCCGGATCGGGTCCGGCCGACCTATGATGCTGTCAGCATAGATCCGCTGCATAGGAGTGTCAATGCCATGGGCATAGGTCGAGATTCTGCGAGCGAGAAGGATCGGTACGCCGGACTGGCCCGGCTGCTGCGGGACCGGCGCACCGAGCTCGGCCTCTCGCGCCGCGACGTCGTGGCGCGCACCCAGCTCTCCTACCCCTACGTCTCCCAGCTGGAGGGGGGCTATCGCGCGCCGTCGCTGAGCTCCGCCCGCAAGCTGGCCGACGCCCTGCACCTCCAGGTCGAGGACATCGTGCGGGCCGCGGGCGGCGACCTGCCCGAGTCGCGCACCCGGCCTCCCGCGGCCGCGCGGCTGGCATCGGGGACGCAGTTCCGCAACCCGGCCTATTCCGCGGGCATTATGCAGACCGGGGTGCACGCGCTGGCCGCCACGGTGGGCAGCGCGCGCGGTGACGCGTTCCCCGCCGCGGCGGCGGGCGCTTCCTACGACGTCGCCGCTGGCGCCCCGGCCGCCCTGGCTGGAGGGACTTCGGCGGACGAGGCGCGGACACCGAGCGGCCGCAGCGCCCCGGGCGATCTGGAGGCCGTCGCCGAGGACGTCGGCCGGCTGCTGCGCCGCCTGCCGGCCGAGAGCCGGCTCGACGCCCTGGCGCTCGCCCAGTCACGGCTGATGGCCGAGATGGTGCAGGAGCAGGTGCGCCGGGCCACCGAGAGCTGAGGCTGCGACCTGGCCGGCTACGCGCCGCGAGGCATGAGGGCGGCGATCGCGCTCACCTCGATGAGCGCACCGGGAACGCCCAGTCCCGCGACCCTTGCGGCTGTCACAAGAGGTGGCGCGCCGTCACGGGCGAGCCGCGGCGCGACGGCGCCGTACGCGGAGGCGAGATCGGCGTTCGCGTCGATCATCACCGACCAGGCGATGACGTCCGCGAGCGACGCTCCGGCCGCCTCCAGGGCGATGCTCGCGTTGTCGATCGCCTTGAGCGCCTGCTCCGCGACCTCGCTCGAGACGACCGAGCCGGTCTCGTCGACGCCGTTCTGGCCGCCCACGTAGATCGTGGTGGCACCCGGCGGGACGATCGCCACGTGGCTGAACGCAGGGCTGGCAACGAGGCCGGGCGGCTGGATCAGGGTGATGTCCATGCCCGCCATCCTGGACCCGGCAGAACCTCCTAGCCGCCGGACGGACGGTGGTTCGTCGTCCTCCTGACGCTCCCGTCGGGGTTGTACACAGTCCACTCCCCGACCTTCCGGCCGTTGTCGAACTCGCCGCTGTCGATCAGCGCGCCCTGCGGGTTCCAGCGCTCCCACCGCCCGTGCTTCTCGCCCCGGGAGAACCCGCCGCGCTGCATCAGCGCCCCGGACGCGCGGTACCAGACCCATGGGCCGTCGAGCGCGCCGGCCGCGTAGCCGCCCTCGGACCGCAGACGCCCGTCAGCCGCGAGGTGCCGCCAGGCCCCGTGCCGCTCGCCGTCGACGTACTCGCCGACCATGACACCACCGTGCGGGTCCGGCTCCGTCCAGTCCCCGACCTTGCGGCCCTGGCCGTCCACGGCGTTCGGACTCTCCGGCGGGCCGGCGGTGTGCCCGGGCGCCGCACCGCCCGAACCGTTCTCCGCGGTGCTCACGCGGGGCTCGACAGCATGATGAGGTTGCCGCAGGTGTCGTCGAGCACAGCGGTCAGCAGCTCCGGCCCCATCGCGGTCGGCTCCTGGGTGAAGGTCACCCCCTTGGCCGTCAGCTCCCGGTAGGTCGCGTTCAGGTCGTCGACGGCGAACGAGGCGGCCGGGATCCCGTCCTCCTTCAGGGCGCTCTTGTACGCCTTGGCCGCCGGGTGGTCGTCGGGCTCGAGGAGGAGCTCGACGCCGTCGGGCTCGTCGGCACCGACGACCGTGAGCCAGCGGAAGGCGCCGGCGGGCACGTCCGTCTTGGCGACGAAGCCGAGCTTGTCGGTGTAGAACTCGAGCGCCTTCTGCTGATCGTCGACGAAGACGCTCATCACGTGGATCCTGGGCACGTCACTCTCCTGGTGGGTCGAGGGGCCAGCGCTCGATGATCGCGCGCAGCGGCTCCGTGTCGAGGTGGTGGACCTTGGTGCGGCCGTCGCGGTGCGAGCGCACCAGCCCGGCCTGTTCGAGCACCGCAAGGTGCTGGGAGATCGCCTGCCGCGTCGAGGTGCTGCCGTGCCGCATGGCGAGGCGCCCGCAGATCTCGAAGAGCGTCTGCCCGTCGCGGAGCAGCAGCTCGTCGAGGATCAGCCGCCGCGTGGGGTCCGCGAGCGCCCGGTAGACGTCTTCCATGGAGCTGAACAATAGGTAAGTCGCGACTTGCCTGTCAACACCCGGCCGACGGCACGAGCGATCACGAGGACGGCGAACGCGCACCCACCCCGGCCGGAACGAGAACGGCCGGCCCGGGCGATGCCGCCCGGGCCGGCCGTGGGAGTCACCGGCCGTGCGAGTCAGCCGGTCAGTCCACCAGCGACCACCCGTCGGCGACCATGCGCCCCCGGTCGGCCGGGCGCCGGTCGTCGAAGACCGGCCCGTCCGGGGAGTCGACCCGCACCCGGTCGAGGTAGACCCCCTGGCCGCCGTAGAGCGCGTCGGTGACATAGCTCAGGCGCACGGTCACCTCCCCCGCCAGGCCGTCGAGCGCGAACGTGGCGTCCCACCAGCGGTGCTCGCCGAACCCGGAGACGACGCCGTCGCTCACCCGCTCCTCCGCCCCGGCCACGAGGGTGCCGGGCAGGCGCTGCCACGTGGCGCCGCCGTCGTCGGAGGCCTCGACGAAAAGCCGGTCGCTCTCCTCGGTGTGGAACCACAGGTCGAGCGCCAGCTCCGCCCCGCCGTCAGGCACGACGACGTCCACGGCCAGGGTGCTGGCGAGCCGGTCCCCGGTGCCGGAGTGCCACGCCTCCCCCTGGGTGAACCGGTGGTCGGCGGCGGCGAGCCCCGCGGCGCGGGCGACGGCGCGGCGCTGCGGGTTGACGTTGCTCCAGTCGCGGCTCGGGTGGACGCGGTTGGTCATGAGGATCGCGATCGTCTCCGTCCACGGGTCGATGACCAGCGAGGTGCCGGTGTAGCCGGTGTGGCCCGCGCTGCCGGGGCTGGTGAGCGCGTCGTGGTAGAACCACGCCTCGAGCTCCGGCCCGAGGCCGCGGTGGTTGGAGCTGATGTCCCCGGTGCGGTCCTGCATCATCGCCTCGACGGTGGCCGGATCCAGCACCCGGGCCTGCCCGTAGCGTCCGCCGTTGAGGAGCATCTGGGCGAAGACGGCGAGATCGTCGGCGGTGGAGAAGACCCCCGCGTGGCCGGCCACGCCGTCGAGCGACCAGGCGTTCTCGTCGTGCACCGATCCGTGCACCAGGCCGCGGCCCGTCCAGGGCTGGTACTCGGTGGCCGCGATCCGCGGCAGCAGCTCGGCGGGCGGGTTGTACATGGTGTCGGTCATGCCGAGCGGGCCGGTGATCTGCGCGCCCACGTACTCGTCCAGCGGCTGGCCGGACACCGTCTCGACGACCTTGCCGAGGGTGATGAGTCCGATGTCGCTGTAGACGTAGCGGGTCCCGGGCTCGGAGGTGGGCTTCACGGCGTAGACGGCGGCGAGACGCGACTCGACGTCCGGGTAGGCGCTGTACAGCGGCAGCCAGGCGGGCAGCCCGCCGGTGTGCGTGAGCAGCTGCTCGATCGTCACGTCGGCCTTGCCGTTCGCACCGAAGGCGGGGATGTGGTCGGCGACCGGGTCGTCGAGCGCGACCTGCCCGGACTCGACGAGCTGCATGACCGCGACGGCGGTGAAGAGCTTCGAGATCGAGGCGAGGTCGAACATGGTGTCGGTGCCCATCTCGACCTGCTCCGACGCCGGCAGCTCCGTGTCCGGGTCGGCCCAGCGCAGCGAGTGGCCGACGGCCGTGCGCTCGGCGACGACCCCCTTGGAGGCCACCAGCGCCACGGCGCCGGGATAGGCCGGGTTCGGCTCGACCGTCAGGCCGGCGGCGAGCGCGGGGGCGATCGCGGCGAGCGCCTCCGCGTCGAGCCCCGCCTGGCTCGCGCTGCCGTCCTTGAGGGTATGCGGCGGGGAGGTGGTGCGGTCCCACGGGTCGGCGGTGGCGACGGCGGGGCCGGCCGCCCGCGCGGCGGCGGGGGCCTGGGTGGTGGTCGTGGTGGCGGCCGGGGTGGCGGTCGCTGCTCCGGCGGGGACGACGGCGGCCCCGAGGAGGGCGGCCCCGAGGGCGGCGGCGGTCAGGGTCTGTTTCATGAGGTCTCCAGGCAGGGAGGACCGGGCCGGCGGTCCCTCGAGGGACCACGGGCCTGGTCGAAGCTCGGGCGGGTGCGGCCGCACCGCCGTCGGTCAGGGGCGACGGCGGTGCGGCCGGGACGGCGGGCGGGCCGGACGGCGGGACCCGACGACGGGGTCGGACCTCCGGCGTCGTGAGCCGAGCCGCGTCGAACTACGGCGTCGGGAGCCGCGTCAGCCGTTCGCGCCCTCGCCGGGCTTGCCGGCGTGGTCGGGCCGGCCCGGTCCGCCGTCGTAGAGGCGGTACTGCTCGGCCAGCTCGTCGAAGGCGGCGAGCTCCTCGGCCCAGCCGGCGACGATCTCGTCCGGGTCGACGCCCGCGTCGAGCTGGGCGCGCACGTCCTTGGAGCCGGAGAGCTGGTCGATCCAGCACAGCTGCTCGGCCGTGCGGCAGTTCGCGCCCTCCCGCCAGTCGACCTCGTCGATGTGCTCGAAGAGCGCGTCGAGCACGTGCAGGCCGGTGGGCACCGGCTCGTAGGCAGCCTCGTCGAGGATGTGGATCTGGACGCCGCCGGAGAAGCGCCCGGAGTGCTTGCTGGCGCTCGGGGTCGCGGACATCGGCCGGAACGTCACGCCCTCGAGGCCGCGGGCGTTGAGGTCCTGGGCGAGCGCGTAGGACTCGGTCTCGTCGATGAACGGCGCCCCGAACCACAGGAACGGAGTCGTGGTGCCGCGCCCCTCGGAGACGTTGATCGACTCGATCAGCCCGGTGCCCGGGTAGACGATCGCGGTCTCGCGGGTGGGGATGTTCGGGGAGGGCAGCACCCAGGGCAGATCCCAGTCGCTGACGATCCCGGCGGGGTCGTAGCCCTCCATCTCGACCACCTGCAGGTCCGCCGGCGTCTCGAGGAACTCGGAGTTGAAGAGCAGGGCGAGCTCACCCACGGTCAGGCCGTGCTGCAGCGGGATCTCGCGCAGACCCACGAAGGAGCTGATCTCCGGGTAGTCGAGGACGGGTCCGTCCATCCGGTCGCCGAGCGGGTTGGGCCGGTCGAGGACCACAAAGGTCTTGCCGTGCTCGGCGGCGGCCTCCATCGCGTAGTACATCGTCCAGATGTAGGTGTAGAAGCGGGCGCCGATGTCCTGGATGTCGAAGAGGAGGACGTCGACGTTCTTGAGCATCTCGGCGCTCGGCTTCCGCGTCGGCCCGTAGAGGGAGTACACCGGCAGGCCGGTGCGCTCGTCGGTGTAGCTCTCGACGTAGGCGCCGGCGGGGACGCCGCCGCGCACGCCGTGCTCGGGGCCGTACAGCGCCGTGAGGTCGTACCCGCCCTCCTCCTCACCCGCGATGAGCGCGTCGATCGTGTGGGTGAGGTCGCTGGTGACACCGGTGGGGTTGGTGATGAGGCCGACGCGCTTGCCCTCCAGCATCTCGATCTGGTCCTCGAGCAGGACCTCGACGCCGAGCTCCAGCTCGACCTCGAGGCCGGGCGGGGTGTCCGGCCGGCCGCCCGGGTCCGTGGTCGCCAGGGCGCCGCCGACGCCGACGACCCCGGAGACGGCGAGCGCCAGGGCCGCCGTGCGGGAAGTTCTGCGTGTCATGACCGCTCTCTCCTTCGGTGGTCCGCCCGCGTGCGCGGGCGGGTGGTGGCCGCCGCGCGTGGGCGCGACGGCGTCGTCCGGGGTGGCGGGGAGGGAGCCGCCGGGTGGGTGCGGGCGGCGCGAGGCCGCCGGGTGGGTGCCGGCGGCGCGAGGCCGCCGGATCTTCGCGGCCGGAGCCGCCCGGTGTGACGCGGTGCCCGGCCGGCCGAGGTGCTGCGGCCGGCCGGGCGTCGCGGGTCAGCCCTTGGGGCCGCTGGCGTGCTGGTTGCCCTCGGCGGGCCCGGCGTTCTCCGGCGGACCGGCGTTCTCGGGGGCGCCGGAGCCGTCCTTCGGCCCTGCGTTCTCGGGCGGGCCGGCGTGCTGCGGCGCGCCCGCGTAGGACAGGCCGAACCCGAGCGGGAGGAGGATGCCCTCGCCGTCGGCGGTGGGGATGTCGACCGGCAGGCGTCCGGCGGGGTTGATGTCCCCGAGCAGCACCCGGACCACGCCCTGGAAGTTCACCAGGTTCCAGCCGTAGCTGTTGACCACGGCGTCAGCGTCGGGGAAGACGCTGATGTCGTACGGGTTGCGCGTGGCGATGACGATCACGGGCACGCCGGTGGCGGCCAGCTCCTTGACCATCTGCTGCTGCGCGGTGTTCGCGGTGGCGTTGTAGGAGGTGAAGACGACGGCGTCCACGTCGCCCTGGGAGGCCCGGGCGACGGCGCGCGCCCGGTAGGTCGCCGACGGCGAGGTGCCGTTCTCGTAGTCCGCGATGACGTCCACGCCGCGCTCGGCGAGCATCGGCCCGACGCGCTCGGGCCAGCCGGCGCCGGACCCGACGACCAGGACGGTCTCGTCGCCGTCCAGCGGGAGCGTGCGCTCCTCGTTGCGCAGGAGCGTGGCGGAGCGATCGGCGATCGTGGCGGCGGTGGCGAGGTGGTCGGTGTTGCCGAGGACGTCGCCGACGGCGTCGACGTCGGTGAACGGGTCCTCGAGGATGCCGCGTTCGGCCTTCCAGGTGAGGATCCGGTGCACCGACTCCTCGAGCCGCTCCTCGGTCAGGGTGCCGTCGGCCACGGCCTGGCGGACGCCGTCGAACGAGGCGTCGACGTCCGGGGAGTTGAGCAGGATGTCCGAGCCGGCCTGGATCGTCATGACGGCGATCTCCTCCTGGCTCCAGTTCGCCGCCATGGCCGCCATGTCCAGCGCGTCGGTGGTGACCAGCCCGTCGAAGCCCATCTCCTCGCGCAGCAGCCCGGTCAGGACGGCGGGCGAGAGGGTGCCGGGCAGGGTCGGGTCGATCGCCTCGACGATGATGTGCGCGGTCATGACCATGTCGACGCCGGCGTCGATCGCGGCCTGGAAGGGCTGCAGGTGCTTGTCGAGGGTGGCGCGGTCGTAGGTGACCACGGGCAGCCCGTAGTGCGAGTCGACGTTGGTGTCGCCGTGACCGGGGAAGTGCTTGGCCGTGGCCGCCACGTGCTCCTGCATGCCCTGGATCTGGGCGACGCCGAGCTCGCTGACGGTGTCGGGGTCCTCGCCCATGGAGCGGATGCCGATGACCGGGTTGTCCGGGTTGGAGTTGAGGTCCAGCACCGGGGCGAAGTCGACGTTGACGCCGATGGCGCGCATCTCCTCGCCGAGGATCTGGCCCTGCTTGTAGGCGAGGTCGGCGTCGAACGTGGCGCCGAGCGCCATGTTGCCGGGCAGCACGGTGGCGGGCGGCCCGACGCGGGCGACGATCCCGCCCTCCTGGTCGATGGTGACGGCGAGCGGGACGCCCGGTCCGTCGTCGCCGAGGGCGGCCTCCTGCAGGCCGTTGGACAGCACTGCGGTCTGGCTCGCCTTGGCGGTGTTGCCCGACCAGGCGAAGTAGAGCACGCCGCCGAGGTCGTACTTCTCCACCACCTGGGCGGGCGTGTCGACGCCGTAGCGCGCCTGGTTCTGCGCCTTCATCGAGGTGTCGTGGGCCGAGGAGCCGTAGACGTGCGTCCAGGTCATCTGGCCGATGAGCTCGTCGAGCGTCATGTCCTCGACCATCGCGTCGATCTCTGCGGCGGTGGGCGTCGCGGCGGGCGCCGTCGCGGCGGGGACGGCGGCCGGCGCCACGGGCGCCGTCGCGGCGGCGGAGTGGGCGGGTGCCGTGGCGGCGAGGAGCATCCCTCCGGCCGCCAGGACGGTCAGCCCGGTGCGGGCCGACGTGGAACGGGTCAGAGTCACGGTGTCCCCTTGCTGTGTGCCGCCCGGGGACGCGCGGAAAACCGTCCCCCGGCAGTTCCTTGCACCCGGGCGACCTCGCCCGGACACGTCTTGACCGGAACCGTAGGACCGCCCCACCCCTACGTCAAGACCTTCCAGATATTCGCGGAACCGTGCAAAGCCTTTTCATAGGGCGCGCCCGGAAGCCCCGCACACCGCTGACCCGTGGTGTGATCCACGTCACATCCAATGGGGGAACTGTCGGGACGAAGGACCCGCGATCTGGACATATGGGATCGGGATGCTTGATGCAACAAAGACGTTCACAAACAGCCCAAAAGGGAGAGCACGATGGCCACCACCGAGAGTGTCCGGTCCACCAGCACCACCGTCTATCAGGAGCAGATCGTCACCTCCGGCGCCGCTCGCAAGGCGCTGGCAGTCAGCCGCATCATCATCGGCTGGGTCTTCTTCTGGGCCTTCATCGACAAGCTGTTCGGCCTGGGCTTCATGACGCCGACCGAGCGGGCCTGGATCAACGGCGGCACGCCGGCGCAGGGCTTCATCAAGGGCATCGAGGGCCCGTTCGCCGGCTTCTTCCAGATGTTCGCCAACCCCTTCGGCGACGTCCTCTTCATGGCCGGCCTTCTGGGCATCGGCGTCGCGATGATCACCGGCGCGGGCCTGAAGATCGCCGCGGTCACCGGCACCCTGCTCATGCTCTTCATGTACCTGGCCGAGCTGCCCCTGGCCAACGGCGGAACGAACCCGATCACCGACTCCCACTGGGTCGAGGCGATCCTGCTCATCATCGCGGCCGCCACGCTCTCCGGCGACACCTGGGGCCTGGGCAAGTGGTGGGCCGGCAAGGTCGGCAACAGCTGGCTCCGCTGAGTCGCCAGGCATCACCCGAGATCTGTCCCTGAGACCCCCACCGAGGAACCCCGGCCCGTAAGCGCCGGGGTTCTTTGGTGCACGGCCACGGTGCGCACCTCGCCGCCGGTTCACGGGCCAGAGCCTGCACAGGCTTCCGTGGACCGCTCACGTCGGGTGCGACAACCTCAACCGCCCAGCGCGGCGAGTGCGCCACCCTCGACCGCCCTGCCCCGCCCCCCGCGCGGAGAGTGCGACACCTCCGGGCGGGCACGTCCGTCGAGTGCGACGACTTCTACGTTGTGACCGCCGGAAAAGGCGAAACTCGTCGCACTCGGCACAGAAGACCCCAATGAACGCCGCCGACTTCGCCGTGTCCGCGGCGCCGCGGCACCCGCGCGGCGCGGTGATGTATTCGGGTCAGGCTGTTCACCCGCCGGTGGCCCCGACGTCGCCGCGCGGACCGTACGGCGACACCTCGCCGGGGCACCGTTGACGCGGCGGCCCGCTCGGGCCGAGGTCCGAGTACAGGGGGTACTTCTGATGTCTGTCCGTGCACGCAGGAACGGCACGCGGATCACGCTCGCCGCCGCCGCGGTGGCCGCGAGCGCACTGATCGCTCCGGCGGTGGCGGCTTCGTCCGCACCGGTCCCTGCGACGACGCGGGGAGCTGAGCCGCCGCGGCTCGACGCCACCGTCGAGTCGGTGTTCGAGGGGACGTGGGACGCGGACCAGGGCATCGCCGTCGACCGGACGTACTTCTACGCCATCGACAACAGCGAGATCACCAAGCACGAGCGCGCGACGGGTGAGCCCGTCCTCCAGTTCGCCGGCGCCGACGGCGGTCCCGTCGAGCACCTGGACAGCGGCGTCGTCGTCAGCAACAAGCTGTACGCGGCCCACTCGAACTACCCGGAGTGGCCGATGGAGAGCTCGATCGAGGTCTTCGACACCCGCACCATGGAGCACGTCGGCACGCACAGCTTCGGCATCGACCGGGGATCCCTGACCTGGCTGGACCACCACGACGGCTCGTGGTGGGCGGCGTTCGCCAACTACAACAGGGTCATGGACGGGATGGACGAGCCCTACGGCCAGACCTACAACACGCAGGTGGTCAAGCTCGACGACGACTTCCAGGTGGTCCAGTCCTGGACGATCCCCAAGTCGATCCTCGACAAGTTCGAGCTGATGAGTAACTCGGGCGGCTCCTGGGGCCCGGACGGGAACCTCTACCTCACCGGCCACGACCTGCCGGAGGCCTACGTCATGGCGCTGCCCGAGGCGGGCTCCGAGCTCGAGTGGCTGGGTACGGTCTCCCTGGAGGGCATCGAGGGCCAGGGCATCGCCTGGGACCGGACGGACAACACGAACCCGTCCCTGTGGGGCATCAGCCGGGACAACGACGAGGTCCGCGAGTTCGCGGTGCCGGTCGACGACGTCGCCGAGCCGAGCGGACCGGAGTGGGGCGTGCTCGGTCCGGACGAGTTCCGCCGCTGAGCCGCGACGGCGGGGCGCACCCCGGCGTGCGCCCCGTCGTCGCGTCCGAGTCACCGCCGCACTCGGGCGACGTGGCGCAGGGCCCTCAGAGGTGCCGCCGTCACAGGTTGATCATGTGACCCGTCAGCCCGTGGAAGCCCTCCTGGAGGGATTCCCCCAGCGTCGGGTGCACGTGCACGTTGCGGGCCAGCTCCGCGGCGGTGAGGTCCCACTTCTGCGCGAGGGTCAGCTCGGGCAGCAGCTCGGCGACGTCCGCGCCGACGAGGTGGCCGCCGAGCAGCTCCCCGTGCGTGCCGTCCGCCACCAGCTTGATGAAGCCGGTGGCGTCGCCCAGGCCCTGGGCCTTCCCGTTGGCGGTGAAGGGGAACTTCGCGACCTTGACGTCGTAGCCCTCCTCCCGCGCCTGCGCCTCGGTGAGCCCGAAGCTGGCCACCTGGGGCTGGCAGAAGGTGGCCCGCGGCATCATCCGGTAGTCGCCGAGCGGCATGGTCTCCGCGCCGGCGACGGTCTCCGCGGCAACGACACCCTGCGCCTCCGCGACGTGGGCGAGCTGCAACTTCGCGGTGACGTCGCCGATGGCGAAGATGTGCGGGACGTTGGTGCGCAGATTGTCGTCGACGGCGATCGCGCCGCGGTCCGTCAGCTCCACGCCCGTGCGCTCCAGCCCGAAGCCGTCCACGCGCGGGGCGAACCCGATGGACATGAGCACCCGGTCGGCCACCAGCTCACCCGGCACGCCATCCACCCCCGTGTAGGTGACGGTGACCTGCCCGCCGTCGTCCACGACGGTCTCGACCTTCGTGGAGGTCAGGATGGTGACGCCGAGCTTGCGGTACTGCCGGCCGACCTCCCGGGAGACCTCCTCGTCCTCCATCGGCAGCGGCCGGTCGAGGTACTCCACGATGGTGACGTCGACGCCGTAGTTCGCGAGCACGTAGGCGAACTCCATGCCGATCGCCCCGGCGCCGACGATGACGATCGACCCGGGCAGCTCCCGGCTGAGGATCTGCCTCTCGTAGGTGACGACGTTCTCGCTCAGCTCCACGCCCGGCAGCAGCCGCACGGTCGACCCGGTCGCGATGATCGCGTGGTCGAAGGTCAGCGTCTCGGTGCCGCCGGCGGTGAGCGCGACCTCGAGGGTGTGCGCGTCCATGAACGTGCCGTGCCCGTCGTACTCGGGGATGCCGTTCTTCTTCATCAGGTAGTGCACGCCGCGCACCCGCCCGCCGGCCACCTCGCGGCTGCGGTCGAACGCCGCGCCGTAGTCGAAGCGGACCTCCCCGGACATGCCGAACGTGTCGGCCTGGTGGGTGAACAGGTGGGCGAGCTCGGCGTTGCGCAGGAGCGCCTTGGACGGGATGCAGCCCACGGACAGGCACACCCCGCCCCAGTACTTCTCCTCGACGACGGCGATCTTCAGGCCCAGCTGGGCGGCACGGATGGCGGCGACGTACCCGCCGGGGCCGGCGCCGAGGACGATCACATCGAAGTGAGTAGCCACCCGCCGGACGTTACGGGTCAGCGCGGCCCGCATCCAGGGTTTTGACGGCCCGCACGGCCCGCCGTCCCGACGACCGCACGACCGGGGCGGACGAGCGGCGGGGAACGCCCGCCGCGCCGGGCCCCGGGCCCGTCACGGCCCCGGGACGGTGAACTCGTCGATGACGTCTCCGGACTGGTCGACGGCGCGGCCCACCATGCGGTCGTCGTAGACGGCGAGGTCCAGGTAGTGCCGCGTGGACGTGCTGACCTCGGTGAAGTCTTCCCATCCGGCCGGCCGTAGTTTGGCCGCTCCGCCGGAGACGACGTAGGTCACCCCGTCGATCGGCCGGGAGCGCTGGTAGTCGTGGTCGTGGCCCGCGAGGACGAGCGGGACGTCGAACCGCTCGAACAGGGGCACCCACGCCCGGCGCACCTCGAGGTCGGAGCCGTGGTCGCCGGCGGAGTAGGGCGGGTGGTGCAGCGCGACGACCGTCCAGGTGCCGGGCGCGACGTCCGCGGCGAGGGTCTCCTCCAGCCAGCGCGTCTGCCGCTCCTCGTCCACCCGGTTGGAGTCGAGGGCGACGACGCGCACGGGCCCGACCTCCTCGACGTACCAGCTCCGGTCCCGGCCGAGCTTCGCGAGGATCTCGTCCCCCTCGCCGCGGCGGACGTCGTGGTTCCCCAGCACGGGGACGAGCTCGACGCCGCCGTCGAGCACGGGCGCGAAGGGCTCTGTGATCCGGTCGTCGACCTTGGAGGCGTTCCCGTCGTCGTAGATGAGATCGCCCAGCAGGACGAGCGCGTCGTAGGGAGCCTGGACGCTCGCCTCGGCCAGCATCGCGTCGACCGTGGCGCGGATCTTCTTGTCACCTGTCCCCGTGTCCCCCGCGACGGCGAGCCGGGCCTCCGGCGTGACCGGCACCGTCACGGCCGGTGGCGCGGCGGTCGGCGGCGCCGTGGTGGGGGGCGCAGGGGTCAGGGGCCCGGCGGTCGGGGGCACGGCGGTCGGCGGCGCAGCGGTCGGGGTGGCCTCCGGCGCACCCGGCGTGCCGTCGTCGGGCTCCCGGCCGCCGGGGCCGATCAGGCCCACGGCCAGGGCCCAGACCACCGCGACCGCGGCGAGGACAAGGACGACGGCGGTCGCCACCAGTGCGCGCCGCTGCCTCATGGCCCCATCGTGCCTTCGCGGGGCCGCGCGCGGGGCCCGCTCGTACTCTCGTCTCATGGGAACAGGCCACGTCTTCGTGGTGCAGGGCCTTCTGGAGCACCTGGACTGCGACGCGATCGTGGTGCCCTCCGACCCGGAGTTCACCATCGAGCCTGACTGGCACGCGGCGCTCCGCCTGGACGAGGGCGGCGAGCCGCCGGCGCGGCCCGAGCGCTGGGAGGAGCACGGCTACGGACGCGCCGGCGGCCCCACGGGGTCCCCGTGCCCGCCCACCTGGTTCGTCGACGCCGTGTGGGGCCCCGGGCGCTCGGCGCGCGCGGCGGCGCAGGACCTCGCGTCCCGGCTGGCTGGCGCGCTGCGGGAGATCGTCGAGGCCGGTCTCGAGCCGCAGCACGGCCGGCCGCACACGCTCGTCGCGGTCCCCGCGCTCGGCACCGGGGGCGGCGGGTTCGACACCGTGCGCGGGGCCCTGATCGACCTGCTCCTCCAGACCTGCCAGGACGCCGTCGACGACGCCCCGCTCGACGTCGCCGTCGTCGCCAAGCACCCCGCCGACTACTCGGCCTTCCAGGAGATCCGGCGACGCCGCCCGGCGGCCGGGCGCGACCTCTCGCCGGAGCTGCAGGACGCCGCCGAGGAGCTGGCGGCGCGCGCCCGGCAGGGCGAGCTCGCCCTCTTCCTCGGCGCCGGCGTCGGCATCGCGGCCGGGCTGCCCTCGTGGGACGGCCTGCTCCGCCGGCTAGAGCGGCGCACCGGCCTGGCCGCCGAGGACCTCGCGCCGCTGGACCGCGGCGAGCTGCTCCGCCGGGAGCTCGGCGGTTCCGTGGGCGATGCGGTGGTCGCCGAGCTCGCCGGGGCCGACCGCTACGGGCTGGCGCACGCGGCGCTGGCCGCGCTGCTGTGCACCGAGACGGTGACCACCAACTACGACGACCTCTACGAGCTGGCGGCCCGGGACGCGTTCCAGCGGCCGATCTCGGTGCTGCCCGGCGTCCCGGTGGAGCCGGGCAGCCCCTGGGTGCTGAAGATGCACGGGGATGTCGCCCACCCCGAGTCGATCGTGCTCTCGCGCAGCGACGTCGTCGCCTACGACGCCACCTCGCGCCCCGTGAGCTCGGTGGTGCAGGCCCTCATGCTGACGCGGCACCTGCTCGTGGTGGGCGCCTCCATGACAGACGACAACTTCCTCCGCCTCGCCCACGAGGTGGCGCGGTTCCAGGACCGCGACTCGCGCACCCACGACAGCGACGGCGACACCCTCATCGGCACCGTCGTCACCCTGACGCCCAAGCCCGCGCAGGAGCGGCTCTGGCGGGGGCGGTTCCGCTACCTCGCCGCCTCCGACGGCGGCACGGGCGCCGAGCGAGCCCGCGACCTGGCGATCTTCCTGGACCTGCTCGCCATGCTCGCGGCCAGCCGCGACCGCTACCTCCTGGACCCGCGGTACGAGCAGATGCTCTCGGAGGACGAGCAGCACGTGGCGACGGCGGCCCGTGCCCTGGCCGAGGCGGTCGCCCGCCTGCCGGGGGACGGGGCGACGGCGTGGGCCGGGCTCCGCGCGCAGCTGCGGCGGCTCGGGGCCGAGCCGGGGGACTGACGCGCTGGCCTGGCGAGCGGACTCAGGTGCGCACGACGGTGTCGCCCATGGGGTGGAGCTCGGAACCGAAGCCGGCGTCGGAGCGCACGGCGGGGTCGCCGTCGGCGATCGCCTGCGCCGCGGCCGCGTCCGGCACCTCGAGGATGGCGACGCCGTAGGTGCCTCGCGGGTCCATGACCGGCCCGTAGGCCACCACCTTCCGCTCGTTGATCAGCCCCGTCCAGTAGCCGAAGTGCGCCTCCATGATCCGGTTCTCGGCGTCGGTGGCGTCGGCGGGGAAGGTCGGGCGTGGCGGGATGAGCCGGTACAGGAAGTGCTCCATCGGTCTGCCTCTCGCTGCGGTGACCCGCCGATCGTCGCAGGAGCGCGGCAGCGAAGACGGCCGTTCGGCGAACGGCATCGACATCGCTCGGCATCGGCATCGGCATCGGCATCGGCATCGGCATCGGCTGCAGGATCTTTCCGGCCCGCACGGCAGCGCGGCGAGTCGTGCTCTCGAGTGCCGATGTCGGTGGCAGGCGTCACGCTTGGGCCATGACACCGCTGCGCAGCAGAGATCCTGTCCACGTCGTGCTGGTGCCCGGCTACTGGCTCGGGGGCTGGGCCTGGGACGACGTCGTTCCCTACCTCGAGGAGAACGGGCTCGTGCCGCACGCCGTGACGCTGCCGGGCATGGGCTCGCGCTCCGAGAACCGGGCCGGGCTGACCCTGGACGATCACGTCAGGGCGGTGCGAGAGCTCGTGGAGGGGCTGGACGGGCGGGTGGTCCTGGTCGGCCACAGCGGTGGGGCGCCGGTGGTGAGCGGCGTGGTGGACGCCGTCCCCGAGCGGATCGCCCGGGTCGTCTACGTGGACGCCGGTCCGCTGCCCGACGGGGCGAGCATCGGCATCGACCTGCCCGAGGACGCCGTCGACCATCCGCTCCCCTCCTGGGAGGACCTGGCCGCGGACGACACGCCGCACGACGGCATGGACGACGCCATGCTCGCCGACGTCCGGCAGCGGTCCGTGCCGACCCCGGCGGGTGTGGTGCGCTCCGTCGCCCGACTGACGAACGAGAGCCGCAAACGTGTGCCGGTCACCCTCGTCTGCTCCACGATGCCCGCCGGCGAGATACGCGACGCCATCGCCCAGGGCGCGCCCTGGGCGAGCGAGCTGGTCGGGGCGGACGTGACGCTGGTGGACCTGCCCACCGGGCACTGGCCCTTGTTCAGCCGGCCGTTCGACCTGGCCGAGGTCATCGTCGCCGCGGCGAGGTGACGGCCCCGACGGCCTTGTCAGGTGCCGGCCTCGGCGCTGCGCCGCTCGAGCAGGACGGTGTCCCGCCACTGTCCCGCCAGCGGCCCTGACGTCATGCGCGCGATGCGGCGCCGGGTCCCGATCCGACGGAATCCCGAAGCACTGTGCAGGGCCAGGCTGGCGACGTTCTCCGGGAAGACGCTGGCCTGGAGGGTCCAGATCCCGGCCGCCTCGGTGGAACGGACGAGCCCGTCGAGCAGCGCCCTGCCCACTCCCCTGCCGCGGGCCGCGGGGTCGACGTAGACGGAGTGCTCCACGACGCCGGCATAGACGGCGCGCGCCGAGACGGGACTGACGGCCGCCCAGCCGAGCACGGTCCCGGCGCCGTCGAGACAGACGAACCGGTGATCGGCGAGGTGCCCGGCGTCGAACGCCTGCCAGCTCGGGGTGGTCGTCTCGAAGGTCGCGTGCCCGGTGGCGATGCCCGCCGCGTAGACGGCCTCCACCTCCGGCCAGTGCACCGGTTTCATCGCTGCGAGGGTGAGCAGGGCTGTCATGTCGCAGAGTATGCCGCAATCGATTGACAAACGTCGATGGATGTATCAGTCTTCGGGGCAGACATCGACGATCGTCGATGAATCGCCCGGCCGGGCATCCGGCAGACGCACATCGGAGGCACCCGTGTCCCAGCACCCCGCACCGTCCCTGAGGTCCCTGCCCGTCGTCGTCATCGGTGCCGGTCCCGTGGGGCTTGCCGCCGCCGCCCACCTGATCGAGCGCGGCCTGGACCCGCTGGTCCTCGAGGCAGGTGAGCAGGTGGGCGCGGCGGTCCGCGAGTGGTCTCACATCCGCCTGTTCTCCCCGTGGCAGTACGACGTCGACGCCGCCGCGCGGCGCCTCCTGGAGGCCTCCGGGTGGGCGGCGCCGGCGGCCGCACGGCTGCCGACCGGCGCGGAGCTGGTGGCCGACTACCTGGAACCGCTGGCCGCGACGCCACAGCTGCGCGACCGGATCGTCACCGGCGTCCGGGTTGTTGCCGTCAGCCGCGCCGGGCTGGACAAGACCCACGGGACCGGCCGCACGGAGCGAGCGTTCCTGGTCCGCACCGTCGTCGACGGCCGCGTCGTGGACCACCACGCCCGGGCCGTGCTCGACGCCTCGGGAACGTGGTCGCAGCGCAACCCCCTGGGGGCGGCCGGCCTGCCGGCGCCGGGCGAGGCGGCGGCGGCACGGTTCCTGCTGGGCCCGCTGCCGGACGTGCTGGGCACGGACAGGCACCGGGTCGCCGGCCGGCACGTGCTCGTCGTCGGCGCCGGTCACTCCGCGACGAACACGCTGCTGAACCTCGCGGAGCTCGCGCTGACCGAGCCGGGCACGCGCATCACGTGGGCGGTGCGTGGCGCCTCGCCGACCCGGGCCTACGGCGGCGGCGACGCCGACGGCCTGCCCGCCCGCGGCCAGCTCGGCACCCGCCTGCGCGAGGCCGTGGAGGCGGGGCGCATCGAGCTGCTCACGTCGGTGACCGTCGCCGGGTTCGAGAGCGCGGGCGACCGGGTCACGCTCGCGCTCGACACCCCGGCCGGCCGTCGGGAGCTCACCGTGGACGCCGTCGCCGGGGCAACAGGTTTTCGCCCCGACCTGGAGATGCTGCGCGAGCTGCGGCTCGACCTGGACCCCGGGCTCGAGGCACCCAGCCGGCTCGCGCCGCTGATCGACCCCGAGTTCCACTCCTGCGGCACTGTGCCCGCGCACGGCGCGGAGACGCTGACGCAGCCGGAGCCCGGCTTCTTCGTCGTCGGGATGAAGTCCTACGGCCGCGCGCCGACCTTCCTCCTGGCCACCGGGTACGAGCAGGTGCGGTCGGTCGCCGCCCACCTCGCCGGGGACGAGCGGGCCGCCGGCGAGCTCGAGCTGAGCCTGCCCGAGACCGGCGTGTGCTCGTCCGCGCTTCCCCTCTCCGACGCCGACGGGAACGCCGTCATCGATCCGACCTCCGGCGGGTGCTGCACCCCGGACGCGCCGCAGGTGGTGACGATCGGGTTCCCGACCGGCCTGCGGCACGGGCGCTCGGGCCGGTAGCGCCGGCTCTCACGAGCGGCACCCTCGCCCCGCTCGGCCGTGCGGGCCGAGCGGGGTCAGGTGACGGCCGGGACCGGGGTCAGGCCGCGGCCGGGACCGGGGTCAGGTCGCGGCCCGAGCGGGTCAGGTGGCGGCCGGGACGGGGGCCGCCGTCAGTGCTCGCAGCGCGGGGAGGCCGACCGGCTCCGTCGCGAGCAGCGGGATCACCGCACAGCGGGAGGAGTCCCGCTCCATGACCCGGGCGATCTCGCCGGACTCGTTGCGGGCGCGGCGGCGCAGCAGCGGGTCGGTCGTGGTCGCGGCGGCCAGCGAGTTGTTGACCACCCACGCCCACGGCTCGATGCCGGCCCGGCGCAGATCTACCTGGAGCTCCTCGGCCTCCAGCACCGGTGTGGTCTCCGGCAGGGTCACGACCACGACCTTCGTGAGGTCGGGGTCCTGCAGCCGCATCATCGGGGTGACGAGGGAGGTGCGCTCCCCCAGCTGCCGCACGACGTCGCGGTGGTAGGAGCCGGTGGCGTCCAGCAGCAGCAGGGTGTGCCCGGTCGGGGCGGTGTCGATGACGACGAAGCGTCGCCGCGCCTCGTTCACCGCGCGCGAGAACGCCTGGAAGACGGCGATCTCCTCGGTGCACGGGGAACGCAGGTCCTCCTCCAGGGCGGCCCGGCCGGCGTCGTCGAGCGCCGCCCCCTTCGTGCGCAGCACGGTCTCGCGGTACGTGCGGGTCGCGACCTCGGGGTCGATCCGGGAGACCTCGAGGTTCGCCACGGAGCCGGCCAGGGTCTCGGTCAGGTGCGCGGCGGGATCGGTGGTGGTCAGGTGCACCGGCAGTCCACGCTCGGCCAGGGCGACGGCGACCGCGGCGGCGACGGTGGTCTTGCCGACCCCACCCTTGCCCATCAGCATGACCAGGCCGTGGCCCTGCCCGGCGAGCTCGTCGACCAGCGCGTCCAGGCCCTCGGCGCCCTCGGGAAGCTCCGGCGTCGGCCCGGGCTCGTGCTCGGCCGCGGCGGTCTCCACCCGGCCGGGCTCGAAGAGGCTGCCCACGGCGTCCAGGCCGACCATGTTCTCGCCCTTGAGCTCGAGCACGTCGGCCGGAAGGCCGCGGAGGGCGGCGGGCAGGTCGCGCAGCACTGCCTGCTCGCGCCCGTGCACGGCGACAGCGAGCTCATCCCCACCCGGAGGCAGGGGCATGACGGCGTTGACGACGACGTGCTGCTCGCGCATGCCGAGGGCGGCGAGCTCGGCACCGGTGCGCTCGATCTCCTCCACCGCCGCGCGCTGGGCGCGGGTGACCAGCACCAGGCGCGTGCGGCCGGCGTCGGCCAGGGCGTTGACGGCCTCGGCGTAGACGGCACGCTGACGCTCGAGCCCGGCGAGCGGGCCGAGGCAGGAGGCGTCGCCCTTGCCCTCGTTGAGGAACTCGGTCCACGAGCCGGGCAGCTGGAGCAGCCGGATGGTGTGCCCGGTGGGCGCGGTGTCGAAGACGACGTGGTCGAACCCGGCGACCGCGGCATCACCGGAGAGCAGGCCGGTGAACTCGTTGAAGGACGCGATCTCGGTGGTGCATGCTCCGGAGAGCTGCTCCTCGATCAGGCTCACCTCCGCCGCGGGCAGGAGGTTCCGCACCGGTCCGACGATGCGCTCGCGGTAGGCCGCGGCCGCCTCGTCCGGGTTGATCTCCAGGGCGGACAGCCCCGGCACCGCGGGCACGGCGGTGACGGTGTTACCCACGCGGAGGCCGAAGACCTGGCCGACGTTCGAGGCCGGGTCGGTGCTGACGAGCAGGACCGACCTGCCGTCGCGGGCCAGCGCGACGGCGGCGGCACAGGCGACGGAGGTCTTGCCCACGCCGCCCTTGCCGGTCAGGAACAGGTAGCGGGGCGCTCCTGCGAGGAAGGAGGGCGCGGTCACGGTCGGTCTCCTCGGCTCAGCAGCAGCCGGTGCCGCCGCAGCAGCCACCGGACTCCTGCGCCAGCCCCGGGTCGCCGCGTCCGGCCGGTGCCGCGGTCAGCCCCAGCTCGGCGCGGCCGGCCGGCACCGCGGTCAGACCCAGCTCGGCGCGACCGGCCGGCACCGCGGCCAGCTCGGCCCAGCGCGCGAGCTGGTCACGGTCGGGGTAGCGCCCGGTCATCGCGACGGCGCCGTCCACGAGCACCAGCGGAAGCCCCGCCGAGCCGGAGAGCTCGAGGAACTGCACGACGGCCGGGCGTCCGGCGAACGCCGTCGGCTCGCTCGCCAGGTTGTAGCGGGCGACGTCCGCACCCTGTGAGCGGAGCCAGTCCAGGTCCGCGGAGAACGTCACCAGCTCCTGTGGCACGTCCGTGCCGCAGACGCCGGTGCTGCAGCACATGGCCGGCTCGTAGACCTCGATGGTGCTCATGGACTCCCACTTCCTTATCGATGACTGTCGATGAATTGAGCATACGGGGCCGGCGCCGAGGCCCATGGCACCAAGGTCCCACCCGACCTCAGTCCGACCGCGACACCACCGCCGGCTCGGGCAACCGCTCCGTGGGCACGGCGACGGCGGCGGGGAAGAAGAATCGCGCGGCCAGGACGCCGACGGCGCCACCCAGCAGCTGCGCGAGGACGAACGGGAGCACGGACGCCGGTGCGATGCCGGCGAAGGTGTCGGTGAACATCCGGCCGACCGTCACGGCCGGGTTCGCGAACGACGTCGAGCTGGTGAACCAGTACGCCGCACCGATGTAGGCACCCACCGCGGGCGCGACCCAGGCCCCCCGCCCGGAGCGCGTCAGGGAGAAGATCACGAGAACCAGGCCTGCGGTGGCCACGACCTCGGCGAGCAGCAGCCCGGAGCCCGCCCGCGCCGTGGTCGCTAGCTCGGTGGGTACCTCGAACATGAGGTTCGCGAGCACGGCACCGGCGACACCCCCGGCGATCTGGGCCGCGACGTACCCGCCGGCGCCGCGCAGGCCGAGCCCGGCACCGGCCCGTCGCCCGGCGGCCCACTCGGCCAGGGAGACGACCGGGTTCAGGTGCGCGCCGGACACCGGCCCCAGGACGACGATCAGCACCGACAGCCCCAGCGTGGTCGCCAGGCTGTTCTGCAGCAGCTGCAGTCCGACGTCCCCGGGGGAGAGCCGTTGCGCGGCGATCCCCGACCCGACGACCACGGTGACCAGCCCGGCGGTCCCCACCAGCTCGGCGACCAGGCGGCGCGCCCACGACGGCGGGGGCGCCGCTTCAGAAGTGTTCATGGGCCCATGGTTGACGACGACAGATAACTCAGTCAAACTTGAGGCAATGAACGTCGAGCGAGGGGCCGAACCCCGGCGCAGCGAGCAGCTGGCACGCCGGGCGGCGCTCCATGCCGCCCTGGCGGACCCGGCGCGCCTCCAGATCGTCGACACGCTCAACCTCGGTGACGCCTCGCCCTCCGAGCTGGCCGAGGCCCTCGCCATGCCCTCGAACCTGCTCGCTCATCACCTCAAGGTGCTCGAGCGTGAGGGCGTCGTCGGGCGGACCCGCTCCGAGGGCGACAAGCGTCGTTCGTACGTCCACCTGGTCCCGGGCGCGCTCGACGACCTCACCGCGGGTCAGGTCCGGCAGGTGCCACGGGTGCTGTTCGTGTGCACGGCCAACTCCGCCCGCTCCCACCTCGCGGCCGCCCTGTGGCGGCAGGCCAGCGAGATCCCCGCCGTCTCGGCCGGCACCCACCCGGCGGAGGCGATCGCACCGGGCGCCGTCGAGAGCGCCCGCCGCCACCACCTGAAGCTGCCCCGGGTCCGGCCCCAGCACGTCGACGGCGTGCGTGCCGACGACGATCTGGTCGTCACGGTCTGCGACCGCGCGCACGAGGAGCTCCGCCTCCCCGTCGACGTCCACTGGTCCATCCCCGACCCGATCCGCGCCGGCACCCCCGAAGCGTTCGACCACGCTCTCGAGGAGATCGGCCGCCGTGTCGGCAACCTCGCCCCCCGACTGTCCCTGCCCACCAACCCCACCGACGTCGCGCCCGCCGCGACCCGCTGACCCGAGGAGAACCCCATGTCCGAGCGCCCCAGCGTCATGTTCGTCTGCGTCCACAACGCCGGCCGGTCCCAGATGGCCGCCGCTTGGCTGTCCCACCTCGCCGGCGACGCCGTCGAGGTGCGCTCCGCCGGCTCCGCCCCGGCGGACCAGGTCAACCCCGCCGCCGTCGAGGCCATGGCGGAGGTCGGCATCGACATCGCCGCGGAGAAGCCCAAGGTCCTGACCACGGAGGCCGTCAAGGAGTCCGACGTCGTCATCACCATGGGCTGCGGGGACGCCTGCCCCATCTTCCCCGGCAAGCGCTACGAGGACTGGGAGCTCGAGGACCCCGCCGGCAAGAGCGTCGACGGCGTCCGCCCGGTGCGCGACGAGATCAAGGCCCGCGTCGAGGAGCTCATCGCCAGCCTCCTGCCGGCGAGGGCCTGACCGCCGCCGCACCGGCTGCGTCCCCACACCCTGAAGGAGCGAGCATGAGCAACGTCCCCGCGGTCACCGACGCCACGTTCGACGCCGAGGTGCTCCAGTCCGACACGCCCGTGCTGGTCGACATCTGGGCAACCTGGTGCGCCCCGTGCCGCCGCACCGAGCCGATCATCGAGGAGCTGGCGGCCGAGCACGGCGACAAGATCCGGTTCCTCAAGCTCGACGCCGACGCGAACGTCGAGACCGTGACGAAGTACGGCGTCGTGTCCATCCCGACCTTCAACCTCTACTCCGGCGGCGAGGTCGTGAAGTCTCTCGTCGGTGCGCGGACGAAGAAGCAGTTCCTCGACGAGCTCGCCGAGTACCTCTAGCACGACCCTCGCCGAGCATCTCTCGCACCACAGGCAGGGGGAGGTGGCTCCTCGGTGGCGTGCCCGGTCCTACCGGCCGGGCCGCTCGATGCCCTTGCGCTGCTTGAGCGCCTCGAGCTGGCTGCGCACCGCGGCCTCGTTCTCCAGCTGCTCGAAGGCCTCGCGCACCTGCGCGGAGTCGGGGTCGGCGCCGGCGATCTCGTCGTGGGCGGCGGCACGTGCCTGGAGACGCCGGATCTCCCGCTCCGCCTCGAGGGCCGCGGACTGCGCACCCACCGCCTGCCGCCCGGCCGCGGCGGTCGCCTCGCGCATCTGGAGGGCGGCCTGCGCCGCGCCGTGGTCGGCCCGCAGGGCCTGGAACCGGACGTAGGAGTCCTGGACCTGCCGCTCGAGGCGGACGAGGTCGTGCTCCAGGCGGCGCACCTGCTCGTCGATCGAGCGGTGCTGGGCCCCGAGGGTCTCGAGGCGCCTCCCGGCCTCGATCGACCGGCGGAGATACTCGCGGGCGCCCTCGTCGTGCCCCATGGCGACGGCGGCCTCGGCCTGCCGGTCCCACTGCTGGCGCTCCGCGCTGGCCTGCTGGGCGAGGACCTCCACCCGACGGCGGTTCGCGGCCAGGTCGGCGACGCTGCGGCGGGCCTGGTCGAGACGACGGAACTGATCCGCCTGCGCGGCCTCCACCGCCTGGACCGGGTCGGCCGGCCCCTGCTTCCGGGCGGCCCGTTCGGCGCGGTTCGCCCGGGCGATGCGGCCGAGGCGGTCACGGATCGACAAGGCGGGGCCTCAGGCGGCGCGGCGCGTGCGGTAGGAGGTGCCCCAGGCCTGCAGAGCCTCCACCTCCAGCGCCAGGTGGTCGCCGGCGCGGGTGAGGTGGGCGGGGCCGGTGGCCATGGTGGCGCTGAACAGGGAGCGGCGCAGGTCCGCGCACAGGCGCCCGTGCTCGGCGACCTGGTCGGTCAGCCACGCCACCCACGTCCGCCGGAGGTCGAGATCGGGCTCGATCTCGGCGAGCCGGAGCTCTTCGTCCAGCTGGTGGCCGGCGCGCACGAGATTGGCCGCCACCGAGGGCATGGCGCCCACCGGCGCGCCCTGGGCCTGCGCGGCTCCGATCGCGCGTTCCGTCGCGTCGACGGAGCGCTGGACCTCCAGGCGCATCCGGGCCAGCCGGCGCCCGGCGTCGTCGCCGGTCACGGCCCGGACGGTGAGGCGGCTCCGGTCGACGCCGCGGCGCAGGCGGCGCGACCGGCGGACCCGGCGCACCACGTACCAGAGCGACCCGACGGCGGCGAGGCCGAGCACGAGCATGACGGCGCCCCCGACCAGCACCACCTGGGCCAGCGCGTCCACGACGTCGGCGGCGTCCGCCTCGGCGGCATATGTCATCTCGGCTCACTCCTCACGCGCGCGGGAGCACAGGGCCCGCACGGCCACACTACTTCTGACGATCGGCGCCCCGCCAGGGTTCCACGGTGCACCGACCCTGGGCGTCGCGCTCACCTCGCAGCCCGCAGCCAGCCCAGGTACGAGTGCACCAGGCTGACCGCGAGCGCCCCCTCCCCGACCGCGGCGGCGACCCGCTTGACCGACCCGCGTCGCACGTCCCCGGCGGCGAAGACGCCCGGCAGCGACGTCTCCAGCAGCGCCGCCGCGCGGGGGCCCGCCCGCGGCGGGGTGTCCGCGCCGGTGAGCACGTAGCCCCGGCGGTCCTTGGCGATCTCCTCACCGAGCCAGTGCGAGCGCGGCTCGGCACCGATGAGGACGAAGAGCGTGCCGGGCACCTCCTCCTCCCGGCCGGTGTCGACGTCGCGCAGCCGCAGGGACTCGAGGAACTCCGTCCCCGTCCCGCCCACGACCTCGGTGCGGTAGCGCACGGCGATGTTGGGCGCCGCCTCGATCTCCCGGATCAGGTACTCGGACATCGTCTCGGCCAGGCTGGAGCGACGCACCAGCACCGTGACGCGGTCGGCGTAACGGGCCAGGTGCACGGCCGCCTGCCCGGCCGAGTTGCCGCCCCCGGCCACGTAGACCTGCTTCCCACGCACGGACGAGGCCTCCGAGACCGTCGCCCCGTAGAACACCCCACGCCCGGTCAGCGCCTCGAGCTCGGGCACCCCGAGCCGCCGGTAGGCGGCCCCGGTCGCGACGACGACCGTCGCGCTGCGCACGGAGGAGTTGTCGCTCAGCCGCACCGAGAGGTGGTTGCCGGAGGCGGCGAGCGCGGTCGCGGCGCGCATGAAGTGGAACCGCGCCCCGAAGGTCCACGCCTGCTCGTAGGCGCGGAACGCCAGGCGGCTGCCCGAGATCCCGCTGGGGAAGCCCAGGTAGTTGCGGATCAGCGACGACGTGCCCGCCTGCCCGCCGACCGCCTCGGTCTCCAGCACGATGGTGCGCAGCCCCTCCGACGCCGCGTACACCGCCGCGCCGAGCCCGGCCGGGCCGGCACCGACGATCGCCACGTCGAACTCCTCGTCCTGGCCCACCGGCTCGAACAGCCCGAAGGCGTCGGCGATCTGGATGTCGCTCGGGTTCTGCAGCACGGTGGCGTCGCGGCGGAAGTGCAGCAGCACGACCGGCAGCGCGGGGTCGCTCACCCCGGCCCCGAGGAGGATGGCCTGACCGTCCGGCGTCGCGACGTCGTAGAAGCCGGTCGGGATGTGGTTGCGGTCGAACATGTCGCGCAGCTGCTGGGTGCGCCGGTCCCAGCGCCGCCCCACCAGGCGCACCGCCTCGAACGAGGTGCCCCGCCGGGTGGCGGCCTCGTCGAGGAACTCGCTGACGGTGCGGTGGAACTCCTCGTCCGACTCCAGCTCGGGGCAGGTGAGCCACCGGTCCACGCGGCCCATCCCGATCGCGTCGAAGATCGGCCGGGTGGTGCTCCAGTCGCCCCAGCGCACCACGGACACGCGGAGTGCCGTGCGCTCCACCGGGAGCTGCTCCAGCACGCTCAGCCCGTCCGGCTCGGCCGCGCCGTAGCCCACCATCAGCAGCGCCACGGGGACCCCGTCGGCCCGCAGCCGGTCGAGGGTCTCCCGCGTGGACGCCGCGTCGCCGTGCACGCGCACGTCGTAGTCGTTGGCGTACCGACGGCGCAGCGCCCGCTGCACCAGCGCGCGCATGCCGGGGTCCCGGCTGAGCAGGACGATCGCCGGCCGGTCCACGGTCACGGCGTCTCTCGCGCGGGGGCCCGGCCGGGCTCGGTGGCCACGAACGCGGCAACGCCGGTGGCGGCGACCGCCGTCGCCATGACGAGGAAACCCGCGGCCGACGGCGCCTGCCACCGCACGTCCTCGGCGAACCGACCCGCCACCATCAGCTGCAGGACGCCCAGGACGGCGTAGGCGAGCGCGGGCACCCGCAGCAGGTCCAGGTCGCCGGCCCGGACCAGGAGCGCCGCCGCAAACCCGTAGGCGGCCAGCCACGACCCGACCGCCCGCGCCGTGAGCGGGGTGAGCGTCCAGGGCCAGAGCACCTCCGCCGTCGCCGGTGCGAGGTACAGCGCGACGCCGACGCCGAGGAGGACCAGGCCCTCGACGGCGAGGAGGGCGCGGAGCCAGGCGGGCAGCGGCCGCCGCCGGGGCGGAGGAAGGGCCCGGCGCTCCTGGACAGCCAGCGCCGCCGCCATGCCCACCGGCACCACGACGTAGACCGCCAGCCAGAACCAGGCCGCGAACCGGGGCAGGGAACCGTCTGCGGCGAGATGGAAGCGGTCGAGGTGGACCAGCGTGGCCACCAGCGTCAGCGCGGTGAAGACCAGGATGGTGACCAGCGGGATGCGGGTGCGCGCCCAGCTGCCGCCGAGCAAGGACAGCACCACCAGCACCGTCCCGGAGGCGTAGCCGCCGCCGAGGAACGCGGCCGTGGCGGGAGGGTCGATGGTCCAGGCGAAGGTCTCCGCGGTGTGCTCCGCGCGGACGAGCAGGGCGCCGACGGCGAGCGCGGTGAGCACCGCGAAGAGGCCGAGCAGGACCCGGGTGGGAGGGAGCAGCCGGTCGGTCCGGCCCCGCGAGGTCATGGCACGCCTCCGCGTCCGGCGTCATCTGGTGCGCACTCACGCGTCTCCCCCGCGGCCGGCCTCGTCACCGACCTCGGCTCCAGGGTACGTCCGCGACCCCGGCCGTGAGGACCG
Source organism: Georgenia daeguensis (assembly GCF_039537705.1). Taxonomy (NCBI): domain Bacteria; kingdom Bacillati; phylum Actinomycetota; class Actinomycetes; order Allobogoriellales; family Allobogoriellaceae; genus Georgenia; species Georgenia daeguensis. Next base: position 140,164 of record NZ_BAABBA010000010.1, read on the forward strand.
CAGATCCGGCCGAGGACAGCCGATCAGCGGGACGTCCTCAGCGCAGACGTCGGTCCCCGGCGGCGGGCCCGGGCGCGGACCGGCCGTGGCTCCGGCCGCGGCCGGCGCAGCGGCCGACCGGTCGAGCGGGCGGGGCGCCGGCGCTACAGCTCGCCGACCGCCTTGAAGCTGGCGTCCAGCGCCCGCCGGGTGCGCTCGAAGTCCCGGGCTGCCACGCCGACGAAGACGCAGTCCACCACGGTGAGCTGGGCGATCCGGCTCGCCATGGCGCCGGAGCGGAAGGTGGTCTCGCGCGTCGTCGTCGTCAGCACGAGGTCGGCGCGCCGGGCGAGCGGCGAGCGCGGGTGGTTCGTCAGCGCGACCGTCCGGGCGCCCCCGTGCCCGGCGACCCGGAGCGGCTCGATGACGTCCGACGTCGCCCCGGAGTGCGAGACGGAGAACACCACGTCCTCGGGGCCGCGCAGGGAGGCGAGGGTCATGGCGGCGTGGCGGTCGGTCGCCACGTTGACGGCGAGCCCGAGCCGGGACAGCTTCTGGCCGAGGTCGGAGGCGGTCAGTCCGGACGCGCCGATGCCGAAGATGTCGATGTGCCGGGCGCCCACGAGCGCGTCGACCACCTTCTCCAGCACCGCGACGTCCAGCCCCGCGGTGGTGCTCTCGACGGCGCGGGAGTCGGCGTACCCGATCTTGGCGACGATGTCGGCCAGGGTGTCGCTCGGGTCCATCTCGCCCGACAGCGGGGCGCGGGAGCTGCGGCCCTCCTCGATGCCCGCCGCGGTCGCCAGCGCGAGCTTGAGCTCGGGGAAGCCGGAGAAGCCCATGTGCTGGGCGAACCGCACGACCGTGGGCGGAGACGTCCGGCAGCGCTCCGCGAGGGAGGTCACCGACTCGCGGGCGACGAGCAGCGGGTCCGCCACCACGGCCTCGCCGACGCGCCGCTCGGCGGGACGCAGCTCGGGGAGCATCCCGCGCACGCGGCTGACCAGGCCGACGGTCGGCGCCTCGCTCATCGGACCTCCTCGGGGCGGCGCACGCCTCCGCGCGCACGACAGCCATGTAAACCAGTGAACCGAAGTTACATTCTCATGAAAACTCTTGACATCCCAGCCCTTTCGGGGAAACGTCCCCTCGTGACATCGCCGTCACGACCCTCGTGCCGAGCCCGACCCGCCCGCCGTGCGGCGACGACCCGCCGAGACCGGCCCGAAAGGACACACCATGCACCGCCGGAGAGTACTTGCCTCCACAGCCGCCGTCGCGGCTGCCGTCCTCGCCCTGTCCGCCTGCGCGCCCTCCGACGACGCGCCGGACCCCGGCGCCGACGGGGGCGCCACCTCCGCCGCGGGCTCGGAGGACTGCGCCGAGCCGGTCGCCCTCGACGTGTGGTCCTGGCGCACGGAGGACAAGGACACCTACGAGACGATCTTCGACGTCTTCGAGGAGGCCAACCCCTGCATCACGGTGAACTTCCAGGCCTACAAGAACACCGAGTACAACCAGATCCTGCAGACCGGCCTCACCGGCTCCGACGGTCCCGACGTGGCGCAGGTGCGCTCGTACGGCCTGCTCCAGCCCCTGGTCGAGGGCGGCAACCTCGCCCCGCTGGACGACGTCGTCCCGGCCCTCGCCGAGTTCGACGACGCGATCCTCGACGGCGCCCGCGGCAAGGAGGACGGCGCCCTGTACGGCGTCCCGTTCGCCACCCAGACGATCCAGGTCTTCTACAACACGGCGATCTTCGAGGAGCACGGCCTCGAGGAGCCGGAGACCTGGGAGGACTTCATCGCGATCAACGACACCCTCGAGGCCGCCGGCGTGACGCCGCTCGCCGTCGGGGCGAAGGATGCCTGGTTCGTCCCCACCGTCCACGACGCGCTCACCGCCGCCCAGTACGGCGGTGCGGACTTCCAGCAGGCGCTGCGCGAGGGCTCGACCGACTTCAACGACCCGGCCTACGTCGCCTCGATCCAGACCTTCGCCGACCTCGAGCAGTACATGCCCGACGACGTCGTGGGCGTGGGCTACACCGACGCCCAGGTGCTCTTCACCTCCGGCGCGGCCGCGATGTTCGCCGGCGGGTCCTACGAGCTGGCCTTCTTCCAGTCGTCGAACCCCGAGCTCGAGCTCGGCGTGTTCCAGGTGCCGCCGCCCGAGGGCTCCGCGCTCGACCACCCGGTCAGCCCCGGCTACGCCGACGGCAACTGGGGCCTCTCGGCCGCCTCGGACAACGCCGAGGAGGCGGAGACGCTGCTGAACTGGCTGGCCGACGCCGAGTTCGGGCAGATGGTCGCCAACGACCTCAAGCAGTTCTCCCCCGTCCCCGGCGTGGAGTTCGACGAGCCGCTCATGCAGGAGATGTGGGACCTCTACCAGGAGAATCCCGCCCCGTACCTGCTGCTCGTGGACTACCGCTACGGCGACCCGGTCGGCACCGACCTCATGGGTGAGGGCGGTCAGCAGCTGTTCCTCGGCGAGCTGGACGCGGCGGGCGTCGCGAGCAAGATCCAGGACGGCCTGTCTGCCTGGTGGACGCCGGGCCAGTGACCGCTCCGTCCGGACCCGCGACGGTGACCGGGCCGACGGCGGAGGTTCCGCCGTCGGCCGGGCGCCGCCGTCGTCCCCTGACCGCGGCCCTGCCGACGGGGACGGCCCTGCTCTTCCTCCTGCCGGCGGCGCTGCTGTTCGGGTTCTTCGTGCTCTACCCGATGGTCACCGCGCTGACGTACTCGCTGTACTCGTGGCGGGGCACCTCCCAGGAGTCGTTCGTGGGGCTGGGCAACTTCGTCCAGCTCTTCACGGCCGAGCCGTACGCCACGCAGGTGCCGCGGGCGTTCGCCCACAACCTGCTGCTCTTCGCCGGGTCGATGGTGGTGCAGAACTCCGTCGGCCTGCTGCTCGCGGTGGTCCTCCACCGGCGCCGGCGGTTCAAGCGGCTCTTCCAGGTGCTCTACACGATGCCGTACCTGGTCTCGCCGCTGGTCATCGGGTACCTGTGGTCGCTGCTGCTCTCCCCGTTGTTCGGGCCGGTCAACGCCCTGCTCAAGGCGGTCGGGCTCGAGGCGCTCGCCCTGCCGTGGCTGGGTGACCCGTCCACGGCCCTGTGGGTCGTGGTGCTGGTGACGGCGTGGCAGTGGGTGGGCTTCCCGCTGCTGCTCTACGGGGCGGCGCTCGGCGGCCTGGACGCCTCGCTGGAGGAGGCGGCCGAGCTCGACGGCGCCACCGCCCGCCAGCGCTTCTGGCACATCACCCTGCCGCTGCTCACCCCGATCATCGGCACCGTGAGCGTGCTGACGTTCATCTTCTCGATGGAGGCGTTCCCGATCCCGTACGCGCTCGGCGGCTCGACCGGCTCCCCCGCGGGCGCCACGGACGTGATGTCGCTGCTCTTCTACCGCACCGCGTTCCAGTCCGGCTCGTCGAACGCCATCGGCACGTCCTCCGCGATCGCCATCCTGCTGTTCCTGGTGATCTTTGGGCTCTCGATCGCGTTCAACAAGTGGTTCCGCCGGGCAGAGAGGCGGTTGTTCTGATGGCCACGACCCTCGCCGTCCCCGGCACCGCCCCGGCGACCGCCCGGGCCGCGACGCCGCCCGGGCGCCGCACCGGCGGCGTGCGCGCGGCGCTGACGTCGACCCTGCTGTGGGTCTACGCCGCCGTGGCGATCCTGCCGCTGCTGACCATGGTGCTGAACTCCTTCCGCACCAACCAGGAACTCGTGTCCGAGCCGCTGGGCCTGCCCGCCGAGCCGAGCCTGGCGGCGTACCAGGAGGCGTGGATCGAGGCGTCGTTCTCGACCTACTTCTGGAACTCCATCGTGGTGACGGTCGGCTCGGTGGCGCTCTCGACGGTCGTGTCGCTGCTCGCCGCGTACGCCCTGGCGCGCAGCCGCTCCCGGCTCATGGGGGTGATCGAGCAGGTCTTCGTCTCCGGCCTGATGATGCCGGTGTTCCTCATGATCGTGCCGATCTTCTACCTGCTCGACGCGATCGGGATGGTCTCCACCCGCACCGGGCTGGTGCTCGTCTACGCGGCGGTGTCGATCCCGTTCTCCGTGTTCGTGCTCGGCACGTTCTTCCGGCAGCTCCCCGGCGAGCTCGAGGAGGCCGCGCGCATCGACGGGGCGGGGCCGCTGCGGATGTTCTGGTCGGTGATGCTCCCGCTGGTCCGGCCCGCGGTGGCCACCGTGGTGGTCTTCCGGTTCGTGCCGATCTGGAACGACTTCTTCTACCCGCTGATCCTCGTGCGCGACCGCACGAGGTACACGCTGCCGGTGGGGCTGACGACCTTTTTCGGCGAGTACCAGACGAGTTGGTCCACCCTCTTCGCGGGGCTGGTGATCGCCACGCTGCCGCTGGTGGTGCTGTTCCTGCTGGCGACGAAGCAGATCATCTCCGGGCTCACGGCGGGCATGGGCAAGTAGGGCTGACGCCGCCGCGGGGGTGGGATGATCTCCCCCGCCATGTCAGCCTCCCGCCCCGTGCCCCTGCCCCGCGAGATCTGGGTCCTCGTCTCGGCCGCCTTCGTCATCGCCATGGGGTACGGACTCGTCTCCCCGGTGCTGCCGCAGTTCGCCCGGAGCTTCGACGTCGGTGTCACCGCGGCGTCCGTGGTGGTCAGCGTCTTCGCGTTCTTCCGGCTCGTCTTCGCGCCGGTGGGCGGCAGGCTCATCGGGCGGATGGGCGAGCGCCCGGTCTACCTCGCGGGGCTGCTGGTGGTGGCCGGGTCGACCGCGGCGACGGCGTTCGCGCAGAGCTACGCCCAGCTGCTCGTCTTCCGGGGGCTGGGCGGCATCGGCTCGACCATGTTCACCGTCTCGGCGATGGGGCTGATCGTCCGCCTCGCCCCGCCGACGGCACGCGGACGGGCGTCCTCGGCGTACGGCACCGCGTTCCTCCTGGGCAACATCGGGGGGCCGCTGGCCGGCGGCCTGCTCGCGGAGGCCGGGCTGCGCGTGCCGTTCCTCGTCTACGCCGCCTCGCTGCTCGTCGCGACCGCCGTGGTCGCGGTCTTCCTCCGGCCGGCAGCGCTCAGACCGCCGCCCGGCACAGCGCAGCTGCCGGCGATGCGGCTGCGGGATGCGCTCGCGCACCCGGCCTACCGCGCCGCGCTCGTCTCCGCGTTCGCCAACGGCTGGTCGAACTTCGGGGTGCGGGTCGCGGTCCTGCCGCTGTTCGCCGCGGCCAGCCTCACGGCGGGACCGTGGGCGGCCGGCGCCGCGCTGGCGGCCTTCGCCATCGGCAACGCCGTCGCCCTGACGCCGGCGGGCCGCGCCTCGGACGCGCGCGGCCGCAAGCCGCTGCTCGTCACGGGCCTCCTCGTCAACGGCGCCCTCACGGCCGCCCTCGGGCTGACCGGGGACCTGGTGGCCCTGCTCGTGGTCTCCGCCCTGGCGGGCGTGGGGGTGGGGATGCTCAACCCCGCCCAGCAGGCGACCGTGGCGGACGTGGTGGGCAGCGGGCGGACCGCCGGACCCGTGCTGGCCGCCTTCCAGATGTGCAGCGACGCCGGCCAGATCCTGGGGCCGGTCCTCGCCGGGCTGCTGGTGGACCACGTGGGCTACGGCGCGGCGTTCGCCCTGTCGGGCGCCATCACGCTGGTGGCCGCTGCCGTCTGGGTGCGGGCCCCCGAGACCCTCGCGACGCGCCCGCGGAGCTGAGCGGACCGAGCGGCCGGGCGGAGCGAGGGCCCGAGCACCCACGCGGCCGGGGCGATCAGATCGAGCGCTCCTCGACGTACCGCTGCACCACGGAGCTGTCCAGGTCTCCCAGCCCGCGCTCGGCGATCTCCCGGTAGACGCGCTGCAGCACCGGCAGCTGCTCGACGGCGGTGCCCGTGCTCTCGGCCTCCGCGGCGGCGAAGGCGAGGTCCTTGATCATGAACCGCGCCGGGCTGGCCGGCGTGTGGTCGTGCGCGACGAGCCGGGACCTTTTCACCTCCAGGACACGCGAGCCCGCGTAGCCGCCGCCGAGGAGGTCGAGCAGCCGGCCCAGGTCGAGCCCCGCCCGCTCGGCGATGACGCTCGCCTCGCCCAGCGCCACGGTGGTGGCGGCGACGATCAGCTGGTTGCACGCCCTGGCCACCTCCCCGGCGCCGACCGGGCCCAGGTGCACCGGCGTGCCGAGGACGCCGAGCCACGGCAGCACCCGGGCGACGTCGTCGTCCGCGCCGCCGACCATGATCGAGAGCGACCCCTCCGCGGCACCCTCCACCCCGCCGGAGACGGGGGCGTCGACGACGGCGAGGCGGCCCTGCGTCCGGTCGGCGACGTCCCGGGCCAGGCGACGGACGCCGTCGGGCGAGCTCGTGGAGGAGACCACCAGCACGGAGGGCCGGGCGAGGCCGGCGAGGAGCCCGTCGTCGCCGTCGAGGACCGCGTCGAGCTCGGGGAGGTCGGGCAGCATCGTCAGGACGACGTCGCAGCGCGCGGCGACGTCCCGGGGCGTGTCCGCCCAGCGCGCGCCGTCCGCGACGAGGCCGGCGGCGCTCGACTCGCGGCGGCTGTGGACGATCAGCTCGACGCCGCGCTCGCGCGCCGCGCGCAGCAGGTGCGCGGCCATGGGCCGTCCCATCGCGCCGAGCCCGATCAGCCCGACGTCCGCCCGCTGCTCCGACATGTCGTCCCCCGTTCCGCGCGACCCGGCGTGCCCGAGGCAGCCTAAGGTGTCGCGGCGAGGATCGGGGGCGGCTCGACGAGCCGTCAGACCATCGTGGTGCCGAACGCCAGGCCGAGCCCGTAGGTGACCGCGGCGGCGCCGTACCCGATCCCGAGCTGGCGCAGCGCGCGACGCAGCGGCGGCGCCCCGGACAGCACGCCCACGACGGCACCGGTGCCCAGGAGGGCGATCCCCACCAGCCCCGCGGCGACGCCGATCGCCGGGAGCCCGCTCAGCCCGAACAGGTACGGCAGGATCGGGATCAGCGCGCCGGAGGCGAAGAAGCCGAAGCTGGACAGGGCGGCGGACCAGCCGTTGCCGATCTCCTCGTAGGCGTGCGCGACGTCCGCCGCGGGCATGCCGTGGCCGGCGAGCATCCGGGCCATCACACCGGCGGCGTGCTCCTCGGCCTCGGCGGGCGCCATGCCACGGGCGCGGTAGACCAGGGCCAGCTCGTTGGCGTCGACGTCGAGGGCCGGGATGGACTCGTGCGCGTCGGCGTCGGGGATGGAGGCCTCGAGAAGCTCGCGCTGCGAACGGACGGAGACGTACTCCCCCGCCGCCATGGACAGGGCGCCGGCGAGCAGGCCGGCGACGCCGGTCACGAGCACCGTGCCGGCCGGGACGCCGGTGGCGCCGACGCCGAGCACGAGCGCGAGGTTGGAGACGAGCCCGTCGTTGGCGCCGAAGACGGCCGCGCGGAACGTGCCCGACATCCGCGCCCGGCCGCGGGTCGCCAGCGCCCGGACCACCTCGCCGTGCACGCGCTCGTCGGCGGCCATGGCGTCGGTGGCGTCCGCGTCGTCGGCGTAGGACGAGCGCGCCTCCGCGTTCTGGGCGAGCGCGAGGACGAACACGCCGCCGAAGGTCCGGGCGAGCCAGCCCAGCAGCCGGGTGCGCAGCGCGCCCTTGCCCGGCCGGCCGACCTGGTCGCCGAGCAGGTCCCGCCAGTGCTGCTCGTGGCGTCGCTCGGCGTCGGCGAGGCCGAGGAGGATCTCGCGCTCCTCGCCCTCGCGCCGGGAGGCGAGGTGGCGGTAGACCGCACCCTCCGCCCGTTCGTCGGCCAGGTAGCGGCGCCAGCGGCGGACCTGCTCCCGGGTCGGCGCGGTCCGGGCGGCGCGCTCGTCGCCGGGCAGGGGCGGGGTCGAGGTGGACATATCGCCATCGTGGCAGCCGCGGGAGGTGGGCCCAAGCCCCGCGGCGGTGGGGTTGCGCACTGTTCGCCTGCCCGAAAAATCCGCGGCCCCGCGCCGAAAGATCGGCGTCGCGCCCGGGCCCGATCAGGCGGAGGCGTCCCGCATCGCGCCGGCCGCGGGGGCGGCCGAGACGTCCCGCCCGGGCGCCGGCGCGATCCGCGCCTCCAGCCGGGCGCGGACCCGCGGCCACTCGTCGGCCAGGATCGAGAAGACCACCGTGTCGCGGAAGCTGCCGTCGGCCCGGCGCCGGTGCCGGCGGAGGACTCCCTCGCGAACCGCCCCGAGCCGGGCGATGGCGGCCTGGGAGCGGGTGTTCAGGACGTCGGTCTGGAGCCGGACCCGCCCGAGGCCGCAGTCGTCGAACGCGTGAGTGAGGATGGCCAGCTTCGTCGCCGGGTTGACCGCCGTGCCCCAGACGGACGGGGCGTAGGCCGTCCACCCCAGGTGCGCCGACTCGTTGGGGAGGTCGACGTCCCCGAGGCTCGACGTCCCCACCAGATCCCCGCCTCGCAGGCGCACCGCCCACGGGACGCGGTCCGCGGCGCCGAGGAGGTGGCCGGTGACGTACTCGCGCATGCCGGCGACGTCCCCCGGCCGCCCGGCCGGGCCGCCTCCGTACCCGGCGGCCCACACGCGCGGGTCGTCGAGGGCGGCGAAGAGGTCGGGTGCGTCGTCGGCCGTCAGCGGCGTGAGCTCGACGACGGCGTTGCCCAGGATCACGGGCTCGGGCGCGCGGGCGGGCATGACCGCAGCGTAGAACGCGCCGGCAGACCACCGGCCCGCGATTCCCGCCCCCGGCTCTCGGGACAGAAGTAGGTTGTGGTCCACAACCGTCCGCCTTCAGGCGGTGCACTGTCGCGCTCCACGGAGGAGACTGCCATGCCGCTAGTACGCATCGACCTGCCGGAGGCGACTCCCCCGGAGTACCGGCAGAGCATCGTCGAGGTCGTCTACGAGGCGCTGGTCGACGCCGTCGGCGCGCCTGTCAACGACAGGTTCATGATCGTCTCCGAGCACGAGCCGGAGAACCTCGTGATGGACCCGACGTACATGGTCGAACGCACCGAGCGTGCGCTCATCATCCAGATCACGTTCAACGCCGGCCGCACGGTCGAGGCGAAGAAGAACCTCTACCGTGCCATCGCCTCGGGCCTGCACGAACGCATCGGGCTGCGCCCGGAGGATGTGTTCATCAGCCTTGTCGACGTGCCCAAGGAGAACTGGTCCTTCGGGCTCGGCGAGGCCCAGTACGTCGACTGAGGGCCCCGCGCCCCGACCGGGTCAGCGCCTCGGGGTCCAGTCCTGCCGACGGAGCCGCTCGAACCCGTCCAGCATCAGGTCGAGGGTGAACTCGAACTCGAACTGGTCGTCGCAGCCCTGGCCGACCACCGAGCCCTGGTCGTGCGCCCCGGCCCCGGCGATCTCGAGGATGTGGGGCCAGCGCGCGGCGACCTGCTGGAACATGGCCGCGCGCTGCTCGGGGTCCTCGGGCGGGGGCGCGCTCGGGAACACCTCCTGGGTGAAACCCCACATGCGGCTCCCGAGGGCGTGCATCACGTGGTGGGTCAGCACCGCCGAGAAGCCTCCCGCGCGGAACATCCCGATGAGCGAGTTCATGTGGTCCAGCACCACGGGCGACGCCCCGGTGCGCGACTCGATGACCGGGCGCGCCCACGGGTGCCGCAGCAGTGCCCGCCGCGCGGAGAGGATCCGCTCGCGCACGGCGGTCCGCCAGTCGGCACCTTCGAGCGGGGGGTCGATCTCACCGATGACGACGTCGACCATGCCGTCGAGGAGCTCTTCCTTGTTCGCCACGTGCCTGTACAACGCCATCGGGACGACACCGAGGCGCTGGGCGAGCCGGCGCATGCTCAGCGCGTCGATGCCCTCCTCGTCGGCGAGCGCCACCCCGGCCCGCAGCACCCGGTCCCTGCTGAGGGCGACGCGCCGCGGGGCCCCGGCCTGGACCGTCGGTGCCATGTCGTCCTCCCGCTCTCGTGCTGGCGGCCGACTCTAACCCCTTGACGAGTGTACTGCGTACACGTACCTTCTGCGTGTACGCGGTACACATCCCGGACCGCGACACCAGCGAGAGGCGATGGACATGGCCAGCACCGAACCCACCGAGCCGACGACGAGGCGGCCGATGAGCTGGCTGAGGAAGGTCGCGCTGCTCGCAGGCGCGCTCTACCTGGTCACGTTCCTGTCGTCCATCCCCGCGGTCTTCCTCCTCGACCCGGTCCTGAGCGACCCGGGCTACATCGTCGGGCCGGGCGACGACACGCGCGTCCTCCTCGGCGGCCTCCTCGACATCGTCAACGCTCTCGCCTGCATCGGCACCGCTGTCGTGCTCTACCCGGTGGTCAGGCGGGAGAACGAGGCCCTCGCCCTCGGCTTCGTGGCGGCCCGCGTGCTCGAGGCCGCGATCATCTTCGTCGGCGTCATGAGCATCCTGACGGTCGTGACGCTGCGGCAGGACCTGGGCAGCACCCCCGGAGCGGACGCCGACTCCCTGATCACCACGGGCGAGGCGCTCGTCGCGTTGCGCGACTGGACGTTCCTGCTCGGGCCGGGCCTCGCCGTCGCGAACGCGCTGCTGCTGGGAACGCTGATGTACCGGTCCCGTCTCGTGCCACGCGTCATCCCGCTGCTGGGACTCGTCGGAGCACCGCTGCTCCTCGCGTCGAACACCGCGACGATGTTCGGCGTCAACGACCAGTTCTCCCTGCTGTCCCTGGTCGCGCTTCCCGGCATCTTCTTCTGGGAGCTGTCCCTCGGCGTCTACCTGGTCGTCAGGGGCTTCAGGCCCTCACCCGTCACCGCGGGACTGGACGCCAACGGCGGGCGTGCCCCGGTCGACGTCGCCGCCGGACCGGCAGGGCCGGCCACCACGGCAGGAGGCTCGTGACGCCAGCGGCAGCGCGGCGGCGGCAGCGGCGGCGGCGGCGGCGATGACCTTGCCGACGGCCCGCCGCCTCTTCGCGCCCCTCTGACGCGATACCACCTGGCCGCCCTTGACGACGGATGTGACGGGGTCCATACTCGTGTAATCGATCCCATGGGAACGATTACACAGACCGCGCAGAGCCGCCGGGGAGGAAGTCAGTGCCGACGATCAAGGACGTTGCGCGTGCCGCGGGCGTCTCCACCGCCTCCGTCTCGCGCGTGCTGACCGACCACCCCGCCACGTCGCCCGAGATGCGCGAGCGCGTGCTGGCCGCCGTCCAGGCCCTGAACTTCCGGCCCAACGCCGTCGCCCGCTCCCTCCGCAGCACCGGGACCCGCACCGTCGGCCTGGTGGTCTCGGACCTGATGAACCCCTACTTCACCGAGCTGGCACGGGCGGTGGAGGACACCGCGCGCGCCGCCGGCTACTCCGTCATCGTCGGCAACGCGGACGAGGACCCCGCCCAGCAGGACCACTACATCCGGATCCTCCTCGAGCGGCAGGTCGACGGGCTCATCGTCGTCCCCACCGTGGAGACCTCCCCGCTGCTGCGCGAGGCCGCCGACCTCAACCGGCACCTGGTCCTGGTCGACCGCCCCGCGGCCGACGTCGACGCCCCCACCGTCCTCGCGGACTCCTCCGCGGCCATCGCGGCCCTCGTCGACCACCTGGTGGCCACCGGCCGCACCGACCCGGCGATCATCACCGGCCCCGAGCACGCCGGCACCGCCCGGCTGCGGCTCGAGCACTTCCGGGCAGCCCTCGCCCGCCACAGCCTGGAGCTGCGGCCCGAGCGCGTGCAGCACGGCGACTTCCGGCCGGCCTCGGGCCACGAGGCCATGGCGGACCTGCTCGCCATGCCGTCGCTGCCCGACGCGGTGTTCGTCACCAACGGGTCCATGGCGCTCGGCGTCCTGCAGCTCCTGGCCGAGCAGCGCGCCACCATCCCGGTGCGCATCCCGGACGACCTCGCGCTCGCCGTGTTCGACGACATGCCGTGGTTCACCCTGCTGAGCCCGACCGTCACGGCGATCGCCCAGCCGACGGCCCAGCTCGGCCAGCGCGCCATGCGGCTGCTGCTGGCCCGCATCGCCGGTTCACCCGAGACCGACGGCGGAACCCCGGGCACCGACGCGCTCGAGTGCTGCCTGGTCCTACGCGAGTCCACCCTCCCGAGGAGGAGCGCATGAACACCCGACCGACGAACACCGCCACCCCGCCCGCGGGGCGCGAGCTTCTCCGCGTGGAGAACCTCGTCAAGAAGTTCCCGGGCGTGGTCGCCCTCGGCGGGGTCTCCTTCGACCTCCACGCCGGGGAGGTCCACGTGCTGCTCGGCGAGAACGGCGCCGGCAAGTCCACCCTGATCAAGTGCCTCGCGGGGGTGTACCAGCCCGACGGCGGCACGCTCTTCGTCGACGGCGAGAAGGTCCACATCTCCTCGACCGCGCACGCCGAGCAGCTCGGCATCGCGACGATCCACCAGGAGTTCAACATCGTCCCGCAGCTGAGCGTGGCGGAGAACGTCCTGCTCGGCCGGCCCCCGCGCCGGTTCGGGATCGTCGACCGCCGGAAGATGCACGCCAAGGCACGGGCCGCGCTGCAGCGGGTCGGCCTCGACGTCGACCTCCGCCGCCCGGTCTCGACGCTCGGCGTCGCCCGCCAGCAGCTCGTGGAGATCGCCAAGGCCCTCAGCCTCGACGCCCGGGTCCTCATCCTGGACGAGCCCACCGCCGCGCTGACCGACGCCGAGGTGGACCGGCTGCTCGAGCTCATGGCCGAGCTGCGCCAGAACGGCGTGGGCATGGTCTTCATCTCCCACCACCTCGAGGAGATCCAGCGCATCGGCGACCGCGTCACCGTGCTCCGCGACGGCCAGTCGGTCGGCACCGTCCCGGCCACCACGGACACCGGGGAGCTCGTCCGCCTGATGGTGGGCCGCTCCATCGAGGCGCAGTACCCGCGCGAGCAGACCCCGCTCGGCGACGAGCTGCTTCGCGTCGAGGGGCTCACGAGCACCGGGCACTTCGAGGACGTCTCCCTCTCCGTGCGCGCCGGCGAGGTGGTCGGGCTCGCCGGGCTGGTCGGCGCGGGCCGCACGGAGGTGCTGCGCGCGATCTTCGGCGCCGACCGCTACGACTCCGGCACGGTGAGCGTGCGCGGCAAGGCGGTGCCCCGGCACGACGTCCACGCCGCCATCGGCGCCGGCCTGGGGCTCGTCCCCGAGGACCGCAAGGCCCAGGGTCTCGTCCTGGGCGCGAGCGTCGAGGAGAACCTCGGCCTGGCGATCCTCCGCGCCGCGACCCGGGGCGGCCTCGTCGATCGCGCCCGGCTCCGCGAGCAGGCCCGCACCAGCGTGAAGAACCTGCGCATCCGCACCCCGTCGACCCGGGCCACCGTGAAGAACCTCTCGGGCGGCAACCAGCAGAAGGTCGTCATGGGCAAGTGGCTCGCCGCCGACCCCGCGGTGCTCCTCCTGGACGAGCCGACCCGCGGCGTCGACGTCGGCGCGAAGGTCGAGATCTACCAGCTCATCAACCAGCTCACCGCCTCCGGACGCGGGGTCCTGCTCGTGTCCTCGGAGCTGCCCGAGGTCCTGGGCATGTGCGACCGCATCCTCGTCATGGCCCAGGGACGCCTGGTCGGCGAGCTCACCCGCGAAGAAGCAACCCAGGACGCCGTCATGGCCCTGGCCGTCAAGGAAGTGGAGTCCTCCCGTGCCCACTGAGACCGCAACCGCCCGGACCGAGCAGCGCGAGTCGCTCGGCTCCCGCGCCCAGGTGCTGCTCGGGCAGAACGGCGCCCTGGTCGCGCTGGTGCTGCTCAGCGTCGTCATGGCCGTCCTCAGCCCGGTGTTCTTCAGCACGCAGAACCTGCTCAACGTCGGGGTGCAGGCCGCCGTCGTCGCGATCCTCGCCTTCGGGCAGACCTTCGTCATCGTCTCCGCCGGCATCGACCTCTCGGTCGGGTCGGTCGCCGCGCTGGCGTCGATCGTGACGGCCTACACCGCCACCACGACCGGGCTGAACCCGCTGCTCGCGATCGTGGTCGGGCTGCTGACCGGTGTCATCGCCGGGTTCATCTCCGGGGCGCTGGTCGCCTACGGCCGGCTCCCCGCGTTCATCGCGACGCTGGCGATGCTCTCGATCGCCCGCGGACTGGCCCTCGTCCTCTCCGACGGCGTCCCGATCGCCCAGCCCTCCGCCGTCGCCTGGCTCGGCAGCACCATCGGCGGGTGGCTGCCCGTCCCGGTGCTCGTGATGATGGTGCTCGGCGGCCTGGCGGCGTTCATCCTCAACCGCACCTTCGCCGGGCGCGCCATGTACGCCATCGGCGGCAACGAGGAGGCCGCCCGGCTCTCCGGCATCAACGTCCGCCACCAGCAGCTGGTCATCTACTCGCTCTCCGGCGCCTTCGCGGCGGTCGCCGGCCTGGTGCTGGCCGGCCGGCTCGCCTCGGGCCAGCCGCAGGCCGCCGCCGGCTACGAGCTCGACGCGATCGCCGCCGTCGTCATCGGCGGCGCCAGCCTCGCCGGCGGGTCCGGCCGCGCCTTCGGCACGTTCGTCGGCGCCCTCGTCCTGGCCGTCATCCGCAACGGCCTCAACCTGCTCAACGTCTCCTCGTTCTGGCAGCAGGTCGTCATCGGCGCCGTCATCGCCCTCGCCGTCCTCAGCGACACCCTGCGCCGTCGGCGCGCCTGAGTCCCCCGCACCACCCGCACCACCACCCCCCACCCCTCCGGGAACCGTTCCCGGTCGACGCAAGAGAAAGGAAGGGGTTCCGATGAAGAAGCCCGCCCTCAGCATCGCCGCCCTGCTCGCCTCCTCCGCCCTGCTGCTCTCCGCGTGCGGCAGCGCCGACCAGGGTGGTGCCGGCTCCACCGGAGGCACCGCCGGGGCCGGCGGCGACCACACCCTCGGCCTCGCCGTCTCCACCCTCAACAACCCGTTCTTCGTCTCCCTGCGCGACGGCGCCCAGGCCGCCGCCGACGAGGCCGGCGCCGAGCTGACCGTCACCGACGCCCGCGACGACGCCACCCAGCAGGCCGACCAGGTGGCGAACTTCCAGACCCAGCAGCTCGACGCGGTGCTCATCAACCCCGTCGACTCCGACGCCGCCGGCCCGATCGTCTCCCCGCTCATCGCGGGCGACATCCCGGTGATCGCCGTCGACCGTGCGGTCAACGGCGCCGAGGTCAACACCTTCGTCGCCTCGGACAACGTCGAGGGCGGGCGCCTCGCCGCCCAGGCGCTGGCCGAGGCCATCGGCGAGAAGGGCCAGGTCATCGTGCTCCAGGGCGTCGCCGGCACCTCGGCCTCCCGCGAGCGCGGGCAGGGCTTCACCGAGGGCATCGCCGAGTTCCCGGACATCGAGGTCGTGGCCACCCAGCCCGCCGACTTCGACCGGGCCCAGGGCCTCGACGTCGCGACCAACCTCCTCCAGGCCAACCCGGACGTCGTCGGCATCTTCGCCGAGAACGACGAGATGGCCCTCGGCGCCGTCCAGGCGCTCGGCGACCGGGCGGGCAAGGACGTCTTCGTCGTCGGGTTCGACGCCACCGAGGACGCCCAGGCCGCCATCAAGACCGGCACCATGTACGCCTCGATCGCCCAGCAGCCCGAGGAGCTCGGCCGCGCCGCCGTCGAGGCCGCGCTGTCGATCCTGAACGGCGAGGAGGTCGAGGCCACCGTGTCCGTGCCGGTCGTCGCGATGACCAAGGACGACCTCTGACCGACCTCCCGGCCTGCCGCGACCCGTCGCGGCGGGCCGCACGACCTCACGGAGCACCCCACATGCAGACCCCACAGGTGGTCGTCGTCGGCTCGGCGAACGCCGACCTCGTCCTGGACATCGACCACCGGCCGGCGCCCGGCGAGACGGTGATCGGCTCCGACGTCGTCACCACGCCCGGCGGCAAGGGCGCGAACCAGGCGGTCGCGGCCGGCAAGGTCGGCGGGGCGGTCGCCTTCGTCGGCTGCGTCGGCGACGACGACCACGGCGCGCTGCTGCGCGACTCGCTCTCCTCCGCCGGCGTGGACCTGACCGACCTGCGCACGGTCGACGCCCCGACCGGCACGGCCACCATCATGGTGACGCCGGACGGGGAGAACTCGATCATCGTCTCCCCGGGCGCCAACCGGCACGTCACCCCCGCGATGCTCGAGGAGACCCGGTCCTCGTGGGGAGCGGCGCCCGTGGTCGTCCTGCAGCTCGAGATCCCGGTGGAGTCGGTCGCCGTCGTCGCGACCGGCGCCCGCGGCCGCGTCGTCGTCAACGCCGCCCCGGCCGCGCGGCTCGGGTCCGCGGTGCTCGCCGCGGCCGACCCCCTGGTGGTCAACGAGAGCGAGGCCGCGTTCCTCCTCGAGGACGCGGGGGCCGCCGCGGGACCGGCCGACGACACCGGAGCCACCGCCCGCGCGCTGCTGCGCCTGGGTCCGCGGTCCGTCGTCCTCACCCTGGGGGCGGCGGGTGCCGTGGTCGCCGAGACCCGCCGGGCCGACGCCGACCGCCCGTCCGACGATGTCCGCGTGGGCGACGAGGTTCCCCCGGCCGACGACGCAGCCGAGGTGGTCCGGGTCCCCGCCCTCCGCGTGGAGGCCGTGGACACCACCGGGGCCGGCGACTCCTTCGTGGGTGCGCTGGCCGTCGAGCTCGCCGCCGGCGCCACCCTGGAGCGGGCGGTCCGGCTCGCGACCCGGGTGGCCGCCGTCGCGGTCACCCGCCGCGGAGCCCAGACCTCCTTCCCGACCCTCGAGGAGCTCGAGCGCGCCGCGACCCAGCTGCAGGACCGGGAGTCCGGGCGGTGAAGCGCGGCGGCATTCTCAACCAGCCGCTGTCCGGCGCGCTCGCCGGGCTCGGCCACACGGACCGGGTGGTGGTCGGCGACTGCGGTCTCCCGCGCCCTCCCGGCGTGCCGGTGGTCGACCTCGCGGTGACCTTCGGGGTGCCGAGCTTCGCCGACGTCGTCCGCGCCCTTGCCGCGGAGATCGTCGTCGAGTCCGCACTCCTGGCGAGCGAGACCCGCGACCGCAACGCCGACGTCCTGACGCTCGTGCGCGAGCTCTTCGGCGAGCCCGCATGGTGCAGCCACGAGGAGCTCAAGGCTGCGAGCGCCTCGGCCAGCCTGTTCGTGCGCACGGGCGAGGCCACCCCGTACGCGAACGTCGTCCTGACCTGCGGCGTGCCGTTCTGACCTGGCGGCGTGCTGTTCCGACCTGGCCTCCCTCCTGACCGGTCCCCCCGCACTTGCCCCGACCGCGCGTTGGTGCTACTCCGAGAGGGAGAGTCGGCAGGCGCTCGGCACCGTACGCCGTGCCGAGCACGACCGAGTCCCGACGGCCCGCGCGCGGGCCAGG
Source organism: Georgenia daeguensis (assembly GCF_039537705.1). NCBI lineage: Bacteria > Bacillati > Actinomycetota > Actinomycetes > Allobogoriellales > Allobogoriellaceae > Georgenia > Georgenia daeguensis. The sequence goes on from NZ_BAABBA010000010.1 coordinate 157,313, forward strand.
AGAGTGCCGCTCGAGGAGTCATGGCCAGGCAGCCCGACTACTACCTGATCCTCGGGGTCGCGCCCGACGCGAGCCCGCAGGAGATCGCACGCGCCTACCGCTCGCTCGTCCGCCAGCGCCATCCCGACAGCCACCCGGGGGGTGACCAGCAGACAGGCCTCGCCGACATCTACGACGCCTGGGCCGTGCTCCGCGACCCGGCGCGTCGGGCCGACTACGACGGCGCGAACGGGTCTGACCGCACGAGCTCCCGGCGCACGCCGTCGCCGCAGCCGCCCCAGGGCCGGACGGTGCCCGTGCGGGTGCGCGTGCGCGTGCGGCAGGACGACCCGGCCGCGCCGCGCGAGGACGCGCCCACGCCATGGTCCACCGGCACGCCCGGACGGCGCCCCACCAGCCCGACGATCGGGGTCGGCCCGACGGTCATGCTCGGAGCGCGCGGATCGCACCGGCCGCTCAGCGCGCACGGGCCGCTCAGTCCGCTGGCCCCGCCCGACGCCGGACCGGACCTGACCGAACTGCTCCGCGAGCTCCGGCGTCGCCTGCTCTGAGCTGCCCGCGGCACACCTCCTGTCCGGTCTATGTCATCCCTGCGCCGTTTGCGCGATGCAGAAGACGCACAGACCGGCCACAAGTGAGCCGCTCGGCACGCGGCGCGCCGGAAGTCGAGAGGCGCTGCCCGGCTGGCGCCGCGGTCAGATGCTGGGCTGCGGCGGCGTGGGGTCGAGCGGCCCGTCGGTGCCGCGGCCGGTGTTGCCGACCGGGAAGTCGGGGCCCGAGGAGGAGTGGGTCCCGTTGCCCGAGCGGTGGAGCTTGTCCTTGACGGTGGAGGCCACCTTGTCGGTCACCGCGGAGCCGCGCTCCTTGGCGATGTCGGTCACCTTGGTCTCGACCTTCTGGACGTTCTCCTGGACGCGCGGGTTCTCCCACACCTTGGAGCTCGCCTTCTTGATCTTCTCGTACTGGCCGCGACCGGCGCGTGTCCCGAGGACGTAGCCGAGCCCGGCGCCGACGAAGAACGAGAGCTTGCCCATGTGATGAACCTCCGTGCGGTGATGTGGACTGGTGCTGATGCACGAGCCTAGGGCCGATGGCCCGCCCTCGCCCGCGGGCGCCGTCCGCGGTCTAGCCTTTCATTCATGGCGAACGCGAAGAAGCGGGCCGACGGCGGAGCACGCGCCTCCGTCGTCACGGGTGCCGCCGCACAGGCGGAGGCGGACGGCTCGACCGACGTCGCGCCGTCGGAGGCGGTCGGGTTCCGCACCACGAAGATCCCGAACAAGATCTACAACGCCGAGCTCTACCGCCTCCAGGGCGAGCTGGGGAAGCTGCAGACCTGGGTGAAGTCCACCGGGGCGCGCGTCGTCGTCGTCTTCGAGGGGCGCGACGCGGCCGGCAAGGGCGGCACCATCAAGCGGATCACCGAGTACCTCTCCCCGCGCGTGGCGCGGATCGCGGCCCTGCCCGCGCCCACCGAGCGCGAGAAGGGCCAGTGGTACTTCCAGCGCTACGTCGAGCACCTGCCCGCGGCCGGGGAGATGGTGCTGTTCGACCGGTCCTGGTACAACCGCGCCGGCGTCGAGAAGGTCATGGGGTACTGCACGCCCGAGGAGCACAAGCGCTTCCTGCGTCAGTGCCCGATCTTCGAGCAGATGCTCGTGGAGGACGGTATCCACCTGCGCAAGTACTGGTTCTCGGTCTCCGACGACGTCCAGCTCGAGCGGTTCCGCAAGCGCCTGACCGACCCGCTGCGGCAGTGGAAGCTCTCCCCGACCGACCTGGAGTCGATCACCCGGTGGGAGGACTTCTCGCGCGCGAAGGACGAGATGATGGTGCACACGGACACCCAGGTGGCGCCGTGGCACCACGTGGCCAGCGACTCCAAGAAGCAGGCGCGGCTGAACATGATCCACCACCTGCTCGAGTCGCTCCCCTACCGGGAGGTCCACCAGGACAAGGTCGCGCTGCCGGAGCGTCCGCCGGGGACGGGCTACCAGCGCCCGCCGATCGAGGTCTCCTCCTACGTGCCGGACTGGGCGTCGACGCTCGTGGAGGACCCCTCGCGCAGCTGACCTCCCGCCGCCGCCAGCCCGCCGCCCCGCCGGCCCGCCGCGCCGCCAGGCCCGCCGCGCAGCTGACCTCCCGCCGCCGCCGCCAGGCCCGCCGCGCAGCTGACCTCCCGCCGCCGCCAGCCCGCCGCACCGTCAGGCCGCACCCCGGCCGGCCTGCCGGATCGCCCCGCTTGGCGCGTGCCCGGACGGCGGCGTAGAACGACACGGTGAGCTTTTCGAGGACCCAGTGACCGCGGCGAGCCTGTACGACCGGCTCGTTCGCACGCCGGAGGGCGCCACCGACGCGATGGCGCCGGAGACCGCCCGGGACGTGCCGCGCAACGGGCTGCGGCAGATCGTCGCCCAGGCGCTGCAGAGCACGGGCGACCAGGTGGTCAACGCCAAGACCGTGCTGCCGTGGCTGTTCGCCGCGCTCGGCGCACCCGGCGCACTGGTCGGCCTCCTCGTGCCGATCCGCGAGTCCGGGTCGATGCTCCCGCAGGCGGCGATGGTCCCGTGGGTGAGGCGCCACCGGGTGCGCAAGTGGCTGTGGGTCGCCGGGTCGGCCGGGCAGGCGCTGGCCACGGCCGCCATGGCGGTGACCGCGGCGACGGCGACCGGCACGGCGGCCGGCGTCGCGATCCTCGTGGCCCTCGCCGTCTTCTCCCTCTCGCGCGCCCTGAACTCCCTCGCCAGCAAGGACGTCCTCGGCCGCACGATCCCCAAGGGGCAGCGGGGCCAGATCAACGGGCTGGCGACCGTGCTCTCCGGCGTCGTCGCGATCACCGTCGGGGTGGGCATCCGCCTCCTCGGCGGGGACGACGCCGGACCGCTCGTGGTGCTGCTCGCCGCCGCCGCCCTGACGTGGGTGGCGGGGCTCGTCGTGTACGCCGGCATCCGCGAGCCCGCGGAGGAGCTTGCCCCGGCCCCGGCCGACGGCGGCGGCTGGGCGAGCCGCTCCGTCGCCCTGCTCCGGGAGGACGGCACCTTCCGCCGCTTCGTGCTCGTGCGGACGCTGCTGCTCGTCTCCGCGCTCAGCCCGCCGTTCGTCGTCGCCCTCGCCGCCGAGCACGGCGGCGGACTGGGCGGGCTGGGGGCGTTCGTCGTCGCCTCCGGCGTGGCCAGCCTGATCGGCGGGCGGCTGTTCGGTCGGTGGGCCGACCGGTCCAGCCGGCTGCTGATGATCTGGGGCGCCGGCGCGGCGTCCACGGTGATCCTCCTCTTCCTCGGGCTGCTGCTGATGCCTGCGGTGCGCGACTGGACGCTGCTGTACCCGGTGGTCCATCTGCTGCTGGCGCTGACGCACACCGGCGTGCGGGTGGCGCGCAAGACGTACGTGGTGGACATGGCGCAGGGCGACCGCCGCACCGAGTACGTGGCCGTGGCCAACACCGCGATGGGGGTGCTGCTGCTGGTGGCCGGGGCGGTCTCGAGTGCGCTCGCGCTGCTCGGGCCCCAGGCTGCGCTGGTGTTCCTCGCGCTGCTGGGCGTGGCGGGGGTGGTCGCCGGCCGCACGCTGCCGGAGGTCAGCGCGCGCTGAGGCCCGCCGCCTCGGTGCGGCCTCAGCGTGAAGACCGACATCTCAGTCGACGACCGCTGTCTGGACCTCCGTCCTCGGCTCGGACGGCGGTCCTCACGAGCGTGGGTGTGGGTGGGCGTGGGTGTGGGCATGGCGTGTGGGTGTGGGCGTGGCGTGTGGATCTGGGAACGGTACCGGTGGCTATCATCGTCCTATGACGATGCTACCGACCGATCTCGATCGGATGACGGCGGAACGCGGGGCCGGTCCGGACACCCTCGAGCCCGCGGCCGCTCTTTTCCACAGCCTCTCGGACCCGACCCGGCTGACGATCCTGCAGCACCTCACCGCCGGGGAGCACCGCGTGCGGGACCTCACGGAGCATCTCGGGCTGGCGCAGTCGACGGTCAGCGCACACCTCGCCTGCCTCAAGGACTGCGGCCTGGTGGACTCTCGCCCGCAGGGTCGCGCCTCGCTGTACTCGCTCACCACGGACCGCCAGCTGCTGGCCCTGCTGGCCGCCGCCGAGGACCTGCTCTCGGCCACCGGGTACGCGGTGACGCTCTGCCCCACCTACGGCATCGGGGCCGGCAAGTGACGGCGACCCTCACACCCACCGAGACCGAGCAGCTCACCCGCCGCGGTCTGCACCTGGCGCGTTTCACCGTCGCCTACAACCTGGCCGAGGGGGCCGTCGCGATCACCGCCGGCCTGCTCGCCGGGCTGGTCTCCGTGGTCGGCTTCGGCGTCGACTCCGCGATCGAGTCGATCTCCGCCGTCCTCGTCGCCATGCGCCTGTCCGCCCGGCTGCGCCACGGCGCCGCCGACGAGCGCCGCGAGCGCCGGGCCCTTCGGCTCGTCGCGACGACGTTCTTCCTCCTCGCCGCGTACGTGACGTTCGAGGGCGTCCGGAGCCTGGTCGAGGGCGAGACGCCGGACCGCTCCCCCGTGGCGGTCGGCCTGCTCGTCGCGTCGGTCGTGGTCATGCCGCTCCTCGCCGCGGCGAAGAGGCGGGTGGGCCTGGCGCTGCGGGACAACCTCATCCTCGCCGACGCCGCCGAGACGAAGATCTGCGTCCTTCTCAGCGTCTCCACCCTGCTGGGCCTCGTCCTGTTCCAGCTCACCGGCGCCGCCTGGATCGATCCGGTGGCGGGCTTCGTGATCGCCGCCTTCGCCGTCCACGAGGGCCGCGAGGCGTGGGAGGGCGAGCTCGTCGAGGACGACGGGGAGGACGACGACGAGGACGCAGTGGACGACGACGAGACGCCCCGATGAGCCACGACCACGGGCACTCCACCGGCCGGAACCGGCTGGCGATCGCCCTCGCCGTCACGGCGGTGATCCTGGTGGCCGAGGTCGTAGGTTCCTGGTGGACCGGCTCCCTCGCGCTGCTCGTGGACGCGGGGCACATGCTCGTGGATGCCGGTGGCCTCACCATGGCCCTCGTCGCGGCCACACTCGCGGCACGCCCGGCGACGGCGCAGCGGACCTGGGGCTACCGGCGCGCGGAGGTCCTGGCGGCCGCCGCGCAGGCGCTCGTCCTCTTCGCCGTCGCGGTCTACGCCTTCATCGAGGGCGTCCGGCGGCTCTCGGCACCGCCCGAGATCCCCGGTGCGGAGCTCCTCGCGTTCGGCGTGCTCGGCCTGCTTGGCAACCTCGTGGCCATCGTCGTGCTCGCCGGCGGGCGCTCCACCAGCATCAACATGCGGGCGGCCTTCCTCGAGGTCCTCAACGACGCGCTCGGCTCGATCGCGGTGATCGTCAGCGCCGTCGTCATCGCCACCACGTCGTTCGCCCGCGCGGACGCCCTCGCCGGCATGTTCATCAGCCTGCTCATCGTCCCGCGCACGGTCGCGCTGCTGCGCGAGACCACCCACGTGCTCCTCGAGGCCACGCCCCGGGGCCTGGACCTGCACGCCGTGCGCGAGCACATCCTCGACCTCGAGCACGTGCTCGACGTCCACGACCTGCACGCCTCCCAGATCACCACCGGGCTGCCCGTCCTCTCCGCGCACGTGGTGCTGGACGACTCCTGCTTCCGGGACGGCCACGCCCCGCAGGTGCTCGACCTGCTGCAGTCGTGCGTCGCCCGGCACTTCCCGGTCAGCGTCGAGCACTCCACGTTCCAGCTCGAACCAGCCACGCACGCGACGCACGAGCTGCACCGGCACCGCTGACCCGGATGGCGCCGCTGCCCCCGGGCACTGCGAAACCGCCGTCACCAGTGCGGCGGCGGGGGAAGGATGACGGCGTGAACCGCGCCCGCTGGGGCGCCGTCGCCCCCCTGATCCTCGGCACGACGGCGTCCCAGGCCCTTCTGGTGGTGCTGGCGCCGACCGTGGTGGCGATCGGGGCGGACCTCGGCGCGTCGGTGGCCACCGTGGGGCAGGCACGGTCGGTCACCGCCGCCGTCGCCATCACCGTCTCCGTCATCCTCAGCACGCGGCCCGCCGTCTGGCCGGTCCCGCGCCTGCTGAAGGCCGGGGCGCTGCTCGCCGTGCTGGCGTGCGCCCTGGTGGCGGCCGCCGGGTCGGTGGGGACGTTCCTCGCCGCCCACGTGCTCGTCGGCATCGCGTTCGCGCTCCTGCTCTCCGGCGGCTTCGGCGGGCTGGGGAGCTTCGAGGGCTCGGAGCGGGCGTGGGCCGCCGGGCACGTCGCGGCCGCCAACGCCCTGGCGTGGGTGGTCGTGAACCCGGTCGCCGCCTGGCTGACCGCCGCATGGTCGTGGCGGGCTGCACAGGCCGTCCCGGCGACGATCGCCGTCGTGGCCCTGCTGTCGGCGCGGAGGTCCGTGCCGGTCGAGGCGGCACCGGAATCGGGGCCGGCGGGGCCGGGACTCGCCCCGCCGGGGTCGGGACTCGCACCGCCGGGCCCGATGGCGACGGCGCAGCCGTCGGTGACGGCCGGGCGGTGGGCCCCGCTCACCGACCCGTCGGCGCGTCGCTGGGTGGTGGCCGAGACGGCGGCGTTCACCGCCTGGACCTCTCTGCTGACCTTCGCGGGCGCCTACTTCATCCAGCGGACCGCGGCGGACGAGGCGACGGTCGGCTGGCTGCTCGCGGCGGGCGCGGCGGCGTACCTGCTGACGTCGACGCGCTCCGCGGTCCTCGCACGGCGGCTGCGCACGCGGACGCTGGTGGCCGCGTCGGCGACGGCCATGGGCCTGCTGATGCCGCTCATGCTCGCGGTCGCCTCGACACGCGTCGGCGCCGTCGTCGCCTTCTGCCTCCTCGGGCTCCTCGCCGGGATCCGCACTCCGGCCTCCGCCCGCCTTGGTCTGGACCAGCTGCCGGGCAGGTCCGGCGCCATGATGGCGACACGGACCGCCGCGACCCAGCTGGGTTACCTGCTCGGCGCCGTCGCGGGCGGCACCCTCATCGCCGTGTGGGGCTACCGGGCGCTGGGGCTGGCGCTGGGCGCCGTCATGCTGCTCTCCGCGGCACTCGCGCTCCGCATCGCGGACAGCCGGCGGCCGCCGGGGGCGTCGGGCAGTGTCCGCTGAACCTGTGGCGGCCGTCCCCGACGAGCCGGGTCAGTTCATCGCGGCGAGCAGATCGGTGCAGACCTGCTCGCACGCGCCGCACGCCTCGGCGCACACCCGGCAGTGCTCGTGCATGTCCGCATGCGTCTCGCACTCCTCGCCGCAGGTACGGCACGCGATGACACACGCCTGGAGCTGGGCCCGGACGATGGTCAGATCGGTGTCCGTGCGGCGGGACAGCAGCCGCAGCGTCGTGGCGCACACGTCGGCGCAGTCCAGGTCGGTGCGGATGCAGCGGCGGAGCTCAGAGACCATGCCCTCGGCGAGGCAGGCGTCGGCGCAGGTGGTGCACGCCTGGGCACAGGCGGCGAGCGCGTCGATCGCGCGGGCGAGCAGATCGGTGTCGACGGTGGCCTGCTCGGGGTGCGAGCCCAGCATCTCGGCGGTCCTCATGACGTTCCTTCCGGTTGCGGGTCGGGCGCGGCGCGGGCGGCCACCACCCGTCGGTTCCCTCGACGGTACGAACCGCAGCCGACCCCCGCACCCGGGGATCGTCCGCCGCTCTCGGGGAGCGTCCGCCTGGGCCGGGCGGCGAGCATCGGCACGCCCGTCAGCGGACGACGGCGACACGCTCCCGCACGCCGGGCGACGCCGGGCCGAGGCGACGTGCGAGGGCGGCCGCGAGCCGCGAGGTCGCCACCGCCTGGGCGACGATCACCACGGGGAACGCCGCGAGCACGACGACCGTGAGGACCTGGAGCAGCCCTCCGGCGGCGAACGCCGTGCGGTCCTCCTGCAGCGGGATCACCACGCTCTGGAAGAGCAGCACCGCGGCCCCGAGCGCGAGCAGCACGCGGCTGGTCCGGCGCGCGCCGAGGGCCGCAGCCACCGCGCCGGGCACCGTCATCGCGGCGAACACGGCCAGGATGCCCAGCGTCCCCGTGAGAGAGAAGCGGCCCTCCTCACCGGACAGCACCACGAGCAGACGCATGAGCACCCGCGCGAGGCCACCCGCGAGGAGAGCGAGCACGAGGGCCGCGAGGAACCCCGCGCCCAGCCGGGGCACGAGCTGTCGAATCATGGCTGGTTCCGATCTCCCCGGGAGGCTGGGCGAACGTGCGGTCGCCGTCGACCGCGCCGCCCCGGAGAGTAGCGACATCCCGTGCCGACGCGACAGCCGCCACAACGGGGGATGCGGCTCGCCGACGGGCGGGCGGGCCGGAGCGGAACGTCAGAGGGTCGCGCGCACGGCCCTGGCAGCCTGGACGAGGTTCGTCAGGGCCGCCGTCGCCTCCTCGAAGCTGCGCGTCTTGAGCCCGCAGTCCGGGTTGACCCACAGCTGGCCGGCGGGCACCGCGGCCAGCGCGGCGGTGAGCAGGCCGGCGACCTCCTCGGTGGTGGGCACGCGCGGGGAGTGGATGTCGTACACGCCGGGCCCCACGCCGCGGCAGAACCCGGCGGCGCGGAGCCCCGGGAGGATCTCCATCCGCGAGCGCGCCGCCTCGATGCTGGTCACGTCGGCGTCCATGGCGTCGATCGCGTCGAGGATGTCGCCGAACTCGGAGTAGCACAGGTGGGTGTGCACCTGGGTGTCGCGCCCGGCCACGGCGGTGGCGACCCGGAACGCCCGCACCGCCCAGGCGAGGTACTCCTCCCGGTCGGCCCGGCGCAGCGGCAGCAGCTCGCGCAGCGCCGGCTCGTCCACCTGCACGATCCGGATGCCGGCGTCCTGCAGGTCCGCGATCTCGTCGCGCAGCGCAAGGGCCACCTGCTGGGCGGTCTCGGCGAGCGGCTGGTCGTCCCGGACGAACGACCACGCCAGCATCGTCACCGGCCCGGTGACCACGGCCTTGACCGGCCGGTCGGTGAGGGAGGCCGCGTACGCCGTCCACGGCAGCGTCATCGGCGCCCGCCGCGCGACGTCGCCCCACAGGATCGGCGGCCGCGTGCACCGCGAGCCGTAGGACTGCACCCACCCGTGGTCGGTGACCGCGAACCCGTCGAGCTGCTCGGCGAAGAACTGCACCATGTCGTTGCGCTCGGGCTCGCCGTGCACGAGCACGTCGAGGCCGAGCTCCTCCTGGAGGCGCACCACCCGGGCGATCTCCTCGCGCACCACGCGCTCGTAGCCCTCGCGGTCCAGGTCGTGCTTCTTCAGCGCCACGCGCGCCCGGCGCAGCTCGGCCGTCTGCGGGAACGACCCGATCGTCGTCGTCGGCAGGGCGGGCAGGCGGAGGGTCGCGGCCTGCGCGGCGCTCCGCTCCTCGTACGGCGCGCGGGCGAGGTCCGGCTCGGTCAGCGCGGCGACGCGGGCGGCGACGTCGTCGCGCCGCACCCCCGGGAGCCTGGTCCGGGCGTCGCGCGCCTGCCCCGCGGCCGCCAGCTCGGCGCGGACCGAGCCGGCTCCGAGCGCGAGCCCGCGGGCGAGGATCTGCACCTCCTCCACCTTCTGGTCGGCGAACGCCAGGGCCGGGCGCAGGGACAGCCCCAGGCGCCGCTCGCGGGAGGCGTCGTGCGGGACGTGCAGGAGGGAGCACGATGTCGAGACCCCCACCCGTGCGCCCTCGCCGATGCCGTCGCTGAGCCGCTGGAGGAGGTCGAGGGCCCGCTCGAGGTCGGTGCGCCAGACGTTGCGCCCGTCCACGACGCCGCCCACCACCACCTTGCCGGCGAGGCGGCGCAGCACCTCGGGGCGGGGCAGCGGGCCGCGGACCAGGTCGAGCCCGACCGCCTCGACGTGGCTGTCCGCGACCAGGGGCAGCGCATCCCCCAGGTCGCCGTACGGCGCCGCGAGGAACAGGGCGGGCCGCGCCGGCCGGGCGAGGTCCCCGGCCAGCGTCTCGAGCCCGCGGCTCAGCGCCGCGAGCACGCGTTCCCGCGGCACGTCCCAGGTGTCCACCACGAGGGCGGGCTCGTCGAGCTGGACCCACGGCGCGCCGGCGTCCCCGAAGGCGCGCAGCAGGTCCGCGTAGGCGGCGAGGACGTCGTCGAGCCGGTCGAGCGGGTGGAACCCCTTGGGCGAGCCCTCCGCGGGCTTGCTGAGGAGGAGGAAGGTCAGCGGGCCCACCACCACCGGCCGCACGGTGTCGCCGTCGGCGGCGGCCTGCAGGAAGTCGCGCACCAGCCTGTCGTCGGCGAATCGGATCGGGGTGCCGGGCCCGATCTCGGGGACGAGGTAGTGGTAGTTGGAGTCGAACCACTTCGTCAGCTCGAGCGGCGCCCGCTCGCCGTCGCCCCGCGCGAGGGCGAAGTAGCCGTCCGGGCCGACCCGCCCGGCGGCGTCGACCACGTGGGCGAAGCGCTCGGGCACGGCGCCGAGCATCACGGCGGCGTCGAGCACGTGGTCGTACGGGGAGAAGTCCAGCGGGATGGCGCCGTCGTCGAAGGTGAGCCCGAGGTCGGCCAGGTGCCGCCGGGTCTCCATGCGCAGCTTCTCGAGGCTCACCTGCAGGTCGTCGACCTCGCTGCGGCCGGACCAGAACGCCTCGAGCGCCTTCTTCAGCTGCCGCCCAGGGCCGATCCGCGGGTACCCCAGGACCGTGGCCCCGGGGAAGTACGGCACGGTGCGGTCCACGGTGACCGGGCTGGGCATGGCGGCTCCTCAGTTCGGGGCGACGTCCCCATTGTGCTGGGGGGAGCCGTAGGACGCGCCGGCTGCCGCGGTCGGGCGTGCGGCGGCCTCCGGGCCGGCGATCGCGGGGTTGCGCAGCCCGCGGGCCCGCAGGTGCTCGAGGACGTCGAGGGCCGGGCGGTCCTGGTTGAAGGTGTACAGGTGCAGCCCCGGCGCCCCGGCCGACAGCACGCCGTCGATGAGCGTCAGCGTCGCGTCGATGCCGCGCCGCACGCGCTCGACGTCGTCCTCGACCGCGAGCAGGGCGTCGAGCGACGCGGGCACCGGCACCCCGGTGAGCTGGGCGAGGCGGTGCAGCCGCCCCGGGTCGGTCATGGGGATGACCCCGGGCAGGATCGGGATGTGGATCCCGGCCTCGCGGGCGTCGACCACCAGCGACGCGTAGGCCTCGGCGTCGAAGAACACCTGCGTGATCGCGAAGTCGGCGCCGGAGTCCTGCTTCTCGTGCAGCGCCGCCAGCTCCGCCTCGCGGGTGTGGCTCGCGCCGGAGGGGTAGGCGGCGACGGCGACCGAGACGACGTCGGCCGGTGCGATCCCCAGGTCCTGGGCGACGACGGAGGGCGGCTCCGCCGTCGTCTCGCGTCCGCCGTCGGGGCGGGGGGCGCCCAGCCGCTCGTACTCGACCTCCCTGATGAGGCGGACGAGGTCGCTGGCCCGGCTCAGGCCGCCGGCGCAGGGCACCCACTCGGTCTCGCCGGCCGGCGGGTCGCCGCGCAGGGCGAGGAAGTCGCGCACGCCGGCGTCCAGCAGGCCGCGCACCCGGTCGGCGAGCTCCTCGCGGGTGGCGCCCACGCAGGTCAGGTGCGCGATCGGCGGCACGCCGGTCTCGGCGAGCAGGCGGTGCACGAGCTCGGCGGAGGCGGTGCGCGAGGAACCGGAGGCGCCGTAGGTCACGGAGAAGAAGTCCGGTCCGGCGTCGGCCATGCGGAGCACCCGCTGCCACACGGTCTCGACCAGCTCCGCCCGCCGCGGCGGGTAGAGCTCGAAGGAGACCGTCGGGTGGTCGGTGGGCACGGTCACGAGGCTAGACGTCGACACCGGCTGATCACACTCCATCGCACCTGGCGTGAGCACCTTCCTGCGGCGACGGCGGGGCGTCGGCGAGGGGGTTGCTGCGGCGTCACGGAGCCAGGACTCTCGGCCGCTCTGGATGGTCAGGGCCGATCATGACCGATCGGACGGGCCCGGCGGGCACCGGGACGCGGAGGTCCCACCCACTGAGACCTGGGTGGCTGGCCGGGCAGGCTGGCGGACGTGTGCCTCACCCGTTGCGGGCGGTGAGCACCACGGGACCGTCCTCGGTCACGGCGACGGTGTGCTCGGAGTGGGCGCCGCGCGAGCCGTCCTTGCTGCGCAGCGTCCAGCCGTCGTCGTCGGTGTAGAGCTCGTCCGTGCCGGACATGAACCACGGCTCGATCGCGATGACGAGGCCCGGACGCAGCGGCAGACCGCGGTGCGGGCGGCCGTCGTTGGGCACGTGCGGGTCGCCGTGCATGGTCCGGCCCACGCCGTGCCCGCCGAACTGGGTGTTGACCCGGTAGCCGTAGGAGGCGGCCACGCCTCCGATGCGGGCGGAGATGTCGCCGATCTTGTTGCCGACGACGGCGGTCTCGATCGCGGCGTCGAGGGCGGCCTCCGTGGCCTCGATGACCTTCAGGTCCTCCGGCCGCGCGCTGCCGACCACCACGCTGAGCGCGGAGTCGGCCACCCACCCGTCGACGCTCGCGGCGAAGTCGACGGAGAGAAGGTCGCCGTCGCGCAACGCGTAGTCGTGGGGCAGCCCGTGCAGCACCGCGTCGTTGACCGAGGTGCACAGGACGTAGCCGAACGGGGAGGCGCCGAAGGAGGGGTGGTAGTCGATGTAGCAGGACTCGGCGCCACGCTCGCGGATCATGTCGTGGGCGAGCGCGTCGAGCTCGAGGAGGTTGACGCCGACGGCGGCCTTCTCCTTCAGGGCGGTCAGCACCTCGGCGACGAAGGAGCCGGCCGGGCGCATGGCCTCGATCTCGGCGGGGGTCTTCAGGTCGATCACGGCCTCAAGGTTAGGTGCCCGGGCCGTCGGTTCGCCGTCCCGGGGGTGCGACCTCCCCCACGCCCTCCGCGTCCGCGGCCCGTCTGGTTCCGCGCGCGCATGGCAGCCTGCCCGGGCCGCACCAGCGCTCGCCCGACGAATCAGTGCTCCTCAGCAGACGAAGTGGTCTCAGGCGCGCTTGGTCTGCGCAGGAGCACTTAAGCATCGAGAGCGTCCGGGGCGCCCAGCGCTTAGCAGCCGGCCGACGTCGGTGCGCCGGGTGGGGTCGGCGGAAGGGTGGGCAGGGGGAGTGGGTGGCGGGCGGAGGGGTGGGTGTGGCGGTCGGGCGGCCACCGGACCTGGACGCGGTTGCCGTTCGGCTGTGCTCGGCCGCCGCCGGCGCGATGCTTGGAGAAGGGCGCACACGCCTCGAGATCACGAGAGAAGGGACCGGCGATGACCGGTAGGAAGATGACCGGGAAGAAGGGCTGGAAGGACCTGACGCCCGCACAGCGCCGGGCGGTCGGGGCCCTGGGCGCCGTCGAGGCGGCCCTCGCGATCGCCGCCTGGACCGACCTGGCGCGGCGCCCGCCCGAGCTGGTCAGGGGGTCGAAGATCGCCTGGGCCGGGATCATCGCGATCAACTTCGTCGGGCCGCTCCTCTACTTCTCCCGCGGTCGCGTCCGGTCCTAGACCGTGCGGGTGCGACAGGTCCGGCGCGGCCGGCTCGTCCTCGACGTCCGCGACGAGGGCCCGGTCGACGGCGAGACGATGCTGCTGCTGCACGGCTTCCCGCAGGACGGTTCCTGCTGGGGCGCGGTGGTGCCGGCCCTGCACGCCGAGGGCCTGCGCACGCTCGCGCCCGACCAGCGCGGCTACTCCCCCGGGGCCCGGCCGCCCCGGCGCGGGGCGTACCGGTTGGAGTGGCTGGTCGACGACGCGCTGGCCGTCCTCGACGCCGCCGGCGTGGAGCAGGCGCACGTGGTCGGGCACGACTGGGGCGGCGGCGTCGCCTGGGCGGCGGCCGCCCTGCACCCCGAGCGGGTGGCCTCGCTCACGGCGGTCTCGACCCCGCACCCCCGCGCGCTGGCCCGGGCGATGGCGAACCCCGGCCAGGCGCTGCGCACCTCGTACGTCGGCCTGTTCCAGCTGCCGCGGCTGCCGGAGGCGCTGCTCGAGCGGCGGCTCGTGACGTTGCTGACCGGGTCCGGCCTGCCGGCCGCGTCGGCGGAGCACTACGCCGGCCGGATGCGCGAGCCCGGCGCGCTGCGCGCGGCGCTGAACTGGTACCGGGCCCTGCCGCTGACCCGCCTGCGCCCGCCGGGGGACGTCGCGGTGCCCACGACGTACCTGTGGGGATCGGCCGACCCGGCCCTGCGGCGCGGGGCGGCCCGCCGCACGGGCGACCACGTCGGCGCCGCGTACCGGTTCGTGGAGCTGACGGCCGGGCACTGGCTGCCCGAGACCGAGCCGGACGAGGTGGCCGGCGCGATCCTCGACCAGGTGGCCGCCGCAGCCGGGCAGGGGCCCGGCTGACGCCGGACGGGCCTGGGCGACGGCGCGGGCGCCGCGGCTGGGGCATCGCCCCGGTGGCCGGATGACGCAGCGCCCCGGCGCGCCGGTCGCGCTTCGCCCCTGGCGGTGCCGGCGAAGGTCCATCATGCAGGCAGGCATGGAGGACGTGGCCGTCGAGGTCCGCCGGCTCCGGGTGGTCCGCGGCGGCCGCACGGCGCTCGACGACGTCGACCTGGCCGTCCGCGCCGGCACGCTGACTGGTCTGCTCGGTCCGTCGGGGGCGGGCAAGACCACGCTCATGCGGGCGATCCTGGGCGTGCAGGTGGTCGCCGGCGGGGAGGTGCGGGTGCTCGGCCGCCCTGCCGGCAGCCCCGACCTGCGCCGCCGGGTCGGCTACGTCACCCAGGCGCCGAGCGTGTACGAGGACCTCACGGTGGAGGAGAACCTGCGCTACTTCGCGCGCATCCTCGGTGCGCCCCACCACGCCGGGGTGGACGCCGGCCAGGGTCCGGTCTCGGTGGACGAGGCGCTCGAGACGGTCGGCCTCGGCAACCACCGGCGCCAGATGGTCAGGACGCTCTCGGGCGGTGAGCTCTCCCGGGTCTCGCTGGCCACGGCCCTGCTCGGCTCGCCCGAGCTGCTCGTCCTGGACGAGCCGACCGTCGGCCTGGACCCCGTGCTGCGGGACTCGCTGTGGACCACGTTCCGGCGGATCGCGGCCTCGGGCACCACGCTGCTGGTCTCCTCCCACGTCATGGACGAGGCCGTGCGCTGCGACCGCCTGGTGCTGCTGCGGGCCGCCCGCGTGCTCGCGGACACCACCCCCGGCGAGCTGCTGCGCTCCACCGGCACCACCGACGCCGACGCCGCGTTCCTGCACCTGGTCCGCCACGGCTCCGAGGAGGTTCGCCGGTGACCGCCACCGCGCTTCGCGTCCTCGCCCAGCTCCGGCACGATCCACGCACCGTCGCGATGGTCGTGGTGGTCCCCGTGGTGCTGCTCACCCTGCTGTGGTGGATCTACGACGACGGCGGGCCCGTCTTCCAGCGCGTCGGCCCGGCCCTCCTGGCGCTCTTCCCCGTCATCATCATGTTCCTGATCACCTCCATCACCACGCTGCGCGAGCGCCGGTCCGGCACCCTCGAGCGGCTGCTCAGCCTCCCGCTGAGCAAGGTGTCCTTCCTGCTCGGGTACGCGCTGGCCTTCGGCCTGGTCGCCGTGGCCCAGGCGGTGGTCGCGTCGGCGCTCATGCTCGGCCCGCTCGGGCTGGAGACGGCCGGCCCATGGGGGCTGCTCGTGCTCGTCGCCGTCCTGGACTCCCTCCTCGCCGTCGCCCTGGGCCTGTTCGTCTCCGCCTTCGCCAACACCGAGTTCCAGGCCGTGCAGTTCATGCCCGCGATCGTGCTGCCGCAGTTCCTGCTGTGCGGCCTCCTCGTGCCGCGGGACGAGCTGCCGCGCGCGCTGGAGTACGTCTCCGACGTGCTGCCGCTCTCCTACGCCGTCGACGCCATGAACGCGGTCTCGACGCAGGACTCGCCCGACCTGACCCTCGAGCTGAGCGTGCTCGTGGGTTTCGTCGTCGGCGTCCTGCTCCTGGGGGCGGCGACGCTGCGCCGCCGCACGCCGTAGCCCGTCCGCGCCGCCCGCGCGTACCCTCCCAGTCATGGCCACGCGCAGCAACGCCGAGCAGGTGGGCGACGAGCGCCTCCGTGACGCCACCGGACGTTCCCGCGTGGAGTGGTACGCGCTGCTCGACGACGCCGGTGCGCAGGAGTGGGACCACACCCGCATCGCGCGGTGGCTGGGCGGGGAGCACGACGTCGACGGCTGGTGGGCGCAGAGCGTCACGGTCGGCTACGAGCAGTCCCGCGGCCTGCGTGCGCCCGGCCAGCGCAGCGACGGCTCGTGGGAGGCCGGCGCGACCAAGACCCTGTACACCACGCGCGAGGCGCTGTGGCCGCACCTGGCCGACGACGACCTGCGCCGGGACTGGCTGGACGTCGACTGGGAGATGGTGGGCGGCACGGAGCCGCGGTCGCTGCGCCTGACGGCCGCCGACGGCTCACGCGTCAGCCTCGTGGTCGACGCGATGCCGCCCGGGCGGGACGGGCGGCCCAAGGTCCGTCTCTCCGCCCAGCACGTCCGCCTCCCCGACGCCGAGGCGGTGGGCGAGACCAAGAAGTTCTGGCGCGACGCCCTGACGGCGCTGGCGGCCATCGTCAACGGCTGACCGCGGGCGCGGGTCCGCCGGGGCACGGAGTGCCCGCATCCCGAGATCTCGGAACCGCTTCCGCACCAAGTCCATACCAACCCTTTACGGTAGAGGCATGGCCGAGGTCGAGATCACCACGCCCCGTGGGGTCACCCTCGCGGGAACCTTCGAACCCGGTGCCGGGACCACGGCGGTGCTCTTCGCGCACGGCTTCCTCTCCGACCGCCACTCCTCGCTGCGGTTCGACATCCTCGCCTCCGCCTACCGGACGGCCGGGCACGCGACCCTGCAGATCGACTTCTCCGGCTGCGGCGCGAGCGGCGACGACGTCGTCACGGTCGCGAACGAGATCGAGGACCTGCGCTCGGCGTCGGCCTGGCTCACGGAGCAGGGCTACCCCGTCCAGGCCGTGCACGCCCACTCCTTCGGCACCCTCGCCGCGCTGCGCGCCCAGCCGGCCGACGTGGTCACGATGGTGCTGACCGGACCGCTGACCGGGCCGATGTCCTACCCCTGGGAGGAGATCTTCTCCCCCGGCCAGCTCGATGACCTCGAGGTGCACGGCTTCACCCGCATCCCGGACGACAACGAGGCCGCGGCGCGCGAGTTCTCCGTGATCTCCCGGCAGACGCTCGCGGACTACTCCCTGATCGACCAGGCCGAGCTCCTGGGCGGGGTGCGCGTGCCGGTGCTGCTGGTCCACGGGAGCGAGGACGAGGAGGCCACCGAGCTGGTCGACCTCAGCCGCGAGGGCCTGCCGCTCCTCCCCCCGGGATCGCGCCTGGAGGTGGTGGACGGCGCCGGGCACGGGATGAAGTCGCGGATCGACGCCGTCGCCGAGCTGGCGCTGGCCTGGGTCGACCAGCACCTGTCCGCCTACCGGCACTGAGCCCGGGCCGCGGCACCGGGCCCCTGGCACCACCGCCGGCACCGGGCTCAGACGGTCGCCGCGGCCCCCTGCTCCGCGGCGACCGCCCGCGCTCCGGCCGGCCCGCCGTCGTACCGGCGCTGCCAGGCCCCCTCGACGCTCGCCCGGACGAACCCCATCCGCTCGTTGATGGCCAGCATGTGGCCGTTCTCCCCGGCGTTCCAGGTGTGGACCCGGCGCGCCTCGGGCTGGACCGCGGCGAGCAGCTGCAGGTTCGCCGCCTTCACGAGCAGGCCGAGCCGCCGCCCGCGGTGCTCACCGTGGACGAGGGTGTTGTGCTGGAAGACCACGTCCCGGCGGGCCTGGGGCATCGCCAGCTGGGTGAACGCCACGAGCTCGCCGCCGGGCACGTGCTCGACGGCGCTGAGCGCGTAGCGGCGGCCCTTGCGCGCGAGGTCCTCGTCGGCGTCCCGGACGCGCTGCGCGTCCCAGTCCTCCTCGCGGAGGTCGAGGCCACCCAGCGGCACGTCGACGCTCATCCGCCGCTGCAGCTCGGCGAGGGCGTCCTCCCAGCGCTCGGGTGTGCGGTCGCACCACTGCACCACGCGGTAGGCGGCGCCGGCGGCCGCCTGCGCCTCCGCGCGCCAGGCGGCGACCGCGGCGGGGTCCACGGGCAGGTGCAGGGTGGACTGCCGTTCGCCCTGCTCGAGGGTGAAGCCGTGCGAGCGGGCGAAGCGGGCGGCGTCGTCGCGGGCGGGGATGCGGCCGACGCCGGTGCGCGCAACCAGGGCCTCCTCGCCGTCGGGCGCCTCGGCCGGGTGCGAGGTCCAGGTGGTCACGGCGCTCCGGCCGGCGGCGCGGATGCGCTCCTCGACGGTGCGCCACAGCGCGGTGCCGACGCCCCGGCGCCGTGCGGCCGGCCGCACGACGAGCTCCACGTCGGCGAGGTGGCGGTTGTCGGTGCGCGGGAGCGCGATGCGGGCGTAGCCGAGGACGTGGCGGACCTCCGGCCGCGAGGCGGCTCCGGCGTCGTCCCGGACGGCGACGAGGAGCGTCTTCGTCGCGTGCCGCTGCTCGGCGAGGTCGGCGACGAGGGTGGCCGGCGGGTCGGCGAAGTCGTCGTGGCCGAGGACGGCGCGCATGGCCTCCGCGAAGATCTCGTGCCGGGCCAGGACGGCCGGCGAGGGCGACGCGTCGGCGGCCGGCGGCCTGGGCACCTCGACGATCCGGATCTCTTCCATGCCGCGAGGATCGCACCGGCGGCGCGGGCGATCCAGACATTTCCCGCCGCCTCGGCGGCCGCCGGTGGCGGGTCAGGGGCCGACCGGCCGGAGCCGGACCACGAGCCCGCGGTGGTCGCTTTCGCCGCGGTCGACGAGCTGGCCGGCCGTCACCTCGTAGCGCGCCGCGTCGACGAGCACGTGGTCGATGGCCGTCCCCAGGAGGGCGGGCAGCTGGGCGGGCCAGGTGGCCAGGCCGCCGACGCCGGCCTCCACCGAGCCGTCGGTGCAGCGGCCGAGGTCCTGCATCGGGGCGTGGTCGAGGGTGGTGTTGAGGTCGCCGGCCAGGATCATCCCGTCAGGGCCGCGGCTCCCGCACAGGTCCATGACGGCGTCGATGTCGACCAGCCACTGGTCGTGGGTCTCCCGCACGGGCGGCATCGCGTGGACGCCCACCAGCACCGGCCCGACGCCGGACGCCGGCTCGGCGCGCACCGCCCCGCGCTCGGTGGCAGGGCCGGGCACCTGGACGTACTCGCCGAGCGTGGTCGAGACCAGCATCGCGGTGGAGCCGGTGTCCCCGATGCCCTCCGGCCCGCCGGTGGCCATGAAGACCTGGAACGTCTCGTCCTCGCCCGCGAGGCGGGACGCGACGTCCTGGGCCAGCTCGGCCGAGGTCTCGCTCAGCACGAGGACGTCGGCACCGGTGTCCTCCGCCGTCGCGGTGACGTCGCCCACGCCGGTGCGGCCCTCCCGGGTGTTGTAGGCGACGACGGTGAGGGTGCCGTCGCCCGGGTCGGCAGGCCGCAGGCCACGGTCCGCGGGGAGCTCGGCGGGGTTGGACAGGCCCCGGTCCACCAGGACCCAGCCGTGCCCGCCGGCGACGACGGCGAGCACGACGCCGAGCAGAAGGGTGCGCGTCCCGCCGTGGAACCACCTGCGCCGGACCACGCCGACCACCAGCACGACGGCGGCGACGACGGCGAAGGCCACGGCGAGCAGCGCGCGGAGCGCGAAGAGCTGCGAGAACGGGTAGGCCGTGGTCAGCCCGGCCCAGTCGGGATCGACCCGGGCGAGCCACTCGGGGTTGAGCGTGAGCACCGCGGCCGCGCCCAGCACCAGGACGAGGACCCACCCGATCACGCGCACGCGGTCATTGAAGCATCGGGACGGCCCCGGTCCCGGCCGAACGGGCGCCGGCGGAGCACCCGGCTACCGGCGTCGCCGCGGCCGCGGGTGGAGGAGCTCGAAACGCTCGAGCACCACGGGCATGTCGGGCGCGAAGGCGCGGCCCACCCGGGCGAGGGCCGCGGTGAAGTAGGCGTCGTGGTCCCGCCGCCACGACTCGAGCGAGCCGTCACCCTCCCCCTCGGCGGCGGCGTGCTCGGCGGGCACCTGGTCGAAGGGCACGACGTCGACGGCGACGGTGCGCACGAGCGCCCGCGGCTCGCCGGAGCCGTCGCAGACGATCGCGAGGTCACCGGGCTCGGGCAGGGACTCGCCGTCGGCCTCCCACTCCCACCGGGCGCTCGACGTCGCCGTCTTCGTCCCGGCCAGGACCTGGCCGAGGAGCTCGTCCGCCATCTCGGCGCTGTCGCCGAAGGACCACGCCGGCGGCGTCAGCGACTCCGTGGCGCCGACCCCGATGACGGAGGCGAGCCGGGTCAGCCCGGCGACCTTCCGGGCCTCGGCCCAGAACAGCTCGAGGGCGTCGTCGCTCGGCGCGGTGGTCTCCATGGCTGCAGTGTCCCAGCCGCTGCGCCCGCTCGGGAGCGCTCGGGCGGGCTCGTCCTGGCCCTGCGCCCCGGTCCCGGGCGCTCGGTCCCCTCGGTCGGGGGACGCCGGGGTCAGCCCGCGTACCGCGCCTCGAGGAAGGCCCGGACGTCCCGGAGGGTGTCCATGGAGATCCCATGCCCGAGCCCGGGGTAGACGTGGGTGGTGACGTCCGTGTGGGCGGGCAGCCACTCGTCGGAGCGGGCGACGAGGAAGGGCGCGATGACCGGGTCGGCCGCGCCCCGGGCGTAGAGCACGGGCGGGCGGCGCGCGGCGAGGACCTCGTCGCCGGGGAGGTCGCCGGGGGCGACGAAGCCGGAGAGGATCACCACGTGGTCCGCCGCGTCGGGGTCCTGCCGGAGCACCTGGAGGGCGACGGCGCCGCCCTGGGAGAACCCGAGGAGCCCGACGGCACCCGGCGCCTCCTCCAGCCCGGCCAGCCACTCGCGCACGGCCGCCGCGGCGGCGTTCGTGCCCTCCTCGCGCAGACGGTCGGTCGTCGGCGTCCGGCGGTGACCGAGCTCCCCGGCGAGCTCGCCGTCGAGGGGGAACCACTCGTACCCGGAACGGTTGGAGCCCGGGCCGCGGAGGGAGGCGACGACGGCGTCGTCCGGCAGGTGCGGCACGAGGCCGAACAGGTCGCGCTCGTCCGAGCCGTAGCCGTGGAGGAGGACGAGGAGCGGGCGGCCGGCCCGGCTCCCGGCCGGGGCGGACCACCGCACGGCGTCGTGGTCGATCGTGAGGCTCATGCGCGGGGATCTCCTGGGTTCGGGACGGCTCGGCACGGTCGTTGCCGGGCAGGTCAACCATGACCGACCGCGCCGCTATTCCGTCACGGGCCCCTGTCCCGCCGCAGGGACCGCCTGCGTGGCTGCGCGCACCCCTGTCCGCGTGAACGCCTACAGCTCCCGCTCGCGGCGGGCAACGGCGAGCAGCGTCGCCCCGGCGAGCGCGAACGCGACGACCATCACCCCGCCCATGGCGAGGACCGAACCGCCCAGCACGCCCGACAGCGGCGCGCCGAGGGCGGCCATCCCGAACTGGGAGGCGCCGATGAGGGCGGCCGCGCTCCCGGCGTCGTGCGTCTGCCGGGCGAGGGCGATGCCCGGGATGGCGGGGATCAGCATGCCGATCGCGCCGATCGTCGGCAGGAGCACCACGAGCAGCGCCCACAGCCGCCCGGGCCCGGTCCCGACCGTCAGGGCGACGACGGCGATGCCCACCGCCCCGCCCAGGGCCACGGCGAGTGCGACGCCGGCGATGCGGGTCCCGCGGGCCCGGCCGAGCAGGAAGCCGGTGACCTGCGTGCCGAGGGTGACGGTCACCGCGCAGACCCCGAACAGCACCCCGTACTGCTGGGCGCTGAGGCCGTAGGTCTCCTGAAAGACGAACGCGGAGGCGGTGACGTAGGTGAACTGGCCCGCCATCGCCAGGCCGGCGACCAGGACGAGCCCGAGGAAGGTGCGGTCGCCGAGCAGCGTCCGGTAGCTCCGGGCGGCCGAGCGGGTGCCGCCGCGGCGCCGCAGCTCCGGCGGCAGGGACTCCGGCAGGACGAGCGCCACGAGCACGACGAGCACCGCCGCGAGCGCGGCCAGCACCACGAACAGCAGCCGCCAGGACCCGACCAGCAGCAGCTGGGAGCCGAGCGCCGGGGCGAGCACGGGCGCGACGCCGACGACCAGCATGAGCCGGGAGATCGTGCGGCCGACGGCGATCCCCTCGGAGGTGTCGCGCACGACGGCGAGCGCGATCACCATCCCGGCCGAGCCGAGCAGGCCCTGGAGGAGCCGCAGCGCCAGGAGGAGGGTCACGTCACCGGAGGCGGCGATGCCGAGGGAGACGACGGCGTAGCCGCCGTAGGCGACCATGAGCGGCGCGCGCCGCCCGGCGGCGTCGGAGACGGAGCCGAGCACGAGCTGGCCGATGGCGATGCCGACGAGCGCCGCCGTCATCGTCAGCTGCACCTCCCCCTGCCCGACCCCGAACTCGCGCGAGATCACGGGGAACGCGGGCAGGTACAGGTTGATCGTCAGCGGGCCGAGGGCGGTGAGAGCACCGAGCAGCACGACCAGCGGTCCGCTGGTGCGCCGCGCCTCGCCGGTCATCGCTGCAGAGTACGGCGCGGTCAGGTTCATCGACGGTGCCCGTCTCGGGGTTGCCGGTCCGGGGCCGCACGGTGGTGGGTCCGCCGCTCTGCCGGCGGGCGCGCATGAACGAGGTCGAGGTTCTGGTCGGCGCGAGCGCCTGTGGTGACCAGAACCTCGACCTCGTCCGCCCGGCTCGGGGCCGGGCGCGCGGCGGTGGTCTCAGCGATCGAGCACACCGAGGGACGCCTGCCCGGCGGACGCGCGGGCGGATGCCGAGGCGACCCGGGCCCGGGCGGTCTCGAGACCCGCGGACCGCGCGCGCAGGTGCGCGGCCAGGCGGGCGAACAGGCTCGGCCGGCGGACCACGCGGTCCGGCTGCTCGCGCAGCAGCCGCGCGAGCTCTGCGTTGGCGAGGGCCTCGTCCAGACGGATGCGGCCGATCACTTCGTGCGGGTGCCCGACGTAGGGCTCCATCGTCCTTCTCCTTGTTCCCAACTGGTCGACGTCGCCAGTTGACGCCGTCGTCTCTCTGATGTCGCCTCTTTTTCTGAGGCGGCGCTCCGCGGTCGAACTCGGACCGGCGCGACGCCCATGGCAGAAATCCTGCGCCCGGCCATCTCCTGCCACCAGTGGCAGGAATGCCGGTTCCCATCGATTTTCTGCCAACGTTGTGGGAGGATGGATCACGTGATCAGCGACGTGGTGGTGATCGTCTACGACGGCGTGTCTCCGTTCGAGCTGGGCGTCGTCTGCGAGGCCTGGGGCGTCGACCGCACCGACATGGGCCTGCCCACGTTCGACCTCGCCGTCGTCACGCCCGAGCCCGGACCGGTGCGCACCTCCATGGGCTTCGAGCTGCAGGTGCACCACGGCCTGGACCGGGTGCGGTCTGCCGACCTCGTCGTCGTCCCGGCCGTGCCGCGCAACGCCCCGGTGCCGCCCGAGGTGCTGGACGCCCTGCGCGAGTCCCACGAGCGCGGCGCCCGCGTGATGTCCGTGTGCTCGGGCGCGTTCGTGCTCGGCGAGGCGGGCCTCCTCGACGGGCGACGGTGCACGGCGCACTGGATGCAGACCGACGAGCTCGCGGCCCGCTTCCCCCGCGCCGAGGTGGTGCCCGAGGTCCTCTACGTCGAGGACGAGCGGGTCCTCACCAGCGCGGGCACCGCCGCCGGCATCGACGCGAGCCTGTACCTGTGGCGCGAGGAGTTCGGCGCCGCCGCGGCCAGCCTGGTGGCCCGCCGCATGGTGGTCCCGCCGCAGCGCGAGGGTGGGCAGGCCCAGTTCATCGACAACCCCGTCCCCCAGTGCGACGGCGAGACCCTCGGGCCGGTCCTGACGTGGATCGTCGAGCACCTCCAGGAGGAGCTGCCGGTCGAGGAGCTGGCCGCGCGCTCCGCGATGTCCCCGCGCACCTTCGCCCGCCGCTTCCGCGCCGAGACGGGGACGACGCCCCACGCCTGGATCACCGCCCAGCGCGTGCACCGAGCGGAGCAGCTGCTCGAGCAGACCGACCGGTCGGTGGACCAGATCGCCGCGGACGTCGGGTTCCTCAACGCCGCCACGCTGCGCCACCACCTCCGGCGCGTGCGCGGCCTGAGCCCGCAGCAGTACCGTCGCCGCTTCCGGACCGCGCCCCGGCGCGAGACGGTCCAGGCCCCCGAGCTCGAGGCCGTCCAGACCGCCCGGCGCAAGACGGTCGAGGCGCCCGAGCCCGAGACGGTCCAGGCCGGCGCCTGACTGTCCGATCGGTGCACGCCGGGTCTCACGAAGTCGCTGGCGAGAACCGCCGGTGCGCATCGGTGACAATGGGGGATCGTGAGCACGGACCGGGACGACGCGACGACGACGCAGGCTGCGCCGTCGGGACAGCCGACCGGTGACGCGCGAGCGGAGCCGGGGACCCGCACGGGCGGTGACGGCCCCAGCCGGCGTGGTGCGGACGGTGGCGGAGCGCGGCCGGCCGGCGATCGGCGGCGCCGGGGCGGCCGCCGCGGTGGGGGCCCACGGCGTCCGGAGGGTGAGCCCGAGCGCCGCCCGGGTGAGGCGCCCACCGACGAGGGCGGCGGCGACGAGCGCCGCCAGGGCCAGCGGCCCACCGGCGAGCGTGGAGACGGCGAGCGGCGCCAGGGCCAACGGCCCACCGGCGAGCGTGGAGACGGCGAGCGCCGCGACGGCGAGCGGCGCGGCCGAGGCGGGTTCCGGCCGTTCACCGCGGCCCAGCTCGAGGCCCGCCGCGCCGCGCTCCCCCGCATCACCTACCCCGAGCAGCTGCCCGTCTCGGCGCGCCGCGAGGAGATCGCCGCCGCCATCCGCGACCACCAGGTGGTGATCGTCGCCGGCGAGACCGGGTCGGGCAAGACCACGCAGATCCCGAAGATCTGCCTGGAGCTCGGCCGCGGGATCACCGGCCTGATCGGGCACACCCAGCCGCGCCGGATCGCGGCGCGCACGGTCGCCGAGCGCATCGCCGAGGAGCTCGGCGTGGAGATGGGCGGCGCGGTCGGGTACCAGGTGCGCTTCACCGACGAGGTCTCCGGAACCACGCTGGTCAAGCTGATGACCGACGGCATCCTGCTCGCCGAGGTCCAGCGCGACCCGCTGCTGCGCCGGTACGACACGATCATCGTGGACGAGGCCCACGAGCGGAGCCTGAACATCGATTTCCTGCTGGGCTACCTCGCCCAGCTGCTCCCGAGGCGTCCGGACCTCAAGCTCATCATCACCTCCGCCACGATCGACTCCGAACGCTTCGCCGCCCACTTCGGCGAGCGGGAGGGCGGGCGCCCCGACGGCGGGCCGGTCCGGCCGGCGCCGGTGGTCGAGGTGTCCGGGCGCACCTACCCCGTCGAGCTGCGGTACCGGCCCCTCGTCCCCGACGCCGACGAGGACTCCACCGACAACGGAGGGGCCGAGAATGCCCTAAGTGCCCGTACGGCCCCGAGAACGGGCAGTAAGGGCATGGTCGGCGGCGGCAGCGGCGCCCGCGAGGAGCCGATCGACCAGGTCACCGGCATCACGATGGCGGCCGACGAGCTGATGGCCGAGGGGCCCGGCGACATCCTCGTGTTCCTCTCCGGCGAGCGCGAGATCCGCGACACCCACGTCGCGCTCGCCGAGCACCTCGGCCCGCGCTACCTCGCGCCGGGCACCGCCAAGGGGTCCGGGCACGCGCCCGACGCCGTCGAGGTCGTGCCGCTGTACGCGCGGCTGTCCTCGGCGGAGCAGCACCGCGTCTTCGAGCACCACACGACGCGCCGCATCGTGCTCGCCACGAACGTCGCCGAGACCTCGCTGACGGTGCCCGGCATCCGGTACGTCATCGACCCGGGCACCGCCCGGATCTCGCGCTACTCCAACCGCACCAAGGTCCAGCGCCTGCCGATCGAGCCGATCTCCCAGGCCAGCGCCAACCAGCGCTCGGGCCGCTGCGGGCGTGTGGCGGACGGTATCGCGATCCGGCTGTACTCCGAGTCCGACTTCGCCTCGCGGCCCGAGTTCACCGAGCCGGAGATCCTCCGCACCTCCCTGGCCTCCGTCATCCTCCAGATGGCGGCCCTGAACCTGGGCGACATCGCGCGGTTCCCGTTCGTCGACCCGCCGGACACCCGGGCCGTGCGCGACGGCGTGCAGCTCCTCCACGAGATCGGTGCCCTCGACCCCGAGGCGAGCGACCCGCGCAGGCGGCTCACCGCCGTCGGGCGCCAGCTCGCCCAGCTGCCCATCGACCCGCGGCTCGGTCGGATGCTGCTCGAGGCCCAGCGCAACGGCTGCGCCGCCGAGGTCATGGTCATCGTCGCGGCGCTGAGCGTGCAAGACGTGCGCGAGCGGCCGGCCGAGCACCAGCAGGCCGCCGACGAGAAGCACCGCCGCTTCACCGACCCGACGTCGGACTTCCTCGCCTACCTCAACCTCTGGCGCTACCTGCGCACGCAGCAGCGCGACCTCTCCGGCTCGGCGTTCCGCCGCCTGTGCCGCGCGGAGTTCCTCAACTACCTGCGCGTGCGCGAGTGGCAGGACGTCGTCGCCCAGCTGCGCCAGCTGGCGAAGCCGCTCGGGCTGACCATGAAGCCGATCGCCCTGCCGCACGAGGGCGACATCGCGGCGACGGCGGAGAAGACGCCGGACGGCCGGCCGGACACCGCACGGGCGGTGGTGGCCGTCGGGCGGTCCGCGGACGCGGTGAGCGCCGACGCCCTGCACCAGTCGCTGCTGGTGGGGCTGCTGTCCAACCTCGGCTCCTACGACGAGCGGCGCCGCGAGTACGCCGGCGCGCGCGGCACCCGGTTCATCGTCTGGCCCGGCTCCGGCCTGGCGAAGAAGACGCCCGCCTGGGTGATGGCCGCCGAGCTGGTGGAGACCTCGCGGCTGTTCGCGCGCACCGTGGCGCGGATCCAGCCCGAGTGGGTCGAGCCGCTCGCGGCGCACCTGGTCAAGCGCTCCTACTCCGAGCCGTACTGGTCGACCAAGCAGGGCGCGGCCATGGTCAAGGAGAAGGTGCTGCTCTACGGCATGACCCTGGTGGCCGACCGCAACGTGCTCCTCGGCCGGCTCGGCGACCTCCCCCTCGGCGAGGTCACCGCCCGCGAGCTCGCCCGCGAGATGTTCATCCGGCACGCCCTCGTGGGCGGCGAGTGGCGCACCCACCACGAGTTCTACGCCCGCAACCGTGAGCTCCTGGCCGAGGCCGGGGAGTACGAGAACCGGGCGCGCCGCCGCGGGCTCGTGCTCGACGAGGACGGGCTGTTCGACTTCTACGACGAGCGGATCCCCGACGACGTCGTCTCCGCCCGGCACTTCGACTCGTGGTGGAAGAAGGCCCGCCGCGAGGACCCCGAGCTGCTCACGTTCACGATGGACCTGCTGGTCCCGGACGCCGGGGCCGTCTCCGGGGCGGACTTCCCGGACACGTGGCGCCAGGGCGACCTCACCCTCCCGCTGACCTACCAGTTCGAGCCCGGCAGCCACGCGGACGGCGTCACCGTGCACGTGCCGGTGGAGGTCCTGGGGCGGCTGCGGCCGGACGGCTTCGACTGGATGGTGCCGGGCCTCGCCCTCGAGCTCGCCACCGCGACGATCCGTGCGCTGCCGAAGAAGACGCGGGTCCAGCTGGTGCCGGCGCCCGACGTCGCGGCGCAGGTTGTCGGGCTGCTGCCGGCGTGGCCGGAGGTCGCCCCGGCGCCGCCCGGCGCGCCGTCGTACCACGAGGCGTTCGCGACGGCGGTGCGCACGCTGCGTGGCGTGGAGATCCCGGACGACGCCTGGGACGAGGAGAAGCTCCCGGACCACCTGCGCGTGACCTTCCGGGTGCTCTCCGAGCGCGGCGCGGTGCTGTCCGAGGGCAAGAGTCTCGTGGCCCTGCAGCGCGAGCTCGCGCCGCAGACGCAGCGCGCCGTCAGCTCGGCCGTGCGCGGAGCGGTGCGGATCGCGATGGAGGAGGCCGCGGCCCGCTCGGGTCGCACCACGGAACTTCCCGCCGGTGCCTCGGGCGACGGCGGTCGCGGCAGGCACCCGGGCGGCACTGGCGGCCTCGCGGCCGGCTCTTCGCCCGACGGCGGCACCGCCGGTGTCTCCGCGCTGCTGCCCGAGCAGGAGAACCTCACCACCTGGCCGGACGTGCCGGGCGGGGTAATCCCGAGGCAGGTGGAGTCCACCGGGCCGCACGGGCTCGTGGTCCGCGGGTACCCGGCGCTCGTCGAGGTGACCGCCGCCGGGGGCGGCGCGACGGCGAAGGGCGGCGGCGCGAAGGGCGGCGGCAAGGGTGGCAAGGGCGGCGGCTCCCCGCGCACCGCCCCGACCGTGGCCCTGCGCGTCCTCGCCGACGCCTCCGAGCAGGTGCGCGCCCACCGCCTGGGCCTGCGCCGCCTCGTGCTCGTCGAGACCGCCCTGAACGTCCAGCGCATCACCACCCGGTGGACCGGCAAGGAGGCCCTCACGCTCGCGGCCAGCCCCTACCCGAGCACCGAGGCGCTCGTGGCGGACGTCCAGCTCGCCGCTGTCGGGGCGCTGGTGGACGAGTGGACCGCGGGCCACGGTGGTCGCCAGGTGCGCGAGGCCGGCGCGTACGGCGAGCTGGTGGCCCACGTGCGCGCCCACCTGGAGGAGCGCGTGCACCAGGTGATCCGGCAGGTCGTCGCGACGCTCGACGCCCACCGCGAGCTCGAGGCGACGATCAAGGGCGCGACGTCGATGTTCCTGCTCAACACGCTCACCGACGTGCGCGACCAGGTGGCCAGGCTGGTGCGGCCGGGCTTCGTCTCGGCAACCCCGCCGGAGCGGCTCGTGCACCTGCCGCGCTACCTCCGGGCCGCCCAGCGGCGGATCGAGCGCGCCCAGCAGAATGTCCACCAGGACGCGAACCTGGCGTGGACGGTCGGGGAGCTGGAGGACGCCTACGAGGCAGCCGTAGACGCGTCCGACCGGCTCGCCCCCGACCCTGCCCGTGACGCCACCCTGGAGGAGGTGCGCTGGCTCATCGAGGAGCTGCGCGTCAGCCTCTTCGCCCAGCAGCTTGGCACGCCGGTGAAGGTCTCCGAGAAGCGGATCCGGAAAGCGCTTGCGCAGGTGTAGCCCAAGACCGGCGCACAACATCTCCGCCCGTTCGAAAGATCGATGGAGATCTTCTCATCGTCTGGGTCGCCGTCAGCATCTAAACCGGACCGCTCAATTGCCAATCCAGCCGCTTCGGCGCGGTTCTGGATCTCATCGATAACCTTCGCCCGCTCAGCCATACTCAGCGGCGGATCCTCTTCGATTGTGGTCTGGCACGCGATGTTACGGCCGCGTCGCGTCGTGAGGTGAGATATGAGCGATCGCGGGGTTCTCTCCTCCGAAGACGAGGACGTTCATCCTTGCCGTAACCGCCGCGTCGAAGGAGGCTGCCGCCTGCTGGGTTCGGGCAGTACAGGGCCCTAGTGAACCTCGGCCCTGTGCCCCTCGCCTGCCTGCTCTGGTACTGGGACCTGCCTGGCGACCCCGTGGCCTGTTTCCGGGAGGCCGAACTTCAGGCGGCCTCCGCCAGAGCGAACGCTTGGGCGACGACGAAACTGGGAGCGCTCAATGGCATGGGGAGCGACCGCCGCGCCCGCCGTGTGGCACCTCGGGTTTCGGAGTAGGTAGCCCACTACCCTGGTGATGTGCGGGTCTGCTGCACGGATAGGTGACATCTGATCTGTGGTGCCGCAGGGTGCCACTGGAAGGATGTGCACCGTGCCTAAGCCATACCCCAAGGAGTTCCGCGACGACGTCGTGCGGGTCGCGCGGAATC